>JBIOHX010000040.1:0-17024 GCA_044449465.1 Gemmatimonadales bacterium | reverse complement strand
GCTCGACGCTGCCGATCAGCGACGCCGAGCTGTCGCCGGCGATTCTCGCGGCGCGCCTCCGCGTCGACGATACGACGCGCATCGACGCGGTGATGGCGAGCTTGCGTGCCGATCCGAGCGTGGCCTGGGTCGAGCGCGACGGCTTGGTCTCGGTCCGTGACGGCGCGCCGCGCCCAGTGTCGACGGCGTTCATTGCCAACCTTTCCGCCTCGGCCGCGCCGACTTCGCCAAGCGTATCAGCGGCGGTGGTGGGCAAAATCCCGAACGATCCCGGGTTCTGGCAGCAGAGCTGGTCGGCGAACATGCTCGATCTGCCGCGCGCGTGGGCGATCACCACCGGCAGCGCGAGCGTGCTGGTGGCGTCGGTGGACATGGGCATTCGTTTCGACCATCCGGAGACCGCCGCGAACCTCACCAGCGACGGCTACGACTTCGTGTCGCAGGTGCCGTTCGACACCACGCAAACGATCTGCGAAGGTGGCACGTTCACGACGATCGACGGCGACGGCGACGGGCCCGATGCCGACCCGACGGATCCGGACGATCTACTGTTCGATCCGTCCAGCGGATGCTGGTTCCACAACGACCTTGGCGATCACGGTCTGTGGACGGCCGGGATCATCGGCGCGGCGGGAAACGACGGCAACGGCGTAGCCGGCGTCAATTGGACAGTGAAGATTCGGCCGATCAGAGTTCTTGGAATCACCGGCGATGGCACGGACTTCGACATCGCGCAGGGAATCCTCTACGCGGCTGGGCTGCCGGCGGCCGGCAAGGACAGCGCGCTCGTCCAAGCGGCGACCGCGGCGAAGATCATCAACATGAGTCTCGGCGGGCCGGGAGCGAGCAGCGTGATGAGCGCCGCGGTCGCCGCTGCCGTGAATGCAGGAGCGTTGATCGTCGCATCGGCGGGGAACGACGGGTTGGATTTCCCGAGCTTTCCCGCGGCGTACCCGGGCGTAATGGCCGTGGCCGCGGTCGGCATGGACGGCGCGCTGGCCACCTACTCGAACGCGGGGAATGATCTCTCCGTTGCCGCGCCGGGAGGCGACTTCCGGCTCGACGACAACGGTGGCGGCGGCGTGCTCGGGCCGGGGTGGGACTTCGAGGCAAACAGTCCGACGTATCTCTTCGGCTACGGCACGTCGGCTTCGGCGCCGTTCGTGAGCGGCATTGCGGCCTTGCTCTTGGCGCAGAATCCAGGATTGACCGCGGCGCAGCTTCGCTCCCGCATCGAGCAGTACGCCACGCGTCCGGCCGGCGCGTCGCGGAGCGACACGTTCGGCTGGGGGATCGTCAATGCCAACAACGCGCTCACGCAGCAGGTCGGGCCAACGCACAAGACGCTCGTGCGCCTGGTCAACGCGACGACGGGCGCCGCGGCGCGCACGGTCGCCGTAGACGCATCCGGCAGCTTCGTGTTCACGCGGGTGGACACGGGCGCGTACTTCGTTCAGGCCGGCGATGACGAGGCGGGTGACAATCTCATCGGCGTACCCGGACGTCGCTTTGCGTGGGCAGGGGGCTTCGGCAAGCCGATGGTGTTCAATGTGAACGGCGATTCGCACAGTGTCGCGATCGCGCTCGGCATTCCGACGGAGTCCGAGCCGAACGATGACCCTGCGCACGCCAATCAGTTGAGCGTGGGTAGCTACGTCATCGGGTCGATCACGCCCCCCGACACGGTCGACGTATACAGCGTCACCATCCCGACGTCCGGCGTTTACACCTTCGAGACGTCGGGGCTCGTCGGCTCCTGCGGCATGGGAATCGAGCTCGACACGTTCCTCCAGGTGACGTCATCGACCGCGGGCACTTCGGCCGGCACGAATGACAACGTCACGTCGGCGACCGAGCGACTTTGCTCTCGCGTGCAAGCGACGTTGGCACCGGGCATCTACTATGTCACGGTGACCGGTTCGAGGGCGAGCGGGCTGTCCGGCATCGGCCGGTACCGCCTCGAGGTGCGCTCGGGGACCTGACCGAGCATGGCGGACCGGCGGTCCTTGACGCCGCCGGGGCGGCGGTATAGTGTAGCGGTGTATTAGTCAACCAGTACACACATCCACCGTGCACATCGCCATCGATGCCGCGGACGTTCGGCCGATCTACGTCCAGATCATGGACGAGATCCGCCGCGCGCTCGTGCTCCAGACGCTCGCGCCGGAGGACGCACTGCCATCGGTGCGGCAGCTCGCCGTCCAGCTTCGCGTCAATCCGAACACCGTCGCCCAGGCCTATCGCGAGCTCGAGCGCGATGGCGTCGTCGAGATGCGCCGCGGGCAGGGAACCTTCGCGCTGGGGATCGCCGCGAACGGACGCGAACGCCGCGCGCTGGCACGCGAAGTCGCCGAGCGCGCGCTGCGCGACGCGCATCGGAACGGTGTGAGCGCCGAGGATCTCATCAAGGCCGTGCGCACGGCCGCCCATCTCAAGAGCGAGGACTAGCATGCCCTTCGCCCTCCCAACGTCCCTCGAGAGCGCGGAGCTCGTCGTCGCGACGCGCGGGCTCGGCAAGACCTTCGGCGACCAGGTGGCGCTCGCCGATCTAGCGCTCCAGATCCCGCAGGGCGCCGTGTACCTGCTCGTCGGACCGAACGGCGCCGGCAAGAGCACGACGGTCAAAGTGCTGCTCGACCTCGTGCGCGCCGACACCGGCAGCGCGGCGGTGTTCGGGCTCGACCCGCGCACGCACGGCGCGTTGGTGCGGGCGAACGTCGGGTACGTGCCCGAGCGGCTCGATTGGGGCTACGGCTGGATGCGCGTGGGTCAACTCCTCGAGCATCACGCGGGCTATTACCCAACCTGGGATCCCCAGTACGCGTCGCGGCTCGTGCAGCTGTTCGACATACAGGTTCACCGCCGGATGCAGGTGTTGTCCAAAGGACAAGCACGGCGCGTCCACCTGGTCATGGCGCTGGCGCACCGGCCGGCGCTGCTCCTGCTCGACGAGCCGATCGACGGGCTCGATCCGTTCATGCGCGACGAGACGCTCGGCGTGCTCGCCGAGCATCTCGATCAATCGCCGACGACGGTGCTGCTCTCGACGCACCATGTCGAGGAGGTCGAGCGGCTCGCCGATCACGTGGGCGTGATGCGGAATGGAACGTTGCGCGCGCAGATGGCGCTCGACGTTCTGCGCGGCGGTCTGCGACGGTATCGCATCGAGGTGCCTGAACGTTGGAACGGCGTGCCGCTGCTCGACGGCGCCGTGCCCCGTCGTGCCCCGTCGTGCCGGCGAGGGCCGCGAGGTGCAGTGGACGGTCTGGGGTGCCGAGCGCGATGTATCGGGCCAGCTCGCCGCCTCGGGCGCAACGGTGCGGGACGCGGCGCCGGTGTCGCTGAGCGAGGCCGCGCTAGCGCTCCTCAATCCCAAAGGCTGACCGATGACATCGACCGCGACTCATTCCATGCCGTCGACGAGGGCCGTGGTGCGCGCACAGATTCGAGCCTCACGCATCGCGCTTCGCGGCGAAGCGATCGTATTTGCCGCGCTTCTCTTCGTCGTCTTCGTGCTGTCGATACTCGCCGCGCTGCGCACGCGGCAGCTCATCAACGCGCACCTGGCGATCGACTACGAACCGAGCGCGATGATCCCGATCGTGCTCGCGGCGTTCTTCATGCCGCTGGCGGTGTGGCGCGCCGAGGACCGGGCGCGACGCGCGTATCACTGGTCGATGCCGGTGGAGGCGTGGTCGCACACGCTGCTGCGCGTATACGGCGGCTGGGTGTGGATCATGGCGGCCGCCGCGATCTACATCGTGGTCATCCACCTCATGGGGCTGGCGGCCGGCGCAATCACCGGCGAATGGCCGCGCTATGATGCCTTCTGGTGGGAGTATCTCCTTGCTTTCACGGGTGTGACGGTCGCCTATCTGCTCTCGTCCGCACTGGTCGTTGGCAGTGCGCATCCTTGGCGTTGGGTGCTGGGGATCGGCCTCGCGCTGCTCGGCGGCGCGATGATCTCCAGTGGACTGCACCTCCCGTGGCTCGGCCGCGCGATCAACAGCATGTTTCGCGGGTACGCCGGGCTCAAGATCGCGCTGTGGGGCGCCGACGATGCCTGTGCTGATGGCGTCGGCCAGTGGGCCGTCGCGACCGCGTTCTGGCTGGCGATCGGCGCGCTTCTCGTCGTGTACGCATCGCGCCGGCATCCTGAACGCTGAGCGACTGCCGGCGAGCTCCGGCGGTCGTCTGAAAGAGCATCACGAAGGGCGCCGCATCGTCAGGCGTTCGGGCTCGCGTGCAGGTACTTCTCGAGCCAACCTTGCACCTCGCTCCACCAGAGCCGTTGGTTCTGCGGCTTGCCGATCCAGTGCCCTTCGTCAGGGAAGATGACCAGCCGGCTCGGCACGTTCATGCGTTGGAGAGCCGTGAACATGGCGAGATCCTCGGTATAAGGAACTCTGAAGTCGAGCTCTCCGCCGAGCACGAGCGTCGGTGTCTTGAAGTTCTTCACGTACAGATGTGGCGAGAACCTGCGGTACTCCGTCGTCATCGCCGTCGCGTTCCAGTACGGCCCGCCGTACTCCCAATCCGGGAACCAGAGCTCCTCGGTGGCGAGCGACATGTTCTCCAGATTGAACGGGCCGGCGTGCGAGACGAGCGCCTTGAAGCGGTCGGTGTGGCCGGCGATCCAATCGACCATGTAGCCGCCGAACGAGCCGCCGGCGGCGCCGAGGGAGCTTTTGTCGATCCAGGGATTCGCGGCAAGCGCGGCGTCGAGTCCCTTCATGAGATCCGTGTACGCCTTCCCGCCCCAATCTTTCGAGATCTCATCGACGAACTTCTGGCCGTACCCGAACGACCCGCGCGGATTGATGATGACGAGCGCGGCGCCGGTGGCTCCGAACATCTGGTAGTTCCACCGCCCGTGCCATTGGTCGAGCCACTCGCCCTGCGGGCCGCCGTGGATGAGCAGGATGGCCGGGTATTTTTTGCCCGGGCGCCAGTTGGGTGGCTTGATGAGAAAACCTTGAACCTTGGTGCCGCCCGCGCCGGCGAACCAGAAGTCCTCGACCGGGTTGAGCGCGAGCTGCGAGACGAGCGAATCGTTCTCGTGCGTGAGGGCACGAACCTGCGGTACGGTGCGGCCGGAGAGCTCAGCGGCGTACACTTCGGCCGGAAACTCCGCGGCGTCGCGCAGCCAGGTGATCGTCCGCCCATTGGCGGCGAGCGCGAAGGCCGCGTTGTTGTGGTCGCCGATCAGCAGCTGTGGGGCGAGCGGCTTGAGCAGGCTCGCGCCCGCGGTGCCGCGCTCGAATTCGACACGGTACAACTTGGTGCGGCCAGCGTCGACCGTCTGGACGTAGATCGCGCTCATGTCCGGCGCCCAGAAGTACGCGTCGGCGTTGCGATCCCAATTGGGGAGCAGCTCGCGACTCGTGCGGTCGCGCCGGTCGAGGATCATGAGCCGCTGGCGATCCGACTCGAAGCCGGCGCGCGCCTGCGACGCATAGGCGATGAAGCGCCCGTCGGGCGAATAGACCGGGTTGGCGTCGGCGCCTTTGTTGGCCACCGTGATCACCGTCGGCGTTCCGCCGGCCGACGGAATGACGTACACGTTGAGGTCGGTGGAGATCGCGTCGTTACGCCCCTGGTCTTTCGCGGTGTACGCGACCTCGCGGCCATCGGGCGACCAGGCGTAGCCTTCGCTGCCGCCGAATGGCCCGGGCGGCACGTCGTAGCGGGCGCCTCCCGTCAAATCGCGCGGCACCCCGCCGTGGAGCGGAACGACGAACAGGTGCGACCGCGTGCCGTCGTCCCACGCCGTCCAGTGGCGAAACATGAGCTGATCGGCAACGTGCGCCTTCACCTTGCTGTCCGCCGCGGCCTTGGCTTTCGCGGCGTTGCATTCGTTGGTCGCGCACTCGGGGTAGACCGACGACGTGATCAAGATGCGGTCGCCGGAGGGCGACCAGATCGGTCCGGTGGCGCCGCCCTGGAAGTGCGTGAGCTGCCTTCGACCGGTGCCGTCAGCGTCGGCGACCCAGAGTTGGTCGCCGGCGATGTAGGCAATCTGCTTCCCATCGGGCGACCAGCGTGCCTCGGTCGAGGCGATCTCCGCGGCGCCGTCGCGCCCTGGAAAGAGCTGCGGCGTTCCACCCGCGGTCGGGACGATGAACGTTCGAGTCGATCGCGTGTTCGCGGCGACGTCGGCGGTCTGGACGGCGTAGAGCGCGAACTGGCCGTCGGGGGAAGGCTGGGGGTCGCTCACCACACGCGTGGCGGCGAAGTCGCTGAAGCTGATGACGCGCTTTTGCTGCGCGGCCGCAACGCACGGCGCGGCGACCGCGGCGAAGAGCAGCGCTTCGAACCTATTTCGCGCGCCGCGCGAGAACGTCCGGTTCATGGATGGTCGTTTGTGAGGGTAATCAAGCTTACAGCGTGTTCCGGCCATTGATCCAGCGGAGCTTTGCCGCGGCGCCGCGGAACCGGGCGCAACGCCTGGGGCAGCCCGGTGTATCAATATCCAGGCGGCAATCCACTGGCGGCAACTCACCACGTCACGCGGGAGGGGTCATGTCGAAGTTCACTTTTTCAGTGAGTGGGCCGGACTCGCTTCAGGGGGGACTGGTGGAGAGCGAGACTTTCCGCGCGGCCGTCGACGCGCTCGGCGAGCAGGTGACGGTGCACACCGGCGACGTGTTGGAGATCGGGGTGTTTGGCTTTCCGCCGGCGCGCTTCGAGTGCGTGGGGCAGTTGAACGCCGGACTGCCGATGTGGATGCCAGCCGGCCTCAAGGCGGCGTAGCGGCTGCGTCGGCGAGCAGGCCGGCCATCTCGAGCGCGTTCGTCGTTCCATAGTTCGCATAACAATTGTTGAAAACGACGTGGAGTTGCTCGACCTCTTCGGCGATCTCGAGGAGGGTCGACAGCCAATCCTCGAGCTCGCCGCGGTCGTAGAGGTAGCGGTACTTCTCGGCTACGGTGGCTTCGCGCGCGCCCCACAGCTCGCTTCGGCGACCGTGCATCCGGACGATGGCGAGGCGGGGCGTAGTGACCGCGGCGACCCGCGGCAGGCTCGTTGGCGTACCGGGAGGCGTGTCGGCCGCGACGTAGGTCATGTCGTTCGCGCGGAGCTCCGACCAAACTCGCTCGCGCAGGCGCGGCTCGAGCCAGGCGGGGTTGCGGAATTCGACGGCGATCGGAAGCGCGCCGAGCAGTCCGCGGGCACGCGCGAGCATGGCCGGCGTCGAGCGGCTCGGCTTGATCCAGGGCGCGAACTGCAGCAGCACCGCGCCCAGCTTCCCAGCCTCGTGCAGGGGCGTCACCGCGTCGCGATACAGACGCCATATCTCCTCGCGCGCTACGATGGGGAGATCCTTGGCGTAGGCGCGCAGACCGACTGTCGGCGGCAGTAGGTCGCGCACCGAGCGTGGCAGGCGCGCGACGTCCGTCGCGTGGCCGGTCATCAGGGCGTGGGCCTTTACGTCGAACACGAAGTCGGCCGGAGTCCGCTCGACCCAGCGTTCGGTCGTAGCGCGGTCCGGAAGCGCGTAGAAGCCGGCGTCTGCCTCGACCATCGAGAAGCGCGTGGCGTAGTAGCGGAGGCGCGCTTCGGGAGTCGAGGTGCCCGCCGGATAGAAAACGCCGCGCACGGTGAGGGTACGGTCGGTCCACCCCGCCGTGCCGACGCGGACCTGTGCGTGCCCGATGCGCTGCGGCTGCACCGGCTCCGGCGCGGGAGCTCGAGCGGCCGCGGCCACGGCGCCGGGGTCATGCTCAGCCATGCGATTGTCGGTCGGGTCGGCCATGTTCAAACGTCCACGTCGCGGCTGCTGTCCAATATGGGCTGCTCCGCCAGCGACGAGAGCGGCGTTGGCCAACACTCACTTCCCCGGTCCGCCATGGCACTGCTCGATTCAATCGACCGCGAAGTCCGGCACGCCGCGCGCGCACTGTGGCACACCCCTGGGTTCACCATCATCGCCTTCTCGACGCTGGCGATCGGGATCGCGGCGACGACCGCTATCTATACCGTGCTCGACTCGGTCGTGTTGCGGCCCCTTCCGTATCGCGACGCCGGCCGGCTCGTGTCGGTCCTCCACCCGGCGACGGTCCCCGGCAACGGCGAAGCGAAGTGGGGACTCTCGGCCGCCGGCTACTTCTACTTCAAGGCGCAGAACCACACGTTGCAGGACCTCGGCGGCTACACGACCGGCACTACGACGGTGACGAGCGATGCGGGCGCCGAGAATGTGCGCGCCGGTATGGTCACGGCTTCGATCTTCTCGACGCTGGAGGCGCGCGCGGTGGTGGGGCGGCTCATCACTCCGGCGGACGACCAGCCCGATAGCACGCGGAGCGTGGTGCTGAGCTACGAATACTGGCAGCGTGCATTCGGCGGCGACCGGGCCGTGGTCGGACGCATGCTCCGCACGAGCGAGGGCGACTATCAGATCATCGGCGTCGCGGAGCGAGGACTCACGCTTCCCAAACCGGGACCATTCGCATCGACGGCCGACCTCGCCGGCTTCGGTGTGGACGTCTGGTTCCCCGAAAAACTCAACCCCAACGCGCGTCCGATCAACTCGCATCAGTATTCTGGAATTGGGCGGCTCAAGCCGGGCGTGACGCCGGCCGAGGCGCAGGCGGACTTTGCCCGCCTGATGAAGCGCTTCCCCGAGCTCTTTCCCACGGCGTACTATCCAGGTTTCATCGAGAAGTACAATTTCCGCGTGAGCGTGATCCCGCTCCGCGACGAAGTGCTCGGGGCGGTGGTCGGCAAAGCCCTCTGGATTCTGTTCGGCGCGGTTGGGCTGGTGCTCTGCATCGCCTGCGCGAACGTCGCGAACCTTTTTCTCGTACGCCTCGAATCGCGCCGGCGCGAGTCGGCGATCCGCAACGCACTCGGCGCATCGCGCGGGCAGCTCGCCGCGGGCTATTTCGCCGAGAGTCTGCTCCTGACGCTGAGTGCCGGCGTCGCGAGCCTCGTGATTGCCCGCCTGGCGCTCGCCGCGCTGCTGGCGATCGCGCCGACAAATGTGCCGCGGCTGGCGGCTGCGGGGCTCGGCCGGGTCGACGTGCTGTTCGCGATCGGCTTGTCGCTCGTCGCGGGCCTCGTGCTTGGCGCGATCCCGGTCTTTCGCCGCGACGTCGACGTGGCGACGCTGCGCGAGGGGGCGCGCGGCACGACGTCGTCACCCAAACAGCGCCTCGTGCGCAATGGGCTCGTCGTCAGCCAGGTTGCGCTCGCGCTACTCCTCCTCGCCGCTGCTGGACTAATGCTCCGCAGCTTCGCGAACCTGCGCCATGTCAACTCCGGGCTGGATCCGCGCAACACGCTGACGTTCAACATCAGCTTGCCGTCGGGCGATTTCAAAGGCCGCTCGGCGGTGACGGACTTCGATCAACAGCTGGAGCAGCGACTCGCGGCGCTGCCGGGGGTAACGAAAGTTGGCGTGGGCACCAGTCTCCCATTTCAGGATTTCGGCGCCGGCTGCACCGGGGTCTGGAGCGAAAGAATGACGCGGGCTTCCAATGAGACGATGCCGTGCGTCGACACGCCGATCGCGCTCCCGGGCTTCCTCGAGACGCTCGGCGTCCAGGTGCGCGGGCGAGACCTCACGTGGGGCGACGTCGACGCGACGCGACTCACGCCCGCGCAGCCGTCGTCAGCCATCGTGACGCAGCAGCTCGCCGACCGCTTGTGGCCGCATCAGGATCCGATCGGGAAAGGGATCGGCATCGGGGACGCAGTGCGCGGCTTCTATCGCGTTGTCGGCGTGATCCCGGCGCTGCGCGCACATGGCGTCGATCAGCCGCCGAGCGAGATGGTGTTCTGGCCGCTCGCGCCGAGCGACGCCGCGGTCGTCGTGAAAACGTCGCGCAGCCATCCAGTGTCGCTCGTCCCGTCAATCCGCGCGCTCGTGAAGGAGATGAACCCGCGCATTCCGATCACCAACGTGCGCACGATGCAGGAGATCGCGGATCGCTCCATGGCGCGCGCGTCGTTCATCATGACGCTGCTCGCGATTGCCGGCGCGATGGCGCTGCTGTTGAGCGCCGTCGGCATCTACGGCGTGATCTCGTACCTCGTCTCGCAACGGCGCGCCGAGATCGGCGTTCGCATGGCGCTCGGTGCGCGGCTGCCGCAGGTGGCCGGCTTGGTGCTCGGGCAGTCGGTCCGGCTCGCGGGGCTCGGCGTGGCGATCGGGCTGGTCGGCGCGCTGGCGGGGATGCGCCTATTGCGTTCTTTGTTGTTCGACGTCAGCCCGACCGATCCGCTCGTGCTCGTGTCGGCCTCGATCCTGCTCGTGCTGATCGCCGCGCTGGCGAGCTTCGCTCCGACGCGGCGGGCGGCGAAAATCGATCCAGTGGAGGCGATGAGGGTGTAGTGGGCGTGGATCGTGGATCGTGGATCGTGGATCGTGGATCGTGGATCGTGGATCGTGGATCGTGGATCGTGGGACGGTCATTCCGCGCGCAATGCCGTGAGCGGATCCACGCGAGCGGCGCGGAAGGCTGGGATGGCGCTGGCGAGAGCGGCGACCGCGAGGAGTGTCAGCGCGACTCCGCCAAACGTGAGTGGATCCGTCGGCGTAACGCCGTAGAGAACGCCGCTCATCACGCGGGTGAGTGCGAGCGACGCGGCAAGGCCGATGACCACTCCGATCGCCGCCAGTCGCAGACCACGACCGACGACCATTCCGAGAACGCTCGTCGTGCGCGCGCCAAGCGCGATGCGGACACCGATCTCGCGCGTTCTCTGATTGACCAGATACGCCAGCACGCCGTAGATGCCGAGCGCGCCGAGCGCGAGGCCGACGAAGCCGAAGAGTGCGAGGAGCACGGTAATGAGCCGCGGCCGTGCGACCGCCTCGCCGACCGCGTCGTCGAGCGTGAAGGCCGACGTGATGGTCTGCTGCGGATCGACCGAACGGATCGCGTCCTCGATGCGCGTGATCATCAGCGCTGGGTCTCCTTGCGTACGCACTACGAGATTGGTCTTGACGCGGAATATCTGATACACGCTCGCGTAAATTCGCGGCTCCGGCGTCTCGTCAACTGCGCTCTGGTGCACGTCGCCGACCACGCCGACGATGGCGAAGTGATTCGTGTCGGGGGCTGTCGCACCTTCCAACGTGATCGTTTGACCCACGGGGTTGCGGCCCGGGAAGTACTTCTTGGCCAGCGCCTGATTCACGACGAACGCGATTGGCGTACCGGTGCGATCATTCGGTGACAGGTCGCGGCCCGCGACGATGGGAATTCCCATCGCGCCAAAGAAGCCGTCGCTCGTGAACATGAGCGTGGCGACGGGCAGCTGCTCCTGCGGTGTCGAGGCCATTCCCGGCGGCACGAAGCGGAGCGGCTCGCCGTCGCCGTGAAATGGAAGGTCGCGAACGGCGCCCGCGGCGATCACGCCAGGCACCGCGCGCACGCGGTCGAGCATGTCGCGATAGGTCTGCCTCATCTCGACGTCGGTTGGGTGGCGTGCCGTGGAGATCGAGTAGGCGATCGCGACGCGATGGTCGCGGGCGAAGCCCAGGTCGACCTGCAACAGCTTTACGAAGCTCCGCGCCATGAGTGCGGCACCGACGACCAACACCATCGCCAACGCGACTTCGGACACGACGAGCGCGCCGCGCAAACCACCAGTGCCGGCAGTGCTGCCACGCGCTCCCTCCCGCAGCGATCCCTGCAGCTCAGGCGAGGCAGCGCGCAACGCGGGCAGCAGTCCGAACGCAACGCCGGCGAGAATCGCCACTCCAGCGGTGAAGGCGATCACCGGCAGATTCAGCGACACATCAGCGGCGCGCGGCAGCTGGCCGTTCGCGAGCCGAAGCAGCAGTGTGCCGCCCGCTTGCGCGACGAACAATCCCAGCGCGCCGCCGATGGCGGCGAGGACGAGACTCTCCGTCAACAACTGGCGAATGATTCGCCCCCGATCTGCGCCGAGCGCGACACGAATCGCCAGCTCGCGCTCGCGGGCGGTTGCACGGGCGAGCATCAGCCCGGCGAGATTCACCGCGGTGATCAGCAGCACGAACCCGACGGCGCCGAGCAGCAACAGGAGGCCGGTGCGCACGCTTCCGACCATCGCGTCGCGCAGCGGGGCGACATCGGCGGCTCCGAGCGTCTTGTCTTCAGGATATTGGGCGGCGAGGCCGCGCGTCACGGCGTTGATGTCGATGGTCGCCTGCGCCACGGTCACATTCGGGCGGAGACGCCCGACGATCTCGAGGACGCGCACGGGACGAATGCGTGGAATCGCGTCGTCGGGAATCGTCGAATACGGGATGTAGACGTCGACCTTGGGCGCCGGAAAGCGGAAGGACGGCGGCATGACGCCGACGATCTCGTACGATTGGTTCCCGAGGGTCACGCGCCGGCCGATCGCCGTGGGCGAAGCGCCGAATTCGCGGCGCCAAAACGCGTCGCTGAGCACGACGAGGCGATCGTTCGACCCGCGAACCATCTCGTCGTCGCGCGGCACACGGCCGCGACTCGGCGCGACCCGCAAGGTGTTCCAAAACCCCGGCGTAACGAACGCCGTCGCCAGCCGTTGCGGCTCGCCGATGCCTTCGAGATCGGTTCCGCTCATCCCCTCGCGGAAGAAGTAGCCGCCGATGTCGGCGAACGCGTGCTGCCGCGCGCGCCAATCGTCGAGATTCACCGGCGAGACGACGCCGCGCTCGTGTCCGCCGTTCGATGTTTCGACCTGCCACAGCCGAACGAGTCGATCGGGCTCCGGGTAGGGCAGCGGCCGGAGCAACACGCCGTTGACGACGCTGAAGATCGCCCCATTCATGCCGACGCCGAGCGCCAGCGTGAGGATGGCGACGAGACTGAACGCCGGATTCTTGCGCAGCGTTCGCACGGCGTAGCGAAGATCGTCGCGCAGGCCGATCAGACGTTCGGCGAATGGTCCGGGGGCGCGTTCAACCATGGGCTCTCCTGGTAGGCCGCTGTCGGCGAGTGGTCTTACGATCAGACACGCCGGCCCGTTTCAGGGTTGCGCCCGGCTACGCGCGCACGATGGCGGCCAGAAAAGCGGCAACGATTGGTGGAACGCGCCCGGTGAGAGCCGCCCGCTCGGGCTGAAAGAGCGTCGCGACAAAGAAGGGATGTCCGTCGAGCTCGACACCGCGAACGTCGCCAGCGCCATCGCGAGCGGCCACACGGAGCGGACCACGTGTGAGCTCGGCGGCGAACGCCGGGTTCAGCCCGTAGTTGCAGCGATACTGCTCGGTGATCTCGAGCGCGCCGTACGCGGCCGCGAGGCGCGAGCCCGGCTCGAGGCGAATCGTCTCGCTCGCCTCGACGAGAGAGCAGGCGAGCGCGGTCACCACCGGCCGCCGTGCGTTCGGCGACGTTTCGGCGTGGTCGGCGTCGGCCCAGCCGAGCGTGGAACGCGCGTGCTCGATCATGGCGTGTTGAAAGCCGGCGCAGGTGCCGAGGAAGGGAAGGCCGTGCGTACGTGCGAAGGTGATCGCGCGGAGCGCGCCCTCCATGCTCCGATACGGGCTTGCCGGCACGAGCCACAGGGCATCGAACGCGGCGAGCCCGGTGTCGTCGACAACCGTGTCCGTGGCGAGCCAGTCGTAAGACGCGCTCAGGCCGGAAGCTCTCGACGCCAGATCGATCGCTCGCGGAATGGCGCGATGCGCCGTCACCGAATCGTCACGGTCCCCGACTAACCCAATTCGCACGATCCCACACTCCACGTCCAACGTCCAACGCCCAACGCCCAACGCCCAACGCCCAACGCCCAACCGCTCAAACGTTCTTGATCTCCGCGATCAGCCCCGTCAATGACGCTTTGGCGTCGCCGAACAGCATGCTCGTCTTGCGGTCGTAAAACAGCTCGTTCTCGATGCCGGCGAACCCGGTGCTCATGCCGCGCTTGAGCACGATCACGCTCTTGGCGTGGTCGGCGTTCAAGATCGGCATGCCGTAGATCGGCGAGGCCTTGTCAGTGCGCGCGGCGGGATTGACGACGTCGTTGGCGCCGATCACGAGCGCGACGTCCGCCCGATCGAACTCGCCGTTGATCTCGTCCATGTCGTGCAGCTTGTCGTACGGAATGTTTGCCTCGGCGAGCAGCACGTTCATGTGGCCCGGCATTCGACCGGCCACGGGATGCACGGCGAACTTGACCTCGCCGCCGCGCTTCTCGATCAACTCCGCAAGCTCGCGAACGGCATGCTGCGCCTGCGCCACCGCCATGCCGTAGCCGGGGATGATGATCACGAGCTGCGCGTAGGCGAGCTGGATCGCCGCGTCCTCGACGCCGACCGAGCGGACGCTGAGGCCGGCCGACGACTTTGCGCCGGCGACGGCCTTCTCGCCTCCAAAGGCGCCGAACAGCACGTTGGTGAACGAGCGGTTCATCGCCTTGCTCATCAACACCGAGAGAATGAATCCGGACGAGCCGTCGAGCGAGCCGCTGATGATGAGAATGACGTTGCCGATCGCGAAGCCGGTCGCGCACGACGCGAGCCCCGAGTACGAGTTCAGCAGCGCGACGACGACCGGCATGTCGGCGCCGCCGATCGGCAGCACCAGCATCGTGCCGAAGACCAGCGACACGCCGATCATCGCGTAAAACGCCCACTGCTTCGTCGGGTCGGTGATCACCGTGACGAGCAGCGCCACGATCACCGCGAACACGACGCCGTTCAGCAGGTTCTGTCCCTTGTACGTCAGCGGCTTCGACGGCAGCCATTCCTGCAGCTTGCCCGCGGCGACGATGGTACCGGCCACGGTGATGCAGCCAAGCATGATCTCGAAGCCGAGCGCCGTCATCGTCACGCGATCGGGCGGCGTACCGGCCGCCATGCGCGTGTAATACTCGGCCACACCGACGAGCGTCGCGGCGAGCGCGCTGAGGGTGAGTGAGAGTGCGATCCGCTGCGGCATCGCGGTCATCGGCACCCGCGTGCCCATCGGGTAGCCGATGATTACGCCGAGTACGAGGCCGGCGACGATCCATCGATAGTCGACGATCGTGTGGTTGAGCAGCGTGCCGACGATGGCGAACAACATGCCGACGCCGGCGAGCTGCATCCCGCGCCGGGCCTTGTCGGGGCGCGTGAGCATGCGCAGCCCGAGGATGAACAGCACCGACGCGGCAAGATAGCTGGCTTGTATGAAGATGTCGCGCATGTCGCTCGGTGGGGATCAGGCGCCGGCGGAGGGCTGCTTCGGGCCGGACGGTTTCGCCGGACCGGTGTCGCGCTTGAACATCCTCAGCATGCGGTCGACGATGATGAATCCGCCGACGATGTTGCTCGTCGCCGCCACTACAGCCACGAAGCCGAGGATGGTCGCGACGCGGTTCTGCGCGGCACCGGCCGCGATCAGCGAGCCGACGAGCGAAATGCCCGCGATCGCGTTCGTCGCCGCCATGAGCGGCGTGTGGAGGAGGGCCGGCACGCGCGAGATCACCATGTACCCGGTGAACGCGGCGAGCACGAAGACGTACAATTCGAGCAGTTCTGAGCTCATGAACGCACCACCTTTCCGTCGTGGGTCATCATCATCGCGCCGGTGATCTCATCGGCCGGGTCGAGCGTGAGGGCGCCGTCCTTCACGAGATGCTTGAGCAGCTCGAAGATGTTGCGCCCGAACATCTGGCTGGCGTGAAAGGCCACGGTGCTCGGCACATTGAGCGGCGCGATGATCGTGACGTCGTGCGCCGCGATCGTCTCGCCGGGTCTCGAGAGCGCGCAGTTGCCGCCGGTCTCGGCGGCGAGATCTACGATCACCGAGCCGGCGCGCATCGTCGCCACCATTTCGGCGGTGATCAGCGTCGGCGCTGGCTTGCCGGGGATCTGCGCCGTGGTGACGACGAGATCCTGATCCTTGATCTGGTTGCCGATAGCGCCGAGTGTGCGCGCCTGCTCGTCTTGCGTCTGCGCGCGCGCGTACCCGCCCGCCGTCTGCGCCGATTCGTCGACCAGGTCGTTGGCGACGAAGGTCGCGCCCAAGCTCAACACCTGCTCGCGCGCCGCGGGGCGCACGTCGAAGCCCGACACCACGCCGCCCAACCGGCGCGCCGTGGCGATGGCCTGCAACCCGGCTACGCCGGCGCCGATCACGAACACTTTGCCCGGCGAGATGTTGCCCGCCGCCGTCGTCAGCATGGGCAGAAACTTGCCGAGCGCCGACGCGCCGATCAGCACCGCCTTGTAACCGGAGACGGTACTCTGCGACGAGAGCACGTCCATCGATTGGGCGCGAGTGATACGCGGGACGAGCTCGAGTGCCAAACTGTTTACGCCGTGACGCGCGAGCGTCTCGCTCAATTCCGCGCTCCGGCCGGGATGCAGCAGCGAGATGAGCGTCGCGCCCTTTGGCATCGCCTCGATCTCGGAGGCGTTCGGCGGTTGCACCTTGGCGACGATCTCTGCCGCGCCGAGCACGGCCGCTGCGTCGGCGGCGATCGTCGCGCCGGCGGCCACGTACGCGTCGTCGCGAAAGCCAGCGCGCAACCCAGCGCCGCGCTGGACGACGATCTCGACCTTCAGTTGCTTGACGAGCCGTGAGACACTGTCAGGCGCGAGCGCGACCCGCTGCTCGCGCGGAGCGGTTTCAGTTGGAACGCTGATTTTCATTCAGAGGCGATCAGGTGGCGCGCCGAACGTCTGTTTCCGTAACGCGCGCCACTCGGTGAGTGCTGGGACCAATTGATTCTATCGGTGAAACGCCGGCACCGCAAAGCGCCGGAGACAATGTGAGCGAGGGTGTTCCGCCCGCGCGGCTCGGCTGTGTATCTTGCTACCACGGTGCCGACCGGCGCCGACTCCCCGTCCGGGGAGCAGTCTCCGCAAAGCGCAACGTGCCTCACCCCAACGAGATCCGAATACTCGGAATCGCGGGCAGTCTCCGGCAGGGATCGCTCAACCGCGGATTGCTTCGCGCCGCGCAAGAGTTGGCCCCGCCTGGAATGTCGATTGAATTATTTGAACGCCTCGGCGAGCTGCCGCCGTACAATGAGGACGTGGAGCAGGTCGGGAAACCCGAGTCGGTGGAAGCGCTCGTCGATGCCGTTCGAGCGGCCGACGGTCTGCTGAT
>JBIOHX010000039.1:0-17205 GCA_044449465.1 Gemmatimonadales bacterium | reverse complement strand
TGAAGAA
This sequence comes from Gemmatimonadales bacterium, assembly GCA_044449465.1. Lineage (GTDB taxonomy): Bacteria > Gemmatimonadota > Gemmatimonadetes > Gemmatimonadales > Gemmatimonadaceae > JAQBQB01. Next base: position 17,198 of record JBIOHX010000039.1, on the reverse strand, counting down.
GCCGTCGAGATTGATTCCCTTGCTCGAGGACGTCGCGTCGGGGCGCGGTATTGCGCTCGGCGGGCGGGGCGGTTTGTAGTTCGCCTCGGCGAACGGCACGGCGATGCTCAATCCGTCGGCGGCGCCGCGCTGGAAGATCGAGACGATGATGTCGCGGCCCGACGCGAAGCTCTTCGACATGACGATCTTCGGCAGCCAAGCCGGAAACATCGCCACAGCGCCAATCCCCGCAGCGGATGAGATGAACTGCCGGCGCGAAAGCTCGTTGTATTCCTGACAACCGCAGTCTGCGTCGTGGATGTCGTCCATCGTCAGCTCCGAATCAGTCCATCGGTTTGGCCCGCGCCTGGCCGCGAGCGCCGGCTCAGCGCCATCGGCAGCTCAGTACCACTGGAAACCGTTCGAGTCGATCGCCAGGCCGATCGTTTCGCGTACCCGCGCGTCGTTGAACGTCCCGGCTTTGAGATACGCGGTCAGCGCGGTTCGCGTCGACGCGATCATCTCGCCGCCGAAGAAGTTCTGATCCATCAGCTCGATCGCCGCGTCGGGCGAGCCGGCGCCATACGGCGTCGTGTCGAACTGCAGGGTCGACGCCGAGTTGAAGCTCGCCATCGTCGCGCCGAATGCCCATCGTGGCACGATGTTACCCGCCCAGTACTCGATCTGGTCCGGGAAACCGTCCGGTGTGGCCCACGTGAAGATCGGATGGCCGAGCGTATTGAGCTGGTTGTTGAGCGGAGCGACCGACGTCACGACCGGCGTCGCCGAGCGGAGGGCCGACGCGAGATAGTGAAACGGCCGCTTCAGCTTGAGCGGCGCGGCGTTCATCCACGATTCGTTGAGAATGACGCGAATCATCGCTTTCATGTCGCCGCCGGTCGCCCGGTACACCGACGCAACGGTCGCAATCTGATCGGCGCTCGGCGATGGGGTGAGCAGCCAGCTCAGCATCTTGGTGGCGATGAACCGGGCCGTGCTCGGATGCGTTGCGAGCACGTTCAGCATCTGCTCGCCTTCGTTGATCCCCGCCGCGCCGAGCGATGGCGAGCCCGCCGGGATGTTGACTCCGAGCACCGTCTTCGCCAGCCAATCATGGCGGGTCGGATCGAAAATGAAGTTGCCGCGCCCCTGAAACGTCCACCCCGTCAACACGCGTGACAGCTCGGCCACGTCGTTCTGCGTGTAGCCGCCGTTCACACTGAGTGTGTGCAATTCCCTGATCTCGCGCGCGTAATTCTGGTTCGGCGCGCCACTGCGGCTCGTGTTTTGATCGAGGTACAGCATCATCGACGCGCTGTGCGCGCTCGCCTTGAGCAGATCTGGAAACTTGCCCAATGCGTGCTTGCGGATCACGTCGCGCTGATCGGCCGCCAGCAGATATCCGACTTTGTTATAGTCCTGATTGAAGTGGTCGCTCCAGAGCTCGACCATTCGCTGGTAGAGCTGCCGCTGCGAGAATGCCGCGCGGTAGATGGTCGATTCACGCAGCTGGTTCTCCAGCGTGCCCTGGTCGGCGCTGAACAGCTGATCCGAGGTTTGCGACAGCATCGGCCACTTCTGCGCCACGAAGTTATCGACCGCGCTGTCGTCAATGCGCGTGTAGTTGAGCTGCTGCTCGAGATAGCCGTCGTAGCCGAGCGCATTGGCCTGCGTTATGTCGCCGGCCGTGACGCCGTAGGTCAGGCGCCGCGCCAGCCGGCCCACCGAGCTGTCCCACTCCGCAAATACGCCGACGGTTTCGCTCGGCACCACCATCGGGAACGCATCGTGCGGCTCCCGCGGTCGCGCAGCGGAAATCGCGCGACGTCGCCTTCCCTGAGCGCGCGCCGACCGTGGAACGATCGTCGCCGCGGCCAGGGCGCCGAAAACCATGAACGCCCGCCGTGATGTGCGCTCGGCGCCGCCCGCGGTGGCGGGTTTCGACTCGGGCTGCTCGCGGTCCTGGACCGCCGGGGTCGTGGTACGCATGCAGATGCCCTCTCCATCGAGAGACGCACGTCTCGTTCGACTGCGGGACCGCAACCACAACTTGGCCGCGAGCGACGGAAACGCGAGTGAGCGACGTCACGAACTCCCATCCTCGCCGAGCTCCGGGCTCGCAGCACTTCCCTTCTGACGCTCGAACGGCCGATCCGTTAAGAGGCAACGAGGCGGGTCAGACCAAACCGGTGGTCGAACCGACCTTGCACACACGAATTGTCGAGATGTGGTCAGGCCGAACGCCGAACGTCGAAGCAGCACTTGGCCGATCCTCTCCGCTCGCAACACTCCACGACTCGCGCGCCGGTCACACCGGCAACGAGCTCTTCGATGGCCCGGCAGATTCCGGGCTGCACCCGCACGGCGTCCGACAGCGGACAGGCGTGCCCCTGCAAGAGGTAGCCATCAGGCGTTCGAGCGACGTCGATTTCCGCGCCGAGCGCAGTCAACACCGAGGCGGCGGCGTTCACACGCGCCTCGAGCCCGCGCGGTCTGCCCAACTCGTCCCCATCGACGCCAGCGGCCAGTCGTCGTCCGACGTCGCGGAACAGCGCTTCGAGCTCACGTTCGCCCAGCCGCGACTCGAGCGCGGCGAGAAGGGCCGCGAGTAACGGGGCGTGCGCAGCCGACAGGTATGCCTCGGCGCGTTCGGGAATCGCGTATACGGTCGCCGGCTTTCCAACGCCGCCGGTATGTCGAATGCGCGCCTGGTGCACCAAGCCTTCGCGCTCGAGCACTTGCAGCTGGGCGCGGACGGCGTTGTCCGTTACGCCGAGCTCCGTCGCAAGCTCCTCGACCGTCCGTTCACCGCGCCGGAGCAGGCCAATGATCCTGCCCCGCGCTCCTCCGCCTACCGACGTTTCCCACCAGCGCATCGCCGCCCTCCTCGCTTTTCCAATGTAGGCGCTGGTTGAAATTAGTCAACAAATGTCTTGACAAATATCCACTCATCTCGTAAATCCCTTCCCGGCGAGCGTCTGGACCGCGCCGCTCTGGAGCTCCGCCGCCCGTGATGCGAGCGGCGGTCACTAGCCACCACCCATCCGTCGACAAGAGGACACGCGTCAATGACCACGATTCAACTCAACCGTTTGGCCGCGACCACCGCGTTCGTCGCGCTCTCGGCGCTCGCGCTGCAGCCCGCGCACGCGCAGAAACAGTCTGGCGAAGCCAAGCTCGACGACCCAACGATCGTCGCGATCTTCGATGTCGCCAACACCAGGGACATTCAGACCGGCATGCTCGCCGAAAAGAAAGGCTCGACGAAGGTGGTTCGTGACTTCGGCGCGATGCTCGTTCGCGACCACACCAACGTCCGCCAGCAGGGCCGCGACCTGGCCAAGAAGCTCGGCGTAACGCCAACGCCGCCCAAGGACTTCGCGATGACGAAGGATCACCAAGCCGCGATGAAGAAGCTCCAGGGGCTATCGGGCAAGGAGTTCGACAAGGCGTTCCTGCAGAACGAAGTCGACTACCACAAAGCCGTCATCGCCGCGATGACGACGACCCTCCTCCCGGCGCTTCAGAACGCCGAAGTCAAAGATCTCGTAACGAAAGTCGCGCCGGCGTTCACGGCCCACCAGGCGGCCGCGCAGAATCTCCTAGACAAGGGCGAGTAGCCGTCGCTCGAGCGCGACCATCGCGTCCGTATCGAGCTTGCAATAACGAAGCAGGGCGTCGCGGATCTCGCGGCGCTCTGCTTCGCTCACGTTGGTGTCGAACAGCAGGCGCGCCAGCCTCACCTGCGCCGTACCGCCTTCGGCGATCTCCAACCCGTCGTACGTCATCTCGGGCACGAGCGCGGGCAGCACGCTCTTCAGGCTGAACGAGCCGCCGAACGCGGGATGGTACACGTGTTCGCGTACGATCGGTAACAGGTCGACGAGCGAGCCCGCGATGCGCAGCAGCCCGGGCGCGTCGCCCGGACACGCCTCGGCTACGAGCTCGATGCACTTCTGCTCGAACGGCGCGTAGTACGCCGTTACCGTTTGCGCCCCCGAGCACGCAGAGAGGATCGCGGCGGCCGCGTCTCCGCGCGGGTCGCCCGTTCCGTCGAACAGCCACTCGTGGTGGGTGGTCGCGCCATTCGCGTCGACGACATGGCAGCTCAGCTGCACCGGGATTTGATCGTACGGCCGGCAGCCTGGCCAAAGGGGGATCGCCGGCTGCACGGTCTCGAAGTCGAGATGCGCGACCGGCCGCGCAAGCGTGGCGAGCGCGCGCACCAGCTGGTCGCGCTCCACCACGATGCTCCCCTGTCGCACGGCCCGGCGTTGCCGCGCCGCGACGGCGCCGAGCTTCACGTCGTCCGGAAGCTGATCGATCGTCTCATAGCCCTGTTCGACGAACGCCTGCGCCTTTTTGCCGATGCGATAGAGCGTCGTGACGTGGTGCTTCGGCAGTTGCGGCCAGCAGCGTTCCATGAACGCACACGCGTGCGGCTTGGAGCAGTGGTCGCCGACCACCGCGTCTGGTGCCGCATCGGCACGCGCGGCGCGTACCGCCGCCGCAAGCGCGGAGTCGACGCCACCGAGGAGCTCGCGCACCTGGGCCGTCACGTCGACGCGGACGAACAGATTGGAGAGGTCCGGGAATCGGCACTCCCGGTTCAAATGCATGATCTCGTAGCGCTCGACCATAACGCCGCACGCGCGCACGATCGCCGCCTGGACCACGATGTCGGGAAGATGCTCAGCCTCGCTCACCGATGTCTTCGCCTTTACCTCGATCAGAGTCCACGCCCCCCCGCGCCGCTCGAGGATGTCGGTGCGCACGAGGATGTCGTTGGCGAGAAAGGCGCCTTCGTAAATCGCCGGCACCGTCGCGTCGCTCAGCACCGCGCGCGTCGCGGCCACGCGCGCGCCCGGATCGTCCGCCGCCCCGCCGACGATGAGCCGTCCGCCGGGCACGTAGGTCCGCGCCAGCTCGCCGACCCGCCGTCCCTCTCGCCTGCGATATTCGTCGGCGACACTTGGCGTCAGCTCAGGCGCCGTCGGCTCGTGAAGGCGCCACCACAACGATTTGTGACATCCCAGGCCGACGAGCGCGGTCTCCTTCGTCAGCGTGTACGCATCGTTCGGTGGTCGCACGGCCATGGCCGCCAATACTGTCGGCGTGCGCACGGCCGCGCCAGCAATCGAGCGTTTTATTTCGCCGGCCGATCCATGGTTGCCTCCCGCGCTCGCGCGATGTTATCCTATTTTCGGTATCTATTCGGGAACCGAGGCGCAGCGATGAAGAAGATCTGGCTCACGACCGACGGGCGGCCGCACGACGCCGTGCTTGGCGTTTTCTCCAGCGAAGCGCGCGCGCGCCAGTATCGCGAGCTCCTCGTCACGCGCTACTCGCTTGGGAAGAATCTGAGCCTGCTCGGCAAGCCGTTGGCGCGCGACGCCGGAACGTGGGAGCTCGGGCTCGGACCAGACGTGATCGAGCGTTCGCTCGACGACAGCTTCGACTTTCTTCGCGGCGCCTGGGTCGTGAAGGTCGATGAGACCTGCCGCATGGTGGCGTGCGAGTTCAGCACTAAGCTCAAGCCGAACCAGCCCCCCGCCACCTATCGCGCCGGCATCCACCGCATCTGCCAAGCGCACGGCATGACGCCGCACGCGGCGCTCGATCAGGCGCGCAAGGCGATGGTCGCGCACCTCGGACGGACGCGGACGTGAGAATCGACTGTCACGCCTTCGGCGCCGGCAGACTGACCAGCACCGCCGTGACGAGCAGCACGAGCATCGCAATGCTGAGCTCTGCCGCGCCCGACCGCCGCACGGCCGCCGCTGCGGATTCGCTGCCGAGCATCGGCCGCTGCCAACGCCAGTTCCACGCGCCGAGCGCGAACACGGCCGCTACCAAGCAGAGTTTCCCGATCAGGGTCAGACCGTAGGGCGTCGACCACAGATTCGATAGCACGTGCAGGTGGCGCCAGGCCGTGATCACCCCGAACAGCACGACGAGCCCGCCCATCGTCAACGCCAGCGGCGAGAAACCGTTCACCATGTCGGCGGCGATCGCTCCTCGTCGCGCCCGCGTCGGCTCGTGCACGAGGAGTGCCGACAATCCCGCCGTCACGAGCATGAACAACGTGCCAATCCAAAATCCCGCCGCGAGCACGTGCACGGGGTTGATCAGCGACGCCCACTTGCCGAGCAGCGCCATGCGCAGCGAGCCGACGACGACGCCGATCGCCGCGAGCCACCATCCCGGCGCTCGCAGCGCCGCGAGCACGAAGCCGACAAGCGCCAGCACGAGAAATCCGAACTGCATCATCGTCGCCGCGTCGCTCGTCAGGAACGCACCCGCCGCCATGTGCTTGCGCGCGGCGAGGCCGGGCAGCTGGAACGCCGCGAGCACGACGCCGATCACCACGCCGATCGTTCCGAGCACCGCGGCCCGGCGTTCGGCGCCTTCGTAGAATGGGCGGTCGGTCTCGATCAAACGCCCGCGCAGGGCGAAATAGCGAAAGCCGATCGCACCGGCGGCGAGGAATTGCCCTACGAATCCGACGAATTGTAAGACCGGATCGGACCACTGCAGAAGCGGTTCGGGCTGCATGTCGTATGTACCCGTTGGGGGGGAGTCGACCGACGCGAGCGCATGGACCGCGCCAGACGCGGCCGCTTACAGTATGTTCCAGTTATGAAAAAGACCGTAGCCGTGCTCACGATGTTGGCCCGCGTGCTCGGCATCGTCCAGATCCTCGTCGGCCTGGCGATCTGGTTCGGCTTCGCCGCGGGCGCCGTCGCCTTTCACGTGGCCGTCGGCTCGCTGTTCGTGCTGCTGCTCTGGATCGTCGGCGTGATCGCGCTGTTCGTGCTCGACAAGCGCGGACTCCCGCTCTTCACGCTGCTCTGGGGAGGCGTGGTGCTCTGGTTCGGCATGGCGCAGACGACGCTGCTCCTCGGCGCCGGTCACTGGGCCGTGCGTCTCGCGCACCTGCTCGTCGGCATGGCGGCCATCGGCCTCGTCGAATCGCTCGGCAAGGCGCTGAAGGCGCATCTCGCCGCGGCGAGCGCAGGGGCGACTGCGGCGGCGTAACTCCCCGTGCGCGCCGGCGGCGATCGTCAGAGCAGCGTGCCGCGCAGTATCAGCCACGCGACGCTGAAGTAGATCACCAGCCCCGTCACGTCCACGAGCGTGGCGACGAACGGCGCCGACGCCGACGCCGGATCGAACCCCAAGCGGCGCAGCACGAACGGCAGCATCGATCCGGCGAGCGATCCGAACGCGACGATCCCGATCAGCGCCACGCCGACGGTGAGCGCGACGAGCCTGTGGTGCGGCCCGTAGTCGAAAAAGCCCAGCGTCTGCCAGAGCATGATCCGAGTGAAGCCGATTACGCCCAGGATTACGCCGAGCACGATGCCGGTCGGCAGCTCGCGCGATGCGATGCGCCACCAGTCGCGCAGCTTGATCTCGCCCAGCGCGAGCGCGCGGATGATCAGCGACGTCGCCTGTGATCCGGAGTTGCCGCCCGAGCTCATGACGAGCGGTATGAACATCGCGAGCAGCGCCGCGCGCTCGATCTCTCCCTGAAAGCGCTGCATCGCCGTCGCCGTGAGCATCTCCGACAGAAACAGCGCGCACAGCCACGGCGCGCGCTTGCGAATCATGTGCGCGAACCCGATCTCCATGTACGGCGCGTCGAGCGCCTCCATGCCGCCGAACTTCTGTACGTCCTCGGTCTGCTCGCGCACGATGGCGTCGATCACGTCGTCGACTGTCACGATGCCCAGCACCCGCCGTTGATCGTCGACCACGGGCACAGCGAGCAGGTTGTACTTGGCGATCACCCGTGCCACCTCTTCGCGGTCAGTCCGCGGCGACACGGTCACGGGCGTGCGGCGATCGCCGACGTCGACCACCGCGGCCGCCGCCGGCGCCAGCATCAGCTGCCGCAGCGACACCACCCGCTTCAGCCGTTGCTCGTCGTCGAGCACGTAGATCGCGTACACCGTCTCCTTCGTGCGCGCCACGTCGCGGATGTTGGCCATCGTCTGCTCGACCGTCCACTGCGCCGGCACGGTGAGCACCTCGGTCGTCATGATGCCGCCCGCCGTCTCCGGCGGGTAGCGAAGCAACATCGTCAGCGACGATCGCGTCGCGGCGTCGAGATGATCGAGCAGCCGTTTGCGCACCGGCTCCTCCAGCTCGCGGAACAGATCCGCCTGCTGGTCCGCCGACATCGCCTCGACGAGCGCGACGGCGGCGTTCGGCTCCATGCGCTCCACGATCTCGTAGCGGCGATCGAGCTCGGGCTCGTCGAACACCTGAACCGCGAGATCGAACGGTAGCGCGGCCATCACCTTCGCCGCCCCGGTCGGCGGCAAGTCGTGCAACGCCTCGGCAATGTCCGCGGCGCGCATCCCCGCGAGCGTTTCAGCTAGCTCCGCGGGATCGCCATGGAGGAGATACAGCAGCTCTGGTGCGGTGGACGGCATGACTGATCTCGCGTGACGGGGACGACCGCGACCCGCGCGCCGCTCGGCGCCCTTGGCAGTTAGCCGGGTCGACGAGACCCGTCAAGCGGCCGAGCGCCATTAGCTTTTCAATACTTCCAATGACGTCGACGATGTGGATACTGGCGCTCGCGCTCCTGGCACTGATCCTGTTCCCCGGCCTGCTCGAGACCGCGGGACGCCGCGTGCCCTGGCCGACGATCAACCGCACGCCGCGATGGCTTCGCCTCGTGCTCATGGCGCTCGCCATCGCGGCGGTCTACATCTGGGTCACCAACCTCGACGCCGGCGCCGGCGTGGGGGACATCCAATGAGCGCGCCGGCCTATTCCACCGTCATCGGAACCGGGTTGTCGAGGTAGACGGTCTTTGTCTCGCTGCGAAAATGCAGCACGCGCCAGAACCAGCTCTCGTCTCGCGGCGCGCCGCCGTTCTCCATGAGATAGCGCGCTACCCGGTACGCGTCGTCCGGATCCATGCGCAGACACCCGTGCGACGCCGCGTTGCCAAGACTCTCCACGTCGTCGGTGCCGTGGATGTAATAATCCGGCTCCTTGAAGAAGATCTTCACCACTCGCATCGGATTTGTCGCGGCGCCAGGCGCCTGAGGCTTCTTGCCTTTCGCCCATGGCTGGTCGGGCGGCACCCACGCGGGATTCCAGACAATCCTGTGAATCGTGTACTGCCCCGGCGGCGTCGGCTTGCTGCCGCGCCCAACGGCGACGGGAAAAGTCTCGACGACGGAATTGCCCTGCACGATCGAGAGCTGGCGCCGCTCGAGATTGGCGACGATCGCCACGCCGGGGTCATCTATGCTCGGCCCCGGATGGGCACGGGCGCGCGCGACTGCAACGCTGGCCGACGCGGCCGTGAACACCACCGCCACGACTGCGGCAGTTCGTACCCATCGCCGCCGTGACGTTGGCGTGGTTCGGGTGGATTCCGTGGTCGAGCTCTGCTGTCGCATCCGCATCATCCCGCATGACGTCGCTGTGATCGGCGTTCGGGCGTCGTTCCCCCTCGCTCGTCTGCCGTTGGTGGCATTGTTTCTCTCGCACGGAGAAAAAGCAAAGCACGTTCCAACGTCGCGGCCCGCTAACTGCCGGAGTCGAGTGAACCCCTGGCCGAGCGAGCCGTGAGACGAGAGGCATCACCCCGCGAGCACGACCGCGTCATCCGCCGAGGCATCGACGAATGGCGCGTCCACGAGGCTGATGCCAGAGCGGTTCCAGGCGCGCGCGCGCCGACCTGCTTGATCTGTGAGTCGGTCGAGGTGATTCGCCGACTCTGGCTCTATCCGCGCGACTGGGGCTCGCTCGACGACGACGCGCTCTGGAACATCTGTGACGGACCGGCGTCCTAGCGCCGACCGCCGCGCCGCCTTCCGTCAGCCTCTACCGCGCGCTCGTCACCCACGCGGTCCACCACAGATCGCGCAGCATTCGCGCGCCGGCCGCCAGCCGCTCGGCGGCGAAGGCCTTGTTCTCCGGCGCGGTGGTGTTGGCATCGAACGGATGCGCTTTGTCGATCTGATAGAGCCGCTCCACCTGGCCATTGCTCTCCCGGAGATAGGCCACGATCGCGGCGCGAACATCGGGAAAGACGCGCGGCGCCGGGTCGATGAGGGGCGACAGGTCGCCGATCGTGATGTGAGAACCAACATACACGGACTCGAACCGTGCGTGAAACTGGCGGTCGGTGGCGTAGCCGTTCGGGTTCGGACCGGTCCAGCCGTTGTACTGGATCGTCGTATGGGCGGGGTTCGATCCATCGGCGACGTAGTGGCCGAGCACGCCGGCCACGTCGATGATCCGCGCCTCGATCCACGGCCGTGTCGAATCGTTGGCCGCTCGCCAGAGACGGAAATCCTCGCGAAGCTCTTGTTCGAGCTCGAGGGCGCGGAATGGCAGCAGGCCCATCACCGAGCCCTTGATGTGTGCCGCGGCAAGCGTGTCCAGATACGCGTAGCGATCCGGGGCGTGGAGAGCGGCGTCGAGCACCGTCGGCGGCGCCATCTCCATGTCGATGAAGTGCTCCGGCGACGTGCCGAGATCGAGCGCCGGATCGAGCGCGCGCTCGGCGCGGTCCTTCCACCGGTCGGGCTCGGGATTGAGATAGGCCAGCTCTCGCGCGGCGCCACGGAAGAACGCCGGCATCTCGGCCGGGAGAGCGCGTGCCGCCGCCTCGCCCGTCAGCCGATGGCCGGCGTCGCCCCACGCGAGCAACCCCACCGGAAGCAACACGACCAGCGCAACGCCAAGCACCATGCCGGCGGCCGGCCGCGCGCCGGTGCGGCGCCGCGGCCCCTGTGTGAGAATATACATGTCTGGAATCTAATGTCCTATTCGGGAGCCATGGTCTCGAGCGCGAACGCCGCGCCCTGGCCATCCTTGCACTGCGCGATCCACGCCCCGCTCGGAACCTCCATCGGGCCGTTCGCCACCGCGCCGCCCGACTCCGCTACCCGCTTCGCGGCACTCGCCACGTCGTCGACGCGCACGTACGACAGCCACGCGGGCGACGGCCCCGGCCGGTTCGTGAACATACCCCCGAACAGCTGCCCGGCCAATCCGAACATGAAGTAGATGCCCATCTCGCCCATGTCGTATTCGTCCAGCCGCTCCCAGCGGAAGAGCGCCCGGTAGAAATCGAATGCCGTCTTGTAGTCGGTGGTCGACAGCTCGTGCCAGCAAAATTCCCCCGCGGCCGCCGCCACCGACGCGGGACGCGGGCGGTCCGGCTCGTAAATCCCGAACGCCGCGCCTTGGGGATCGCTCAGCACTGCCCAGCACCCGACGTTCGGAATCTCCGCCGGCCCGGCGCGCAGCCGCCCGCCAAGCTTCACCGCCTGTCGCTCGCAGGCATCCACGTCGTACACACTTACGTACGGGAGCCAGTGCGACCCGAGACCGAGCGCGCTGAATTCATCGGTCATCGGCACCGCGCCGCCGACCGGCTCACCCGCGTTCATCCACAGCGTGTAGTCCTCGGCGACATCCCACGGCTGCGCTTTCCATGGTGTGACGCGGGGATAGAACGCCGCCGCCGCCCCAGGGTCCGTGGTGTTCAAGCGATGCCAGGCAAACCGACCGTGCGTGTGTGGCATGGAGACCTCGCCCCGTGACCATGAATGCCGGCTCGTGCCGGCCGCCTACGCCTCGAACCAGGCGCGCGCGCCGGCGAATCGCTCGTGCAGCCTCGCTGCGTCCGGCCTTTGTAAGAGATCTCGAAACTCCGCGAGATGACGCTCCGCCGCTGCGAGCGCTGCATCGATCGCCGCCGCGTTCTCGCCCGCGATCGCCGTCCACATCTCCGCCGAGCTGCCGGCCAACCGCGTCATGTCGCGCCCTCCCGGTCCCAGATCCTCGCGCCGCACCCGGCCGTCGGCCAGCGCCAGCGCCAGCGTTGTGGAAATGATATGCGGGAGATGGCTCGTCCACGCCAGATGCCGGTCGTGCTCGTCGGCCCGCATCGACGCCGGCACCGCGCCCAGCCAGCGCCAGAGCGACGCCGCTCGGTCGACCGTCGGCGCCGGCGTGTCGTCCCCCGGACACAGGTACACGCGCGCTCCCTCGAACAACCCGGCGCGGGATGCGCTCCATCCCGACCGATGGTCCCCCGTCATCGGGTGCGATCCCACAAAGCACGCGCTCAAACCGAGCGTGCTCGCGCTTGCCACGATTGCCTGCTTCGTGCTGCCGACGTCGGTCACGAGCCCCGCGCCCATCACCTGCGGCGCAATCCGTTCGAGTACCCCCAGCGCGCGGTCCACGGGCACCGCGACGACAACGAGATCGGCCGCGCGAACCCCGGCCAATCCTGCATCCAAACGCTCCGCGACCACCAGTTCGTCGAGCGCGGCATCGAGCTGCCGCTCATCGGCATCGTAGGCACTCACGTGAACGCCGCGCGCCGCGAGATCGCGCGCCACGGATCCACCGATCAACCCCAGTCCGATCACCACCGCCCTCGTGAATGGCGGCCGGCCGCTCGTCGCGTCGCCGCTCACTCGGTGCCCTCCTGCACGCGCCGCGACATCCCGACGATCTGCCAGAACACCTCGCGCACCTGCTCCGGCGGAAGCCCCGCATCGCGCGCCGCGCCCGTCACGCGGCGAATCACCGCCGCCTCGCGCGTTGGATCCAGAATCGGCAGGCCCGCCGCGCGTTTGAGCGCGCCCGTGCGCTTGCCCAGTGATAGCCGCCGCCCCAGCAGTTCGATGATCTCGCGGTCGATCTGTTCGATCTCATCGCGCACGCGCGCGAGCTCCGTCGCCGCTTCGATCGCCGGCGACCCCCGTTTGGGCTCCGTCATGCGACGGCCTTGCCGCGCAGCGCGCCGATCGGCGCCGGCGCCGCCGCCGTCATCGAGCGGCCGGCGGCGGCGGCGAAGGCCCCGAGCTGCGTCATCAGCCGCGCGAACGCCGCCGGTTCGAGCGACTGATCGCCGTCCGAGAGCGCGCACGATGGGTCGGGGTGTACCTCGACGATCAGCCCGTCCGCACCCGCTGCGATCGCCGCGAACGCGAGCGGCGCCACGAGTGCCGCATCGCCGCCGGCGTGGCTCGGATCCACGATCACCGGCAGATGAGACTCTCGTTTTAGAACTGGAATCGCCGCGATGTCCAGCGTGTTGCGCGTCGCCGTCTCGTAGGTGCGGATGCCCCGCTCGCACAACACCACGTCGTGGTTGCCGTTCGCCATGATGTACTCGGCCGCCATCAGCAGCTCCTTGATCGTCGCCGACAAGCCGCGCTTCAAGAGCACCGGTCGCCGCACCCGCCCCACCTCGGCGAGCAGCGCGAAGTTCTGCATGTTGCGGGCGCCGATCTGGAGCATGTCGGCGTGCTCGGCGACCAGGTCGACCTGCCGCGTGTCCATCACCTCGGTCACCACCGGAAGCCCGGTCGACGCGCGGACCTCGGCGAGCATCCGCAGCGCTTCGGCGCCGAGCCCCTGAAAGGCGTAGGGGGAGGTGCGTGGTTTGAACGCGCCGCCGCGCAGCAGCGACGCGCCGGCGTCCCGCACCGCGGCCGCGGTGATGTCGAGCATCTCGCGACTCTCGACCGAGCATGGGCCGGCGATCACGGTGATCGACGCTCCGCCGAAGCTCGCCCGGCCGTCGCGGCCGCCGACGGTGACCACCGTGCGATCCACCGCGAACTCGCGCGACGCCAGCTTGTACGGCTTGAGCACCGGCGTCACCGACTCGACGCCCGGGAGCGACCGCAGCGGAATCTCCTCCAGCAGCGACTCGTCACCGATACAGCCGATGATCGTGCGTTGCTCGCCGCGCGAGAGGTGCGTGCGCATGCCGACCGACTCGATGCGCTCGCGAATGTGGTCGATTTCCGCGTCGGTGACTTTGGGACGGGTGATGATGATCATAGGTGCGTTGGGCCTGGGGCGGCGGCCGATCGGTAATGAGACAAAAACAAAAACGACCCGTGAAGTTCACGGGTCGTCGGGGTTGGTGCGCGGCGTTGCTGGCTTGCTTAGCGCGTACGACTCCACCCACGGCCCGTTGGGGTCGCGTAAACGTAGGAGTAGTAATAGTAGGCCGCGCGGCAGATCATGGCGCGTATCCTAGGGCTCGGGCCGGGGAGTGTCAAGGCACACATTCGCACCGGAACGATGAAGCTGTCCCTCACTTCGTCCGCTGGTCCGTCAGCTCCTGTTTCGTCGCGAAGTCGTACAGCGTCACCCGGCGCAAGTGATAGTACGCCGTCCAGTAGCCGCGCAGCGCCTGGACGTACGCGAGCACGGCCTGGTCCTTTTCATTCTGCGCGATGTAGAGATCGCTGATCGAGATCTTGCCGATCACGTACCGGTTCTTCGCCACGTCGAACCGCTTGGCGGCCACGGTGTCGGCCTTGGCGGCGAGGAGGACGTTCCGCTGTGCCTGCGCCACCCCGAGCGCCGAAAAGCGCGCATCCTCGGCCAGCGCGTCGGTCCGCGCTTTGTTGTTGGCTGCCACCCGCTGGTCGTCGGCGCGCGCGGCTTCGACGTCGGAGTGCCCGGCGCCCCACTGGATCATCGGCATGTTCAGGCCAACCACGAGCGCCTGTTTGCCGAGTGGGCTGTCGTACGAGTGGCCCAGCGCCGACGCGGTCTGGTTGAACCCGAGGCTCGCCGAGATCGTCGCGTTGAAGCGGTTGTTGAGCTTGGCCTCGGTGATCTCGCGCTGCGTTTGCGTCTTGTCGAGATCGTTCTGTTGAATGGCACTCGCATTCTTGAGCGCCTCGCGCACGGCGACATCGGGGTCGGCGTCGATCGTCGGGATCGAGTCCGGTGTCACGATGGCAAAGGCGCGGCTCGCGGGGTAGACGATCATGCGCCGCAGCGCCGCCTCGGCGCGATCGCGCGTCAGCTTGGCGTCGTCCACGGATGCGCGCGCGCGGAGCAGCTGCAGCTCGCTGTTCAGCAGATCGTTCTCTCCGATCTTGCCGACTTCGTACCGGCCTTTGTTGAGCGTGTAGAGCGTATCGTTGACGCTCGCGTTGGCCGCGGCGTTGTCGTACGTCATCTGGCCGGAATAGAGGTCGAAGAACGCGCCGGCGATCGCGCCGGCCACGTCCTCGCGCGCCTCATAGTACGCTCGCTCGGCGACGCCGGCGCTCAGCGATTGAATTCTCTCGTTCCACACGAAGGTGCGCGGCTTGAAGAGATCCTGCTGCAGCGTCAGCAGCACCGGCGTCGTCTGATAGAGCCTCGAATACGGCTGGTCGCCGAACAGGTCGAGGCGGCTCACCTGAGAGCCAATCGACAACGTGCTCCCGGTGAACGGAATGTTCTGCACCGCGCTCAGCCCGAGCGTAGACTGGTTCTGCGACTGGCCGACGAACTGTGTCGAGCCGTCCGGCAGGGCGAGCGGGACGATGCCATGGTTGAGGTTCGCCGCGTCCCCTTGCAGTATGACTTGCGGCAGGAGGCGCGCGTTGAAGCTCTCGTTGCGGTCGCGGGCCGCGTCGCGAACGCTGCGCGCCACCTGCGCACCGGGGCCCTGCCGCTGCCCCATGGCGATCGCGTCTTGCAGCGTCAGCGCATCCGCCTGCTGCGCCGGCGGAGCCGCGACCGGGCTCTGCGCCGCCGCGGCCGATGCGATGACGCACAGTGCTGCTGCTCGAATGATAGACTTCATACGCCCGCTCGGAGAGAGATTGGTCGGCGGGAATGCCCCGCCCGAAGCGCTACTCGTAGCGCAGGCAGACGATCGGGTCTTGCTTCGCGGCTTTCGACGCCGGCATGATGCCGAACACCAGCCCGACGGCCACCGACACGCCGAACGCGACGACGACCGACATCGCCGAAACGATCGTCTGGATGTGCGCGATCCGTTGGATGCTCACGCTCAGCAGCCCGCCGACCAGAATGCCGGCCAGCCCGCCGGCGAGGCTGATCATCACCGCCTCGCTCAGGAACTGCGCGAGCACGTCGCGCTGCGTGGCGCCCACCGCGCGGCGCACGCCGATCTCTTTGATGCGCTCGAGGATCGACGCCAGCATGATGTTCATGATCCCGATCCCGCCGACGACCAGTGAGATCGACGCGATCGCTCCCAGCACGACGTTGAAGATCGTCTTCGTGTGCTGCTCCTGTTGCAATAACAGCTCGGGCACTGAGATCTCGAAGTCGGTCACGTCGTTGTGGCGGCGCTGAAGCATCCGCCGCATCACGTCCGCCACCGACGTCACCGCACTCGACTTGTCGACCTGCACGATGACCTGGTCGAGCTGGTTGTAGTTGCGCTTCTCCGCGCGCTGATCGTCGGTCTCGGTCGAATCCGTGTTGCCGCTGCCGCCGCTGTTCGCATCCTGTGCCGCCTGCTCCATCTCCGACTGCGTGACCTCGCCACGGTTTCGATAGCGCAGGAGCATGGTCGGCAGCGGCACGTACACGTCCATGTTCGCGTCGCGAATGCCGAGCCGCTGCGCCGTCTCCGCCGACACCTTACGATCCTCGAGCACTCCGACCACGGTCAGCCACTCGTTGCCCACCTTGAGCGGCTTGCCGATCGGATTCTCCGTCGTGAAGAAGCGCGACTTCACGCCCTGGCCGATGATCGTCACCGGCTTGGCCGACTGGAACTGTTGCGCCGCGAAGCCGGCACCTTCGGCAACCTTCAGGTTCATCACGCCGAAATAGCTCGAGTCGACGCCGACGATCTTGCCCGAACGGTGCCGCCCCTCGCGCGTAATGACGCTGTTGATCACCACTTCGCTGCTCGTTGCGCCCACGTCGGGAATTTCTCGGCGAATCGCCTCGGCGTCGAGATACGACAACCCCGGTGTGAACCGCTTGGTCTGCTTCTTCGCGTCCGGATCGGTGTCGACCTTCCCTTCGGTTTGCTCGACGATTGGCGTGATGACGATGTTGTTGGCGCCGAGCAGCTTCATCTGCGCCAGGATCTCCTGCTCGGCGCCGGCGCCGATGGCGAGCATGGCGATCACCGACGCAACACCGAACAGAATGCCCAGCGACGTCAACCCCGCGCGCAGCTTATTGTGCGCGACTGCTTCGGCCGCTGTACCCGCGCTGAACATGACGTGCGCGAACAACGCGCGGACGCGCGACGATGGCGGCGCGCCCGGACCGTCAATCGTCACGACTCAGCCTTTCGGCTTCGGGGTCGCCTTGGGCGGGCCCGCCGGAGTCGCCGTAGCCGCCTTGGCGTCGGGCTTCTTCAGCGGCAGCGTGACGCCTGTCGTCGTATCGCCGCTCCCCGGCAGGCCGGTCGGCTTGAGGCCGGCGATGACTTCCGT
>JBIOHX010000038.1:0-17239 GCA_044449465.1 Gemmatimonadales bacterium | reverse complement strand
ACCCCTCCCCACCGCCGAGCGGACGATGCCCACAGGCACCGTCACCCCGTCCGTGAACATCGCCGAACTGAAGAGCAAGTCGGTGCCCGAGCTGCAGGAGATGGCCGCCGAGTTCTCGATCGAGAACGTCGGCGGGCTCCGCAAGCAGGATCTCATCTTTCGCGTCGAGCAGAAGCTGCTCGATCAAGAGGTCGTGCTCACCGGCGAGGGGGTGCTCGAGATCCTGCCCGAGGGCTACGGATTTCTGCGCAGCCAGGATTGGAATTATTTGTACGGGCCGGACGACATCTACGTCTCGCCGTCACAGATCAAGCGTTTTGACCTGAAAACGGGCGATACGGTGTCGGGGCAGGTTCGTCCTCCCAAAGAATGGGAACGATACCTCGCCCTGCTCAAGGTGGAGCGCGTCAACGGCGACGAACCCGAGGTCGCCAAGGCCCGCACCACCTTCGACAATCTTCGCCCGCGCTACCCCGAGGGGCGCATCCGTCTCGAGACCACGGACGGAGACATCAGCATGCGCATCATGGACCTGATCGCGCCGATCGGGAAAGGGCAGCGCGGGTTGATCGTGGCACCGCCGCGCGCCGGCAAAACGATTCTCCTTCAGAAGATCGCCAACGCGATCAGCGAGAATCATCCCGAGGTCACGCTCATCATTCTGTTGATCGACGAACGGCCGGAGGAAGTCACCGACACCATCGCCAACGTCAACGCCGAGGTGATCGCGTCGACCTTCGACGAAGAGGCGACACGGCACGTGCAAGTCGCCGACATGGTGATCGAGAAGGCGCGCCGGCTGGTCGAGCACAAGAAGGACGTGGTCATCCTGCTCGACTCGATCACGCGGCTGGCGCGCGCGCACAACGCGGTCGCGCCGCAGTCGGGGAAGATCCTCTCCGGCGGCGTCGACGCCAAAGGCTTGGAGAAACCGAAGCGCTTTTTCGGCGCCGCGCGCAACATCGACGGCGGCGGCTCGCTCACGATCATCGCCACGGCGCTCGTCGAGACGGGCTCGCGCATGGACGAAGTGATCTTCGAGGAGTTCAAGGGCACCGGCAACATGGAGCTGGTGCTCGATCGCAAGATCGCCGACCGCCGCGTTTTTCCGGCGATCGACATCAACCGCTCCGGCACGCGCAAGGAAGAGCTGTTGTTCACGCAGGAAGAGCTCAACCGCGTATACCTGCTTCGCAACTTCCTCTCCGACATGCCCGAGGTGGAAGCGACGGAGTTTCTCATCAAGCGGATGTCGCGCTCGAAGAACAACAAGGAGTTCTTCCAGCAGATGGTTCAGGGATAGCGCACCGAGAGCCGCCGATCGTGGCGAACGAGAATCGCGGCCGCCTGCTCGCGATCGACTACGGTGAACGCCGCGTCGGGCTGGCGATCAGCGATCCCACGGGCACGATCGCGTCGCCCGCCGGCGCGATCGTGCGCCGCACCGGCAAACGGGCGCCGGTCGCGGAGCTGGTCCGCCGCGCCGCCGCGCTGGAAGCGCGCGGGTTCGTGATGGGACTGCCGCTCGACGGCAACGGCGACGAGACGCCGCGCTCGACCGAGGCCCGCGCCGTGGCTGCGGAGCTCACGAAGCGCACTGGCCTCTCCGTCGAGCTGGTCGACGAGCGCTACACTACCGCGATGGCCCTCCGCGCCATTCGCGAAATGGGCGGCTCGACGCGCGGCCGCAAAGCCGACGTCGACGCGCTCGCCGCCACCGTGCTTCTGCAACATGCGCTGGCTCGGCGCTGACCCGCGCCCACGGCGACGCGCCGCGATCGCCGCTGCCGCGCTCGTCGCGCTCCTCATGGCGTGCGGCGGCGGCGGCACGAGCCGCGTCACGATCCCGCCCGGCGCCAACATGCGCGTCGCCGCCGAATCGCTCGCCAAAGCCGGCGTCGTCCACGGCAAGCGGCTGTTCCGCCTTTACGCCTCGCTGCGTCGCAGCGACCGCGGCATCAAGGCCGGCACCTATCTCCTCCGTCGCAACGAAAGCTGGGGTGGCGTGCTCGAGGCGCTGCGCGGCGGCAAGGGGCTCGTCGCCGTCGTCACGATTCCCGAGGGCTTCTCCCTCTCGCAGATCGAGCCGCTGCTCGCGACGAAGTTGGATCAGCCCGTCGATTCGGTCGACGCGGCGGCGCGTGACACGGCGCTGCTGCGTAAAGTCGGCGCACCGACGCCGACGCTCGAGGGCTATCTCTTCCCCGACACCTACGTCTTTCCCGCCGGCACGACGGCGCGCGCCGCGGTTGAAACCATGGTGCGCCGGTTCGAGCAGGTCTGGCGCCCCGAATGGACGGCGCGCCTCGACTCGCTCCACATGTCGCGCAACGAGGCGCTCGCGTTGGCGTCGATCGTCGAGAAGGAAGCCCGGCTCGCCGAGGAACGGCCGGTGATCGCCGCCGTGTACGCCAACCGGCTGCGCGCCGGCATGCTCCTCCAGGCCGACCCGACGGTCCAGTACGCGCTCGGCAAACATGTTTCCAGAGTTTACTACAAGGATCTGGAAGTAAATTCTCCGTATAACACGTACAAGCACCCCGGGCTGCCTCCGGGACCGATCGCCTCGCCCGGCAAGGCGAGCATCGAGGCGGCGCTCTATCCGGCGAACGTGCCCTACCTCTACTTCGTCGCCTTCCCGAACGGCCACCACGAGTTCCACCGCGACCTCAAGGACCACGAGACGGCCAAGCTCGCGGCGCGAAAGGCCTGGGACTCGCTCGACCTCGCGCGCCGCGCCGACACAGCGCGCGCGAAGTGAATCGGGGCGCCAGCGGAAGCTGACGTCCGGGACCCGCTCGCGGCGCTTGCCCCGGCGTCCGGCGCGGCCACGATGTGCGGCGCCATGGTCCACCGCGCGCTGCACCGCCTCGAGCTGGCTCAGCACCGGCGGCAACAGCGCGAGGTCGACGAGCGCGGGATCGAACTGCGTCGCGCGCCCGGCCGCGATCACCTCCGCCGCCGCCGCGCTGCCCCGCCCTCGACGATAGCGCCGGCTATGCGCGACCGCGTCGAACGTGTCGGCGATCGCCACGATCCGCGCCGCGAGCGGAATGCGCCCGTGCTTGAGGCCGCGCGGGTAGCCGCCGCCGTCCCACCGCTCGTGATGCGACAACACGCCGTCGCCCAATTCGGGGTAGAACGCCGCCAAGGGCGCGAGCACCCGCGCGCCGCGCGCCGGGTGTGTGTGGATTTCGCGCCGCTCCTCGGCGGTGAGCCGCGTGTCGTCGTGTACGATGTCGAAGAGCGCTTCGTGGATCTTGCCGATGTCGTGAAAGAGCGCAACCCGCTCGATGGCTCGCTGCGCCCGCTCGTCCAGGCCCGCCGCGTCAGCGAGAATCAGCGCGCACGCGGCGACTCGCCGGACGTGACGCCCGGTCACGCTGTCGTTCGCCTCGATCGCGTTGAGCAGCGTTTCCAACGACGCCGCCGCAAAGCGTTCGATCGCCTGGCGCGATCGCCGTTCGCGGGCGACGATCGCCGCACCCACCACGAGACCGGAGACGAGCGAAGCGCGAGGCAGCATGACCGCGCTCAACGCAAGATCGTCGCCCGCGCGAGCGCGGCGGCGACTACCGATCGGCGCGCGCGCCGCCGGCCTCGATCTGGATTCGAATCGAGCCGGGCGGCGCGTTCGCCCGCGCGGCGCTGTCGGCGATCGCTTTCAGTCCGCGAAACACCTCCGGCTTTCCGCCGCCCGCGAGCGCCGTGTCCGCCTCGAGCGACGCCGCCCTATAGTCCCCCGTTGCCAGGTCGGCGGCGATGAGATATCCGCGGTCGTCATCCTGATCGGGACGCTCGGCGAGGCTCTGGCGGAGTTGCGTTGCCTCGGCCGGCCGGTCGCTCTGCCCGCGCAATGCGCGCGCGAAGTCGTTCCGCACCCGCCACACGCTGCCGCGCGGCGCGAGCGCCCGCGCGCGGTCGTACGCGTCGAGCGCGAGCTGCCTCTGCCCGATCGCGAACAACACGTCGGCGTACGCGCGCTGCGCGCGAAAGCTGCGCGGCGCGTCCTGCACGGTGCGCACCGACAGAAACGCGTCGTTGCGCCAAACGCGCTCGCGCTCGGCGCTCCGCGCGATTCCCGCCGCTACGATCAGGGCACAGAGGTAGGCCGGAGCGCCGCCGAGGCGTCGCCTCACGGACGGCGCGTGGTCGGCGATCGCCGCCCACCCTCCGCCCACCGCGATCAGAAACCCTACGCTCGGCAGAAACAGTGTGCGCTCGGCGAGCAGCACGCCCGTCGGCACGACGACGTTGCTCACCGGCAGCAGCGCCACCGCGCACCAGAGGAGTCCAAACGCGACGACCGGCGCGCGGCGCCAGGTGTACACGATCGCTGCGATCGCTGCCGCGAGGAGAAGCGCGCCGAACAGCTCGGCGCCGCCAAAGTGCGTCGAGGCGATGAGCTCCTGCGGCGAGTAGTCTGCGCGCAGATGCGCCGGCCAGACGAGGAGCCGCGCCCACTGCGGTACGACGGCCAGCATCGTCAGCGCGCGGCCGCCGCCGCGAAGCCCCCGCAGCGCCTCGGCGGTGAACGTTCCAACAGCCTCGCCGCCGAGCACCGCGCGCCGGACCAGCAGCACGCCAATCGCGATCAGCGCGAGGCACGCGTAGCCCCTCCAGGTCTCGCGCGCACGGCGGAGGAGCGACGCATCTCGTTTTACGAGCAACAGCTCGGCGAGGACCAAGAGCCCGGGCAGGACGAGCCCAGTTTCCTTGAACAGGGCAGCCGCCGCATACAGCAAGGCGAGCAGCACCCAGTCGCGCACGCGGAGGCCGGCGCCGTTGCGACGCGCGAGATAGAGCGAGAGCATGCCGATCGCCAATAACGCAACGATCAACTCGTTCTGTCCGACGGCGAGCGTCACGGCCTCGACGTGAACTGGATGCGCCGCAAAGAGCAGCGCGAGGCAGAGAGCAATGGTGCGCGGGAGCAGCCGCGCCGCGAGCAGGAACAAGCCAACGCCGACCGCGGCGTAGAGCAGATAGCTCGTGGCGCGGAACACCATCGGCTCGCCGGCACCGAACGCGTACTGCAGCGCGAGCCAAATCGAGGTGAGCGGCCGATACAGATCGGGCGAGAAGGGCGGCGGCCAGAAGGGCGACGCGAACAGTTGGCGCAGGTTGGCAAGAGACTGGATGCGCGCGTTCGCCTCGACGAGATGCAGATCGTCTTGCGCAAAGTCGTTGGCAAACCCCGCGACGCACGCGCCGAGCGACACGAGCACGACGAGCGCCGGCGCGGGCCAGACTGAAACCGCACTCGCTGACAGCTTCGCGCGTGCTCGCGGCGTCATCGCGTGACGGTTACCTCTCGCGCGTCGCGCGGCACTCCCGTCCGCGTGACCTGTCCGCCTGGCCATCGCACCCAGACCGCCGTCGCCGTCCCCGAGAGCCCGAGCACTTGAACCGCGCCGTTCTGCGACCAGTAGCCGGAGCCGGCCTGCACTTCGCGCACCGGACCCATGCTGTCGCCATACACCACGCGAAGCTGAGCGCCGATTCCGTCCGGGTTCGACGCGGGCCCCTTCAACCGAACGCGCAGCCCCGGCTTTGCGCCGCGATTCCGGAACAGGCGCGTCTGCGCCCCGTTCTGCGACACCGCGAGATCGACGCGTCCGTCGCCGTCGAAATCGGCGAACGCCGCGCCGCGCTGGTCGCCGTACACCTCGATCCCGGACCTCGCGCCCGGCAATGCGCGCAGATGGCCGTGCCCGTCGCCAAGCATCAGCAGGCCACGGCCGGCGTCGTACCGCTGCACGCCCGGCGCCGTGGGATAGAAGTTCTGGCTCAGAAACAGATCCTCGTGCCCGTCGCCGTCGAAGTCGGCGACCCCGGCGTAGAACGCGGGTGCGAGCTGCGCCTCGCTCGGCAGCGGCACGGCATCGAAATGGTCGCCGCGATTCATGAATACCATGTTGTCGAGCGTGCGCGCGTACAGCGTGTGCGCGCGCGACGAATCGGCGCCGAGCACTCGGCTTACCGTCGCATCGGCGTAGGCCGCGAACGTGTGCAGCCGGCTCGCCACGTCGGGCATCGCCACGCGTACGCGTGAGAAGCTCGCTAGCGGCGCCAGGCCGCCGAGCCGATCGTCATGCTGCGCGAGCAGCATCTCGTCTTCGCCGCGCGCACCGAACGCGCCGTACACGAGCGCCAGCGGCCGCGCGCTGTCGACCTGCGTGGCCGTGTTTCGCCCCCAGCTCGTCGCGATCAGATCGAGTCGGCCATCGCCGTCGAGATCGCCGGCGGCAATGCCAAGCCAGCGCCCGCTCCACCCGCCGAGTCCCCAGGCATTTTGTTCGGCGGAGAAATGGCCGTGGCCGTCGTTGAGCAGCAGCGCGATCGATCCCCACTCGCGCGCCAGCACGAGGTCGGGGTGGCCGTCGCCGTTCACGTCCGCGAACATCGCGGCGGACACCATGCCAATGCCCGCGAGCACGGCGCTATTCGCCGTGTCGAGCACGAACTTTCCACCGCCAGCGTTGTGAAAGAGCCCCGACGACGGCGCCTCGGGATAGTGCAGGGGAATGGCGCGCGATCCGACAAAGAGATCGAGCCGGCCGTCGCCGTCGTAATCGCCGAGGGCGATCGGACCGGTCGCGGCCCGGTGTGAGCCGACGATCGGCGTTGGGTTTGGTGCGAGCCGACCGTGCGCAACGCCGAAGCTCACGGCGGCGGGTTGCGCCATCATCTCGCTGTCCGTGCGAGCTTCCCACGTCGACACGCCGGCGAGCAGCCGCGCCACACCATCTTCGGCGTAACCTATGGTTGCCGTGTAATCGGCCGGTGCCACGGGACCGCTCGCCGGTTGGGCGACGAGCCGTCCATGCTCGTTGTGAAAGAGCGCGATGTGCCCACCCTTGCCGCTGCCGACGATGAGATCCTCCGCTCCGTCGCGGTCGGCGTCGAACCAGGCGACGCCCGGCCCGAGCTCGGACAGCGCGTCGGGAAGGAGATACTGACGGCCCCAGTCGTCGAAGGTATCCTCCGCGTGCACGTGACCACCGAGCATCGCCGTCGCGTCCTCGAACAATGGCGGTGCTGCATGCGTGGTGTCGCGCGCGGCGGGACGAGCCGCGCTCCGCGCGGTGATCTCGTACAGCCGATTCGGCGCGGCGCTGTCGATCACGGTGCGCCGCCCATCGCGCCAGTCAACTTCGATCGACACGTGCTTCGCGACGCCCGTGGCGAAGCTCGCGAGGTAGTCGCTGTGCGAGAGATAGAGCCCGCCCGCGGCCACCTCGTGCTCCTCGATGGGCGCCGGACCGCCGCGCACGACGATCTTGGCGCCGACCGCCATGGTGTTCGGCGCGTCGCCGATCAATCGCACCGCGATGCGCGGCGCTTTCGCGTCGTTGCGGAGTAGCAGCGCCGGCGCGTCGAGCCGGTTGACGACGACGTCCAGATCGCCGTCGCCATCCAGATCGGCGGCGGCCATGGCATGCGAGATGTCGGGCTCGGTGCCAAAGCGCCACCGTTTGCTCGCGTCCTCGAACGTGCTGTCGCCCCGATTGCGGAAGGCCACGTTCGTCAACCCGAGCTTGGGATACTCCCACCGCTCTCGCCGCCAGTCGACGCTCGTCGTTCGATTCTGCAAGCGCTCCTGCGTGTCGGCATCCATCAAATCCCACAGATGGCCGTTGGCGATGAGGATGTCTTGCCAGCCGTCCAAGTCGACGTCGAGCATCATCGTCGACCAGGACCAGCCGCTCGCCTGCACGCCAGCATAGCTCGAGACTTCGGCGAACGTGCCGTCGCCGCGGTTGAGCAGCAGCGAGTTGTGCTGGCGCTGCGGCTGGTCGCGCATCTCGCCGGGCTTCTTCGGCGCCTCGGTGTTGGCCGGCAGCTCGGTCTTGAGGCGGCGAGAGTCGTTGGCGAGCATGTCGGTCACGAACAGGTCGGGCAACCCGTCGCCGTTCACGTCGCCGACGTCCACACCCATCGACGAGTTGCTCATCTGCCGCTGCACCGCCCAGTCGGCGAGGCGGAAGTTGCCCCGGCCATCGTTGAGAAAAAAGAGATCAGGATCCTCGAAGTCATTGGCGACGTACAGATCGGGCGCGCCGTCGCCGTTCAGATCCGCGAACCGCGCCGTGAGCGCGAACGACTCCGGCGGGTCGGCGAGCGGCGCGCCGTCCGCGCCGCGGAACCGGCCCGCCGAGAGCGACTCGGCGACGAACCGGCCGTGGTCGTTGTGATAGAACTGATCGCGCTCGCCGCGCATGGTGAGAAAGGTGCCGCCCAGATCGGGACGCACGATCAGCTTGTAGTCGCGCGCGAGCTCCGGCCGCACCACGTAGTGGCCGAACGCGTCCTTCACCACCGTCTGGCTGAAGCTGTGCGCGCCCGGCGGCGACCGGTCCGCCGGACTGTACGGCTTGTAGTTGGCCACGTACATGTCGAGATAGCCGTCGCCATCGACGTCGGCGAGCGTGACGGTGGTGCCGCCGTGGCCGGCCGGGTCGAGGCCCAGGTCGCGGTGTTCCGTGAAATGCCCGCTGCCGTCGTTGATGAAGATCGAATTCGGACCCGTGGTCGAGAGAAGGATCAAATCGAGATCCCCGTCGCCGTCGATGTCGGCGAACGCGCAGCCGGTCGAGTGCCGATCGGCGGCGGCGACGCCGGCGGACTGCGTGATGTCGTCGAAATGCCAGTCGCCGCGATTGCGGTAGAGTTTGCTGCTTCCCTCTGTCGCCGCGAGGAAGATGTCCGGCCGCCCATCGCCGTCGACGTCGCCCAGGCACACGCCGCCGCCCTGCGCGAGGATGCGGTTCTCGAGGAGCGCCGAGTCGCTCACGGTGTTTTGGAAGCGAACCCCCGTGCGCCCTGCGCTCATACTCGTGAATCCGGGCGTCCCACCCTCGACGTCGAGCTCGCGCCAGCGGTATCCAGCGGCCTGATGCCAGGGAGGGGTCGGCCGAGCGCGGCAGGCGGCTAGTGAGAGACACGCCACGAGCGCGGGCGCCAGGCGCAGGGCGACTCGCATGGGCGGGAATGTACGATCCGGGCGGGCCGCGTGCACGTCCGACTCGGCCCGGCGGCGCCCGTTGCGCCCCACGCGACAGATGGCGCGATTCCGCGGCGCGCGCTATGTTCGCGCGGCGGACCGCCCACCCCCGGCGTTCGCGCTCGGCTCCAGCGATTTGCAGTGGAGATTCTACTTCACTCATCAGAGGGTCAAGATGCGCGCCCTGTTCGCCGCCGTCGCCGTCGCTGCTGCCGCCTGTGCCGCGCCCAAGGTCGGGCCGTCCCCCGACGGGGCGCGGCAGACCATGCGCATTGACACCCCGACCGGCGAGATCGATCTCAACCTTGCGTCGGGCAGCGACGCCACCGCGGCCAAGATCGCCGCACCGTTGGAGCGCGTCTGGGCGCTTCTTCCCGGCGTCTACGATTCGCTGGGCATTCCCATCGGCAGCGTCAACTCGGCCAGGCACCTCATCGGGCACAGCGCGCTCAAGATTCACCAACGGCTCGGCGGCGCATACTTGAGCACGTATATCGACTGCGGTCGCTCGCAGATCGGCGAGAGCGCGGACTCCTACGATGTCGTCCTGACGGTGTACACGCAGGTCGATTCGGCGGCGGGCGGCGCTCAAGTGGTCACGAGCGTCGATGCCGTGGCGAGACCGGCGACCTATTCGCAGGGCTACTCGCGCTGCTCCACGAAGTATGTGCTCGAGGCCATGGTCGTGCAGCTTCTCAAGGCACGTCTGACGTCGTGATCGCGCGGGCGGCGGCGGCCACGCTGCTGCTGCTGCTCTCCGCCGGCGCGACCACCGCGCGCGCCCAGACCGTTCGCGGCCTCGTCGTCGACGCAGCGGCGAACCCGGTACCTGGGGTCGTCGTGCTGCTGGTCGATACGACCGCCCGAGGCTCCGTCGCCGCGCGCGCGCTCACCAACGACCGCGGCGAGTTTCGCCTCGCGGCCGGTGTCGTCGGCTCCTACCGAATCCGCACCATGCGCATCGGCTACCGGCCCGTGTCGTCGGAGCCGGTCGCGCTGCACGCGGGCGAAACCCTCGAGCGCCGGATCGTGCTTTCTAGCGTCCGGCTCGTGCTCGACACTGTGCACGTCGTCGACCGCAGCGCCTGCCGTACGACCGGAGACTCGGGGCTCGCGACCTTCGCGATCTGGGAACAGGTGCGCACCGCACTCACCGCGACGCTGCTCACGTCGAGCGCCGGCGGCATCGAGGCGACGACGATTCGCTACGCGCGAACGCTCGACGCTCGCATGCGACGTGTACGCGATCAACAGGCCCGCATCAGCTCCGACTACGTTCGGCAGCCATGGCGCGCGCTGACGGCCGACAGCATTCGACGCTTCGGCTACGCCATTCCGAGCCCCGGCGACTCGACGACCTTCTACGCCCCAGGCATCGAGACGCTGGCATCGACCACGTTCATCGCCGACCATTGCTTCCACCTGCAAGCATCCACCGACCCACGCACCATCGGAGTGGCATTCACGCCGGCACCCAGCAGGCGCAACGTTCCCGAGATCGCGGGCACGCTGTGGGTCGACCGCGCGAGCGCCGAGCTGCGGTCGATGGAGTACCACTACGTCAACCTGGCGAACATGCCGGCCGACGCGGTCGAGCGGTCCGGGGGCGACATGGAGTTCGCGCGCATGCGGGGCGGCGGCTGGGTGATCTCCGCCTGGGACATTCGCATGCCGCTCCTCATCGAGGAGGTGAACCTCGGCCATCGCGAAGCGCAGCTGCGGGCGCTCCGCGTGTCGGGCGGCCTGCTCGCGCTGGCGCGCAACGGCCGCGACACGATCTGGTCGCGACCGCCGCGCGCGCTGCACGGCCTCGTCGTCGACTCGACGACCGGCCGCGGTGTGCCTGGTGCCCGGGTGACGCTCCGCGGCCTTGCCGTTGCCGCGGTATCCGACAGCGCCGGCCGGTTCACGCTCCCCGACCTGCTCTACGGCGAATACACCGCCGAGGTGCGCACGCCGTCGCTCGACTCGCTGGGCGCGGTCGTGGTGTCAGACGTTCCGTTCACCGATTCGACGAGCACGGCCACGCTCGACGTCTCGCCGTCGGCCGCCGCCGCGCCGGTGCTGTGCGGCGACCACGCGCTGTTCGAGCACGACCCGCCGGTCGGCGTTCTGTTCGGCCGCGTGCTCCAGGAAGGCGACACCATCCTGCCCCGCACGGCGACGGTTGCGGTGCAGTGGAAAGAGTTCGGCATCGAAGAGCACGGAAACGTGACGAGCACGTCGATGCGCCTGCGCTCGCTCGGCGCCACGACGGACGCGCGCGGCGAGTTCCGCGTCTGTGGCGTGCCCGTGAACACGCGCCTCGAGGTGGCGGTGATGGTCGACAACACCCCTACCCCCACCGACACGGTACGCATACCGCCGGGTCAGCGGTTCGCCAGAATCGACCTTACGGCGGATGCCCGCCCGAGGTCGCTATCGAGCTTCCATGGGACCGTGCTCGCCGACTCGACGCAGCTACCGATCGCCGGCGCCGAAGTCGCGCTCCCAGAGCTCGACCGGCTCACTTTTGCCGACAGCACCGGCGCCTTCCGGCTGGCCGACATTGCGCCGGGCACGCACCGCGTACGCGTGCGTCGCTTCGGCTACGGCCCGCTCGACACGACGCTCACCTTCCCGCCGCGGCAAACACTCGACCGGCAGATTCACCTCATACGCGTTCAGACGCTCGATTCGATGGTCGTGACGGCGAATGGTGTGATCCTGCCCGGCTTCGACGATCACCGGCGCGTGGGACTCGGACAGTTCCTCACGCGCGACTATCTCGACAAGCACCAAGGGACGCGCGTGAGCTCGCTGCTAGAGAACATGCGCGGCGTGAAGATCAACCCTGGAGTCGGGAGCGTCGCCTGGGTGGCCAGCAGCCGCGGGCCGAAGGCTCTCGACACTTTAGGGTCAGCCATCTACCATCTGCCCGACGCAACCGACCGGTCGCTTGGCGCTAAGATTGACTGCTACGCCCAGGTCTACGTCGACGGCCACATGATGTCGGGGCGCACACGAACCGATCCGCTGTTCGACATCAACAGCCTCCAGCCCGCCCAGATCGAGGCAATCGAGTATTACGCCGGCCCGTCGGAAACGCCATCCGAGTACAGTGGCCTCAACTCGACCTGCGGCGTCGTCGTCATCTGGACGCGCCGCACGCCGTAGTGGCCTCGTTCGCCGGTGCCGTCACAGGTATCGGCCGCGGACGCGACCTGCATCGTCCCGCCGTCACTCGCGGATCTGACGCGCCCACTCTGCAGCATCGCGTCGTCACGATGGCCCGTCAGGCAGCCACCTCGCAGACCGGCAGCGTCATCTGCGAGTCTACGGGCGGCACCCTGCGCCGTGGCGCCGCGGCTCTGCGGCGTCTCACGGTGACTATGTGAGCAGCCGACGCCACTCTGCGTTGCCGCGATGCGACTTTGCGCTCCGGCGGCGCCACTTCGCGACATGGCGCCGGACAACCTGGGACATGCCGCGGCGACCTTGTACAGCGGCGTGGTCACTTTGCGCCATGGCGTGTTCACTCTATGATCTGGCCCCGCAACTCTGCGGGATCCCGCCGCCACTCTGCGATCTCCCGCCGTCACCTTTTTTCAGGGCGTGGTCACTTTGCTTCAGGGCGTGGCCACTTTGCTTCAGGGCGTGGCCACTTTGCTTCAGGGCGTCGTCAGTTTGCTTCATGACCCGGTGACCGAGCGACATGGCACGGTTCGCGAACCGCACGACGTGCTCACTCGCCGTCACCGCGCCGTCAGCGCGGCTTCGGGCGTGGTCACCGTCGCTCATGCCGTGGTCACCGCCGCCTATGCCGCAGTCACCCTCACTTCGGCCGCGGTCACATGGCCTTCGGCCGCAGTCACCGAGGCTTCGGGCGCCGTCACTGCCGCCTCGGGCGCGTGCACTTTCGCCTCGGACGCAGTCACCGCGGCTTCGGCCGACCTGACCGCGCATGGTGCCCTGCTCACCACGCGATTGGACGTCCCCAGCCCTCCGTTGGTGTCCGCTTGTGTCCGTTTGTGTCTTTCACCAATCGTTCCGGCCCGCCCGAGCGGCCGTTCAGCCGCGTCCCGTGACGCCTAGCCCGAACGGCAGTTCAGCCTCCTCGCCGTATGCAGACCATAGCGATTGGACACCGACAAAAGCGGACAAAAGCGGACACAAACGGAACTAAGCCCTTGGGCTTGCCCGGGAAGGAATCGTTGATCGCTCGCGCCCTACCCCCTGCGCCCCGACACAGTTGCCCGCCGTCCTCCAGCGCCGCCGAGCTTGGTCGGGCCAGCCACGGCACCGCCAGCAGCCGGCTCACGCCGTACATGCGCGAACAATTCCTTCCGCACCTCTGGGTTGCTGATCTTCCAGATCACACCGTCGGTGAAGTAGTGGTGGACGTTGATGAACATGAGAATGAGAATCGGCGCCGCCTTGCCGGGCGCTTCGCCAAACATCTGCCCAACCACCCCCATCGCGCTCGCCGGAACCACCTGCGCCACGACGAAGCTCACGACGAGCAGCCCCACACCGTACAACGCCATGTGCAGCACGAACCGCCCGCCGCGCGCGGCGGTGCTCTCCCGCGTTGCCGCTCGGTTCGCCGTGCGGTTCATCTCCACGCGAATCGGGAACGCCAGGTACTGCACCGCGTGCGCGATCTGAATCCAAAAGATCGCCTTCGGGTCGCGCGCGATCATTGCGTACCACACGAACAGCGCGAGCCAGGCGACCAGCGCCTTCGCCGGCGGAAGCTTGCCCGTGCGCCGGCGCACCTTCGCGAGACCGATGGCGCCGACGGCGAACGCGACCACGGTTCCGGCGCTGATCGTGTAGTAGAGCGCCCGCACCGGCGTTGGATCGCGGAGCTGCGTATACAGGAACCACGTCACCTGCCACGCGAGCAGGATGCGAAGGCTCGTGCGCACCAGCAACCGCTCGGTCTTGTCGAACGTCGTGCCGCCCAGGTAGGCGTACGACGCCATCATCCCCCACACCTGGCCCGTGTAGTGCCAAGCTAGGTAGGCGCTCGCGACCGAAATGAACACGATCACCAGCGCCGGTGAGTACTGTGCCTCCCAGAGCGCTAGCACCGAGTACACCAGCATGATCGCCGGGATGTAGATCGTCGCCCACTTGTGGCGCGGGATCATCTCGCGGCTGCGGTAGACGATCCGGTACGACGCCATGAAGTGCGGCATGTTGATCAGCGTCGCAATCCACGCCTGCGCGCCCGCCCCGATGCCCACGAGGTCGGTCCTGCCGCTCAGGAGCAGCGGCACGAACACGATCAGCGATAGCCCACCCACCAGCAGGAAGTCGACCGCCGGCGAGAGAATCGACGACGCGCGCGGGCCGCGATCCCGCGGCGGCACGATGTGGTCCAGCGACGACATCACCGCAACTCGACGCGGCTTCCCTTGAGACTTGCCGTATCCGGCCTGCCGGGCGCATCACCGAACGATGGCTTGTGCATCTTGATCACGACCGCCCCACCGCTCGCCGACGGGCCGTATTCAATCGACGCTTGAGATGGATCGAGATACCGCACCTCCTCGACCTCCGACGCCTTGATCGTGTGCAACCCATCGACCGACGGTTCGCGCCGCCCGTCGATGTAGACGATCGCGTGCATCACCGGCGAGGCCCCAAAGCTCACCTGACCGGGCGCGGTGTCGAGAAAGTGTGGTCGCAGAACCCGCAGCGCGCTGAACAGGTCGTCGTCCCGCTTGGCCGACGCCTGAATTTCTGCTCGCGTCAACAGGTCGCGCTGCTTCTTCTGCGCCGCCGAACGCGCCGGCGACAGCGTCATACCGATGCCGGCTAGCACAAGCGCCGCCAGCCCCGCTCGAAGCGTCGTCATGACGATTGCCCCCTTGGATGATCTCAATCTACGCCGTGCACGCCCCTGACCCACCCCCGGTGACGACACGGGCCGCCGAGCAGCAACCTGCTCGGCGGCCCGCGATGGTGCGAGGTGCGCGGTGCTTACTGCTTGCCCGTGATCGGCGGGCGGCGGTCCCACATGAACGAGGCCGCCGGTACCTGGAACGCGGAGGTCTGCGGGGTCTTGCTGCCGGCGACCGAGCGCGGAAAGACGATCAGTGTGACTGCCGAACCGGCGACAGTCGTGCCCGGCAGTGCCTCGATGTCGATCGTTCCCGGTGTGCCAATGAGCGCGAGCGCGTCGGCGAAGAGCGGAGTACCGCCGCCGGCCGGCTGCACGTTGTACTTGAATTGTCCCGGCGGGGCAGTCACATACGACGAGACGCTCAGTCCCGGCACTGCCGCCCAAGTCGGGGCGGCGGGAGCCGTGCCCGTTGACGCATACTCGCGCACGTCGATCGCCGACGGAGTGGTATTGAGCACACGGAGCGCGACGTTCGCCCCCGGGTCGGCTACCGTCTCCTCGATCACCGACAGCTTCATCGACGGAGTGGACCCGGTGCGCGCAAAGCCCCAGAGGACCACGCTGTAATTCTTCCCGGCCTCGAGCGTGAGCGTCGAATCCTTGATGACAGTGGACGCCACCGAGCCGAGTGAATCGCTGAGGAACACGCGGAACTTGCGCTCCCCAGCCTTCGCCGCCTTGTACTCGATCGCCGTCGACGCCGTGACGCCGGCCGACGTGGATGGGCTGTTGCGGAAGGGAATCCTGAACTGCGCGTTGCTCTCGACGAAGTCGATGAACCGGAAGTCGAGGCCGTACGACCCTGCCGAGTCGGGCACGGCGTTGATGAACCGAACGCCAGCCGTCGGCGGAATCGGCACGTTGGTGACCTCGCTGGGGCTGCTACACGCGCTCAGCACCGCTGCGCCGAGGCACGCCACCGAGAGTTGAAATATGCGTCGCATAAAAAACTCCATGAGGTTGAGAAACCGCAGCCTCGATCAGGGCCGACCGAGGTGAGGCAACCGATGTACTCCGACCGGGAGCCGCACGGTTGCCCCGGTGCTGTCACTTGGCTTCGACGGACTGTCCGCACCTGAACCGATGAGCGTCTGTGAGACGAACGCCGCCACCGCCGCAACGCCGATAGCCGACAAAACGACCGTTCGACCCGCGGAGAAACGCCGCTCGTAGGTCCGACTCACGTACGCCGACTTGATGTGGACCTGCTCTCCCGACCAGATCTGGTCCCCGCCGCGCAGCAGGTGAACTGCCGACACGGCGACCAGATAGTCCGCGGTGTCACGCTCGACCAACAAGCCTTCGATCTGATCGATCTCCGGGCCCATCGCGCCGCCAAGTGCAGCTCTGCCGGCGTCATTGACGTCGAACGCGATACGCGAGCCTACTTCCGGTACGGGTCCCCCGGTGGGCTGCAGCGTATAGCAGCCCCCCAGGGTCATAACGGCCGTCGCCAGGCCGATGGCGCGAGCCATCGGCGAGACGCGGCTACCAGCCATAGGTGCCCTTGGCGGCCGAAGCCGGGTTCAGGCCGCCGCCCAAGCTGTACCCCGCCGCGCGGCCGCGCGCCAGGAGATCCTGGTACGGTACGGCCCATTCGGTTCCAGTGCCTTCAGGCAGGTCGCCCCAACCGCGTTCGTCGAGGAACCAAGCGCCGAAGTGTGTATACGCCTCTTCCATGCGCTTCTCGTATTTCATCGCCTCCATCATGTCGCCGCAGGCGATGGTGCTGAAGGTCGGCCCGACCGGCACTTTGGGCACGCAGCCGCGGTCGCCACCGGGAACCGGCGACGTCGCATCGAATGCCGTAATCGCCGGCAGACCGTTCTTGGTGCGCGTTTTGTTGATCAGCGCTGCCGCTGCGGCAAAGTTGCCGGTGCGGATCAGCCCCTCGGCTTGGAGCATGTCCAGCTCGGCCTTGGTGAAGAACACGAGCTTGCCGTTCCGCGCCGACCCGTCGCCGGACGTGACCCAAGAGTAGAAGCGCGCGTGATCATACTCCGACGCGCCCCACGTGTTACCGCCGGTTGCATCGCCGCCGGCCGGGCGGTTCACGAAGTAGCGTTTGCACGGCGTTGATGCCGCCGTGCAAGAAGTCAACGCGAAATCCGCCTGCTGATCGGTGCGCGTGGCCCCCTGCGGGAAACGTAGATCGGGCGTGATCATGTGGAAGGTGCCATCGGACCCGCGCGCCGCAAGCGGCTGCGCGATCCACGCCGCATACGTACCGGACGTGTCGGCCATGCCGATCACGAACGGCGTCATCTGATGCCAGGTGCCGTAGGAGTAGACCTGGTCCTGCCACGAATCGAACGGACCGCGGGTCGTGTTCGTGATGT
>JBIOHX010000037.1:0-17259 GCA_044449465.1 Gemmatimonadales bacterium | reverse complement strand
GGTGACGCCGCTCCGTCGGCGAACCGGTGTGCCGGATTCTTTTCGAGCAGGCGCATGACGATCCGCTCGAGGTCGGCCGGCACGTCGGCGCGGCGCGAGCGGAGCGGCGCCGGTGCCTCCGTGACGTGCTTGACCATGATCGCCGGCGTGCTGTTTCCCGCGAACGGTGGCTCGCCGGTCAGCATCTGGTAGGCGACGGCGCCAAGTGAATAGAGATCGGAGCGGCCGTCGATCGAGCGGTCGCCGGCGCATTGTTCGGGCGACATGTACGCCGGCGTGCCGATCGCCGTACCGGTGGCGGTCAGCCGCGTGCTCCCCTCTTCCTCGGTCGCGGCGCGCGCGATGCCGAAGTCCGTGACCATGGCGCGCCCCGTGGTCGTGTCGAGCAGCACGTTGTCCGGTTTGATGTCACGGTGGACCACGCCGTGCGCGTGCGCGTACGCCAGCGCGTCGGCCACCTCGCGGAGGACACGTCGCGCCTCGTCGACCGGAAGCGGGCCGCTGTTGCGGATGCGGTCGCCGAGACTCCCGCCCTCGACGAGCCCCATGACGAAGTACACGAGGCCGTCACGCTCGTCGACCGAGTAGATCGAAACGATATTCGGGTGGCTGAGCCGAGCGGCCATTTCGGCCTCGCGAAGGAAACGCGAGCGGATGTCGTCGCGGAAGGCGAGCTCGGGCGGGAGCAGCTTCACGGCGACGCCGCGCTTTAGGCGCATGTCGCGTCCACGGTATACGATCGCCATGCCGCCGCGCCCGATCTCGCTTTCGACCTGGTAGGCAGGGGCGAGGGCAGCGCTGAGGCGGGCGAGCAGCTCCGAGTCCATGCTCAAAGATGGACCCGAGCGGGCGGAGGCACTACTCGCGCCTGGCCGGCGGGAACCGATTGTGCTAAAAAAAGGCTGTTTGCACCAATCGTTGACCGCCGCAAAGCCGACCCCGAGCCTCGCTGGAGCCGAAAATTGCCCGCACGCCAGCCTACCCGACCACCTTCAATCGATCGCGATCGCGCGTGCTTCGGCGTGCCCGGACTCGACGAGGTGCTCGGCGGCGGGCTTCCGCGCCGCCGGCAGTATTTGCTCGATGGCGAGCCCGGGACCGGCAAGACGACGCTCGCCATGCAGTTCCTCCTCGAAGGCCGCGCTCGGGGCGAACGCGGGCTTTATGTCACGCTATCGGAGACGACCGAAGAGCTCGCGGCCGCGGCGGCGTCTCACGGCTGGACGGTCGATGATATCGTGATCGTCGAGCTCTCCGCGGTACAGGGGGAAAGGCCGGAGGAGCTCTACACACTCTTTCATCCGGCGGAGATCGAGCTGCAGCACACCGTCGACGCGGTGCTGGCCGAGGTCGAGCGCCATCGGCCGTCGCGTGTGGTGTTCGACTCGCTGAGCGAAATGCGGATGCTGGCGCGCGATCCGCTGCGTTTCCGACGCCAGATTCTGATGCTCAAGCAGTACTTCGTCGGCCGTGACTGTACCGTCCTGCTCCTCGACGACCGGAGCCATCCGAGCGGCGATTTGCAGCTCCAGAGCCTGGCGCATGGCGTGATCCTGCTCGAGCACTTGGCGCTGGAATATGGCGCCGAACGGCGCCGTGTGCAGATCATGAAGCTGCGCGGCAGTCCCTTCCGCGGCGGCTATCATGATTTTCGAATTCTGACGGGCGGGCTCCAGGTCTATCCGCGCATCCTCCGCCACGGAGGGTCGAAGGTCGACGCGCCACCGACGTTCGCGAGCGGCTCGCGAGGGCTCGACGCCCTGGTCGGCGGCCGCTTGCTCGGCGGGACGAGCACGCTGCTCATGGGATCGGCGGGGACCGGCAAATCGATCATCTCGATGCAGTATGCTCGTCAGGCGGCCGAGGATGGAGTGAAAGCGCGCGTCTATCTGTTCGACGAACGCATCACCACCGCGATGCTGCGCGCGGAGGGGCTGGGCATTGATGCGTCGAAGGCTATCGCCGCTGGCCGACTCACGATGCGCCAGGTGGAACCGACGGAGATGTCGCCCGGCGAGTTCGCGCAGGACATCGTGCGCGCGGTGGAACAGGACGGTGTCAAGCTGATCGTGATCGACTCGATCAACGGGTACATGCTGGCGATGCCGGCGGAGCGACTTCTCCTCGTCCAGGTACACGAGCTGTTGAGCTACGTCGCTGACCGCGGTGTAGCGATCGTCATGACGCTGGTACAGCACGGCGTCTTCGGCGAACAGGTCGACAGCGCGGCAGAAGTGAGCTACCTCGCCGACACCGTGCTGCTTCTTCGATACTTCGAGCACGTCGGCACCGTACGACGCGCGATCTCGGTGGTCAAGAAGCGTAATGGCAGCCATGAGCCGACGATCCGCGAGTTCGCCATCGGCAGTGGCGGCATTCGCGTCGGGGAACCGCTCCGGGATTTCCGTGGAGTGCTGACGGGCGTTCCCGAATACACCGGGCGTATCGAGCCGCTGATGCTGGAAGACCGGGCAATGGCTGTGGAACCGGACCGTGGCTGACGCTGGCGACAACGCGAGGAGCAAAGTAGTCGGCGTACTCGCGCCTACGGGCCGCGACGGCGCGTTGGCGGCCGGCGTACTGGATCGATGGGATGTTGACGCGCGCCCATTCCGAGATTTGCCAACGCTCGTGGAGGCGATTCATCTCGGAGTCGGCGCCGTAATCGTCGCCGAGGAAGCGCTCGTTCTCGACGCGCGCGATGCGCTCGTCCGAGCGCTCGAACACCAGCCGAGTTGGTCGGACGTCCCCTTGATCGTGTTGACC
Organism: Gemmatimonadales bacterium; assembly: GCA_044449465.1. GTDB lineage: Bacteria > Gemmatimonadota > Gemmatimonadetes > Gemmatimonadales > Gemmatimonadaceae > JAQBQB01. Next base: position 14,493 of record JBIOHX010000037.1, on the reverse strand, counting down.
GCCGAAGGCGACCTGTCGCGTGCGGTCGCCGACGGCATCGAAGGACTCGCGCTGCGAAGCAACGTGACGCTGCTGGAACGGCCGGTGCGCATCGCCACGCTGGTCACGACGGTGCGATCGGCCCTTCGCGCGCGCGCGCGACAGTATGATGTGCGCGACCATCTCGTGGCGCTGAGCCGAGCGCGCGCCGAAGCGGAAGAAGCGAACAAGGCGAAGCTCGAGTTCCTGGCGATGATGAGTCACGAGTTGCGGACACCACTCAACGCGATCGGCGGCTACGTCGAATTGCTCGAGATGGAGCTGCGCGGCCCGATCAACGACGCGCAGCGCGATGATCTGGAACGCATCCAGCGGAGCCAACGTCATCTGCTCAGCTTGATCAACGGCGTGCTGAACTTCGCACGAATCGAGCGCGGCACCGTGGACTATCGGCTCACGAGCGTATCGATGGCCGAGGTGATGGACGCGACGGAGCCGCTCGTGTCGCCGCAAGCTCGGACGCGCGGTCTGGCGCTCGAGTTCGTGGGCTGCACCGACACACTGCGCGCGTGCGCCGATCGGGAAAAGCTCGAGCAGGTCGTGCTCAATCTGCTCGGCAACGCGATCAAGTTCACGGAGCCCGGGGGTCACGTGACGCTTCGATGCGAGGCGCGCGGCGAATGCGTGGCGATCCTCGTCGAGGACACCGGGCGAGGCATCCCGGCTGACAAGCTCGCGTCGGTGTTCGAGCCGTTCGTGCAACTCGACAGCCGGCTCACCCGGGCGCGCGACGGTGTCGGCCTCGGCCTGGCGATCAGCCGTGACCTCGCGCGCGGCATGAACGGCGATCTCACCGCTGAGAGCGAGGTCGGCGTGGGAAGCCGATTCACCGTAACGCTGCGGGCGGCGTAGCCAGGCTTCGCCTGACGTTGGCCGATCAACCCCGCGCGAGCGTGACCTCGGTCCCGCGACGGAGGCCGAGCGTCCCCGCCGCATCGCCGTCGCGAATGGCGATCTCGATGAAGCCGCTCGATCCGGTCACCGCGACGGCTTCGCCCTGCAGGACCTCGCTGTAGGTGTGGCGAATCGGGATTCGAAGCTCGCCAAGCTCGATCGTACCGCCCCGCAACCCAACGAGGTTGGTGATCGCGTTGCCGAACCGGTCGATGACGATGACCTGGCCGCGCAACGAGCCGTCCACCCCGCGCACTGGTTCAGGCGTGCGGTGTATGATCGGCGACGGCGCATCGCGGCCGAGTGAATCCAGCGGCATTCCCACGGCGAGAGCGGCAGCGGCCGGCGCGAAGACGTCGCGGCCGTGGAACGTTGCCGAGGAGCTGGGCGGCATGCTGAGCTCGACCGCCCGCGCACCGGCGACGAACAATGCCGGCGACAGCACGCCGTTGTCCGGACCGACGACGAAACGCTCGTCGCTCGACACGGCGAGCGCGGCGCGCGCGGAGCCGACCCCAGGGTCGACGACGATCAGATGCACCGTGCGCGGCGGAAAACGCCGCCACACGCGCGCGAGCGTGAGCCGGGCGCGCTCGACGTCCTGCGGCGGGATGTCATGCGTGACGTCGACCAGCTCCGCGTCCGGTGCGCGGGAGAGGAGCACACCTTTCATCTCGCCGACATAGCCGTCGGCGGTGCCGAAATCAGTGATGAGCGTGATGATGGGGCGCATCGCTCAGACTGATCTGCGCTTCCAGCGTCCGGCGCGCCAGAGGGCGGCCATGGCGATGCCGCGCCCGATCGCGGTGATGGAGATGACGCCCCAGATCCCGGAGCTGCCCCAGCGCGCGGCCGCCCATCCGGCGGCCGGGACGCGTGACGCGGTAAGTGCCGTCGACGAGAGCATCGGCGGAATGGTCTCCCCCGCTCCGCCGAGCGCTCCCTCGAGCACGATTTCGGCGCAGACCGCGAGCTGCGACACCGACGCGATCCGCAGATACTTCACCGCCTCGGCGACAACCGCCGGGTCGTGCGTGAACAGCGACGCGAACTGACGCGGAATGGTGAGCTCGAGCAGGCAGGCGACCACGCCAAGCATGGTGCAATAACCGGTGGCCATCCAGCCGGCACGCGCGGCGCGGTCTGGCCGGCCGGCGCCAAGATTCTGTGCCACGATTGCCGCCGTGGCCGCGCCGAAGCCGACGCCGACCATGAACAGCCAACTCTCGACGCGCTGGCCGATGCCCAGTGCCGCAAGCGCGGGCGTGCCAAAAGGGGTCAGCACGCGCGCGATGACGACATAGATCAGACTGAAAGTGATGCCGGTGACCGCCGTGGGAAGACCGACGCGGCAGACAGCGACGAGCGACTCGATCCGCGCCCGTCCCAGGCGCATCAAGCCGCGGCGTGCGGCAATCGTCACGCCCATGATGCACGCGGCGCCACGCGTCGCAATCGTGGCGATCGCCGCTCCGGCGATTCCGAGGCGTGGCGCGGGCCCAAGGCCGAGCATCAGCACTGGATCGAGGACGAGCGTCACGCCAACCGACGCGAGAAGCAGGACGAACGGCGTGCGCGTGTCGCCGGCGGCGCGGAATGAGGCGTCGACGGCGAAAAAGCCGTAGATCAGGGGCGTGCCGACGAGGTAGGTACGCAGGTAGGTCGTGCCGAGCGCCGTGACCTCCGGCGAAGTGCTCATGGCAGCGGAGATTTGACGCAGCGCGAGCGTCCCGACCAAGGCGATCACTCCGCCAAGCACGAGCGCGAACACGAGCATGTCGCCGGCGATGCGCGCAGCCTCGTCGCCCCGCCGCTCGCCGTACCTCCGCGCCGCGACAGCGGTGAGGCCGACGCCGATCATCTCGGCGAGCGAGACGATCATCCAGATCCAGAACAGCGACGTCGAGACCGCGGCGAGCCCGGCGGCGCCGATGCGCGTGCCCACCCAAAAGGCGTCGACCGACGAGAAGAGCGTCATGAGCAGCGACGACGCTACGGCCGGCAGCGCGACACGAAGTATGGTCCGCTGGAGCGAATCGGCGACGAGCTGCTGCGCCTGCCATTCGCCCGTGACGGCAACGGGCGCGATCCCTTCGTGCGCCTCGACCGGGAGAGAGATGTCGTCGCGCACCTGTGGCCTGTCGAGCGGTCAGCCGCTACGCGCCCATGCGGCGACCTTGCTCGCGATGCCGGCCAGTGCGCGCGCCGACGACGAGTCGGGATCCGACACGATGATCGGCACGCCGCGATCGCCGCCCTCCATGACCCGCGGCGACATCGGTATCTGGCCGAGCAGGGGAAGTTCGACCTCCTTGGCGAGCCGTTCACCGCCGCCAGAGCCGAAGATCGGCGACGGCTTGCCGCAGTGCGGACACTCGAACCAACTCATGTTCTCGACGATGCCGAGCACGGGCACACTGACGCGCTCGAACATCTTGACGCCGCGAAGGGCATCGCCGACGGAGACTTCCTGCGGCGTCGTGACGATGATCGCACCGGAGATCTGCGTCGACTGCACGAGTGAGAGCTGCGCGTCGCCGGTGCCGGGCGGCATGTCGACGATGAAGTAGTCGAGCTGCCCCCAGGCGACGTCGCGCAGGAATTGGGTGATGATCTTCATGATGATCGGCCCGCGCCAGATCGCCGGTTGGTCGCGATCGATCAGCAGGCCGAGGCTGATCAGCTTCACGCCGTGCGCCTCGAGCGGGATGATCTTTTCGTTGATGACCATCGGCGGCTCGTTGACGCCCATCATGCGCGGCAGATTGGGGCCGTAGACGTCGGCGTCCATCAGTCCGACGCGCGCGCCGCTACGAGCTAGCGCCACGGCGAGGTTCACCGCGACCGTCGACTTTCCTACGCCGCCCTTGCCGCTCGACACGGCGATGATGCGGCCCAGATTGGGTGCGGGCACGGGTGTCGGCGCGGGAACTCGCGCCTGGGCCGATTGCGGCGTGGAGCTCATGACGGGCAGCGCGCGGCCGCCGGATTTTGCCGGCGCTTGGGCGCTCGCCGGCTCGACATCGACGGTGGCCTCGGTGATCCCTTCCACCTGCTCCAAGGTCTGCCGAATGGTGCGCGCGAGAATTGGATCGTCGCCCGGCGCGAGGAGCAGCGTGAGGCGGACCTTGCCGCTCGTCGTCGTGGCGATGTCCTTGACCGCCTCGGCGGCGAGGACGTCGGTACCGGTGCGCGGATGCCGCACACGCTGGAGCGCCGCCGCGATGCGTTCTTGGAGAGTCGATGGCATGGCGCGTGAGTCGAGCGTCAGGTCGACGCGATCGGCGTCGCCGAGAGAAAACGCTGGGCCGCGTCGATGACCTGCGCGCGGACCTCGTCCAGCGAACCGGCGACGAGCGCGCCGGAGGCTTTCGCGTGGCCGCCGCCGCCGAACTGGCGCGCGAACGCGTTCACGTCCACCTCGCCGGTGCTGCGAAAGCTCACCTTCACTTTCCCATATCCCAGATCGCGAAAGAACAGCGCCATGCGGGTGCCGGCGATGGAACGGGCGTACTCGACGATGCCGTCGAGATCTTCCTGCCGAACGTCGAATCTCTCGAGCGCGCTCGGCTCCATCGACAACCAGGCGAGGCCGCAGTGTTCGTCGACACCGAGCGTGGCGAGCACCTCGGCGAGGAGGCGCACGCGGCCGGCCGGCGCAGACGCATAGATGCGCACGTACATCTCTTCGGGATCGACGCCGGCGGAGAGCAGGTCGGCGGCAACGGCGTGGCACCGCGGCGTGGCGTTGCTGAAGCGGAAGCTCCCGGTGTCGGTGAGAATCGCCGCATACAGCGAGCGCGCGATGGTCGGCGTGATCTCGAGGCCGAGCACGCGGGCCAGATCGTACACGAGCTCACCCGTCGCGCAGGCCGTGACGTCGGTGAGGAGCTTGGTCCCCGCGGGGTCGTCGGATGCGATGTGGTGGTCGATGACGAGCGTCGGCACGCCAATGCGGCGCACGGATTCGGTGAGCACGCCCAAGCGCTTGACGTCGCTGATGTCGAGGACGATGAGCAGATCGATTCCCTTGAGCGCCGCACTTCCCTTTGGCGTCATGTCGTGCACGTCGTCGCCGAGCAGGAAGTCGAACAGCGCCGGCCAGGGCGTGGGGTTGACGATGCGCACGTCGAGCCCGCGCTGCGCGAGCAGCCGCGCCATGGCCGTCTCCGAGCCGCAGCCGTCGCCGTCGGCATTCATGTGCGTCGACAACGCGACCCGCCGGCCAGGAACGAGCTCGCCCGCCAGCGCGGCGATCGCCGCGCGGCGGGCTTCGGGAACGGCGAGATAGTCTCGAGCGGAATGGGCCATTAGAAAAGTGAAACGGCGCCCGAGTGGCCGGGCGCCGTCTCAAAGATACACCGCCTGAGGATCAGTCGCTTGGCGCTTCGACGGGCTGACTGGAGATTTTGGAGTGGTTCCGACTATAGAAGAAATAGATGACCAGCCCGATTGCCATCCAGATGATGAGTCGAAGCCAGGTGTCGAGTGGAAGGCTGGACATCATGTACGCGCATATGAGAATGCCGAGGATCGGCACCACCGGGACGAACGGTGTGCGGAAGGGGCGCGGAATGTTCGGCCGCTGGTAGCGAAGCACCATCACGCCGAAGCAGACGATGACGAACGCGAGCAGGGTGCCGATCGAGACGAGCTGGCCGAGGAGGTCAATCGGGAAGAAGCCGGCGACGATGGCGGCGACGACGCCGGTGACGATCGTCGTGACGTACGGCGTCTGGAATCTGCGATGGACCTTCCCGAACACCGCGGGGAGAAGGCCGTCGCGGCTCATCGAGTAGAAGATGCGCGGCTGACCCATGAGCATCACCAGCACCACCGATGCGAGGCCGAGGATGGCGCCGACGTTCACGAACACGCCGAGCCATGCCAGCGCCGGTCCCGCCGCCGCGATGGCGACGAACACCGGGTGCGGCACGTTCAGGTTCGTGTACTTGGTGAGGCCCGTCATGACGAACGCCATCAGGATGTACAGCACCGTGCAGATGGCGAGCGAGGCGAGAATGCCGATCGGCATGTCCTTCTGCGGGTTTTTCGCTTCCTGCGCCGCCGTCGACACGGCGTCGAAGCCGATGTAGGCGAAGAAAACCACCGCCGCGCCGCGCACGATGCCGCTCCAGCCGTACACGCCGAACTCGCCGGTATTCGGCGGAATGAACGGGTGCCAGTTCGACGGATGGACGTATACGAAGCCGAACCCGATCACGAGGATGACGATCGCGACCTTGATGAAGACGATGATGTTGTTGAACGACGCCGACTCCTTGATGCCGATCACGAGCAGCGTGGTCATCAAGCCGACGAGAACCATCGCCGGCAGGTTGATGATGCCCGGCTGAAGCACCGAACCGGCTGCGCACGCACCGTTCGACGCGGCCACTGCGGCACCGTTCGGATCGATGCACATCAAGCTGCGCACGAGCGTGTGCGTGCCGACGACGCCGTACGGCGCTTGCGTCCACGCCGGCGAGACGTGAATGCCGAGATTGTCGTGCAAAAAGGCGACGAAGTAGCCGGACCAGCCGACCGCCACCGTCGCCGCGCCGAACAGATACTCGAGGATGAGGTCCCAACCGATGATCCAGGCGACAAACTCACCAAGCGTTGCGTATCCGTACGTGTACGCGCTACCGGCGATGGGGATCATCGACGCGAACTCGGCATAGCAGAGACCGGCGAACAGACAGCCGAGCCCCGCGACAATGAACGAGATGACGATCGCCGGTCCGGCGGTCTGGGCCGCGGCCGTGCCTGTGAGCACGAAGATGCCCGCGCCGATGATCGCTCCGATGCCGAGCATCGTGAGATTCAGCGCGCCGAGCGCGCGCCGGAGGGTCACCTCTCCACCCTCGGCGGCCGCTTCGGACTGCAGCAGCGCAATACTCTTAGTGGACCACAAACCCATTGCCGGAGTCTCCAGGGTTCGGACGTAAAACACGGCGGCGTTTCAACGCCGCCGGCTGGCGGGAAGATTGGAACGACGGTTTCAGTGCAAGCATGCGCGCCGACGTCGGGCGCGGGCACGCCGTGTAGCGCGACGTCTGTATACAGTTCGCGCGCGGAAGTTGGACCTCACGCGAGACGTTGTCAAGAATCGACGCGATGGTGTTGCAATGTTTTCCGCCGTCGCATCGCGTGCCGTCTCACCCAGGCGTCACACCGAATAGTTGGGCGCTTCCCTCGTGATCGTTACGTCGTGCGGATGCGATTCGCGAAGCCCCGCCGTCGTGATGCGAACGAATTCCGTTTCGGTGCGCAGCTCGTCGACGCTGCCGCAACCCACGTAGCCCATGCCGCTCCGCAATCCGCCGACCATCTGGAACAGCACGTCGGACACGGGACCGCGATAGGGCACGCGGCCTTCGATGCCCTCCGGCACGAGCTTCTTGGGCGAGAGCTCGCCCTCTTGGAAGTAGCGATCGGCGCTGCCATCCTGCATGGCGGAGAGGCTGCCCATGCCGCGCACCATCTTGAACCGGCGGCCTTCGAGCAAAAAGCTCTCGCCCGGGCTCTCTTCGGTACCCGCGAGCATCGAGCCCATCATCACGCTCGACGCACCGGCGGCAAGCGCCTTCACCGCGTCGCCCGAGTACTTGATGCCGCCATCGGCGATGACCGGCACGTCACCCGCGCCGTCGACCGCATCGAGCACCGCGGTGAGCTGCGGAACTCCAACGCCGGTGACGACGCGCGTCGTGCAGATCGATCCGGGGCCGACGCCAACTTTTACCGCGTCGACACCGCGCTCGACCAGCGCCTCGGCGCCCTCGCGCGTGCCGATGTTCCCGGCGATGAGCTGCGTGTCGGGAAAGGCCTCGCGCACCTGCGCCGTCGCGACGAGCACTGCGTCGGCATGACCGTGCGCCGTGTCGACCACGAGCGCGTCGACTCCGGCATCGATCAACGCCCGCGCGCGGGCAAGGAAGTCGCCGGCCGACCCGATCGCCGCGGCCACGCGCAGCCGCCCGAACGTGTCCTTGTTCGCGTCGGGATACTGCCGCCGCTTGTGAATGTCTTTGATCGTGATCAGACCCTTCAAAATGCCCTTGCCGTCGACGACCGGCAGCTTTTCGATCCGGTTCTCAGCGAGAATCTGTTCGGCTTCGTCGAGCGTCGTACCCTCGCGCGCGGTGATGAGACCGTCGCTCGTCATCGCGTCGCGCAGCGTGCGGTCGGCGTTGCGCTCGAACTGGAGATCGCGGTTGGTGATGATGCCGACCAGACGATCGTCCTCATCGACGATCGGAACGCCCGAGATGTGAAAACGGCGCATGAGGGCAGTCGCCTCACGCACCGTATCCGAGGGTCTGAGCGTGATCGGCTTGAGAATCATGCCGCTCTCCGATCGCTTGACCCGGTCGACCTCGGCGGCCTGTCGGTCGATCGACATGTTCTTGTGCAGCACGCCGATTCCGCCCGCCCGCGCCATGGCGATCGCCATGTCCGATTCGGTGACGGTGTCCATGGCCGCCGAGATGAGCGGGACGCGGAGCTCGATCCCGCGGGAGAAGCGCGACGCCACCGAGACGTCTTTCGGGTGGGTGAAGGAGCGCCGGGGAACGAGGAGGACGTCGTCGAAGGTGAGCGCAAAGCTCTCGCGAACGCGCGAAGCACTCGGGCGAGCGTCCTGGAGACGCGAAAGCCCGCTCCCCGAAGGTTCCGAGGTCGCGGGCCGCGATGAAAGTCGAGTCCTGGTCGCCATGGTGAAACGTAGGGCGGGCGACGGAGCAAGTCCAGCGGGAGTGCACGGCCGCTCACACGAATCTACGCCCGGCCAATCACCCGCAGCCGCCGCCGAATGCGCTTCGGTAAAAAGAACGCCGCCGCCGTCAACGCGCCGCGCAGGTTGATGTCGGCCAGATCTTCGGCCGGCCCGCTCCAGTGCGCGAGCAGCACAGGCCTCCCCGCGTTCGCAATGAGATGCTGCAGCGCGAGCACGAGGATGTAGACGTCGTCGATCTCGCCGAAGAATGGAATGAAATCCGGAATGAGGTCGATCGGCATGACGATGTACGCGATCGCGCCAAGCACGAGCATCTTGTCGACCATCGACACGCGCTTGTCGGTGACGAGACCGCCAAGGAGCCGGAGATACCGCGGCAGTTGGCGCACATAGTACACCACCGTTCTCTTGGCACCGCGGCGGGGCGAGCCGGCCGCCGGACTCTCATCCGTCGCGTGACGCCGGGGCCGGGACCGGGGCGTTGCCGCTCGCGTCGCCATCAGAGCTTTTCTCCCGGTCCGCCGGGATCCTTCGTGTCATGTGCGGGCGACGACGCACCGCTGCTTGTCGGGGGCGCGGGGGCCGCGCCGGCCGACGACGATCCGCGCGAGCTGCTCACCAGATCGCTCGCCATGTTCTTGCCCGTCTCGACGGCATTGTTCAGTACCGACGCCGCCCGATTCATGAACCCCACCGTTTCAGCGATCGCGCTCGCCGAGACTTTCCCGGCGCGGAGCTTGTCCTCGATCGCTTCGGTGAAGCGGGTGAACGCGCCCGCGCTCGGCGATTGCCGCTCGGCGTATCGCGACTCGAGGAACTCGACGTAGTCGAGCACCTGGTATCCGCGCTCATCCGACAGTGTCTCCATCTTTCTGAGAATGCGGTCGCGGAGGTGCTCGTTCATTCTGCGCTCCTGATCGTTCAGCCGTCCTTCAACCCGTCCAGCGGGATCGCGTGCCCCGCGCGTCGATATGTACGTACGGCGTGCGGTATAAGTGACTGACGTACAGTCCGAGACCGCCGACCAAGTCGGGGTGCTCGTCTTCCACCTCGTCCACGGCGCGGGCAACGAGTAGCTCGTCCTTCAACGTCACCCGCCCGTCGCCGTCGGCGTCGATGGCCACGTCGGCGGCGTCGCCATACTCGTGCCGGCTATCGCTCGCCGCGCGCGGAACGGCGCGGTTGTGCGTCGGCGTGCGGAAGCCGCTGTGCACGTCAAATGCCACGTTCTGCCCGGTGTCACCTGAGGCCGCGAACTGCGCGTGCGCCCCGACCTTGGCCAGGACCAACTCCAGCTTGTCGAGCAACCGCGGATTGAGCGCGAGGTACTTCGGCCAGACGTCGGTCTGAGAATCGTGCGTAATGAACTCGGCGAGCGTGAGGTGCGCGCTGACCATGAGGTCGGAGTCAGCGGCTTGCACTTCGAGAAATCCCGCCGGATGGTCGTGTTCCGCGAAGTGCTCGGCGACGTAGGTGCCGATGCGATAACCATTGATCTTCGAACCCATCTTCTGGTCGAACGGCAGCATCACAGCCACCATCGGCTCAGGAATGACCTCGCGATCGAGGCCGCGGACGAGCACCAGGTGGTAGAACCCGGGCTTGAGCGGCGCGACGAACGTTGGGCCGTTCAGGGGGCGCGGAGCCTCCAAGGCGGTCGAGTCGTGCGTGGAGACCCATTCGTAGGTGAGGGAGGTCGGATCGCCGCTCACCTCGAGCGGAAACCCGACGGTGTCCCCGGGCAGGGCGAAGCTGAGCCGCACGGCGCGGCTCGAGCCGAACGCATTGAGTGACGCGCCGGCGGCGAGGGGTCGCTGCGCGAAAGGCCGGGTCGGCGCCGGATGGGGCGGACGATAGAACTGAATGACGCCAAGCGCCGCGATGCCGGCGACGACCAGGGTCGTCCGGGTCGAACGGCCGCCGCGAATCACGCCGCCCTGCTTGGGGCTCATGGCCACACGCCGCCGCGCTCGAGGCTCGACGGCGAGCGATGAGCGTTCTCAAATGCGACGACGGCGACGGCCGCCAGCAGATTGACTGGCGCGCGGCGGGCTGAGCAAGACATTGGCGAAGGTACTGCGATGAGGGAAAGCGCGAGCGAACCGACACCTGGGGCCGGCGCCGCTAGAGCCATGATAAGACCCACGAGACGAATCGGGAACCCGAGTCGTCGCCCGCTGGCCAGCCCAGTCCGCTGGCAGGGTGCGTCCGTGTAGATTTCGCCCGCTCACCCCCTGACTTGCCCTCCCCCCAATCGCACGCCGAACACTGTGTCCAAGGGTCCCGTGGTGTTGGTCGTTCTCGACGGCTGGGGCTACCGCCCCGAGCGCGACGGGAACGCGATCGCGCTGGCCGACACGCCCACCTGGGACACCCTCGTCGCGCGGCAGCCGCGCACCCTGCTCGAGGCATCGGGGCTGGCAGTTGGGTTGCCGGCGGGACAGATGGGCAACAGCGAAGTCGGGCACCTGAACCTCGGCGCCGGCCGCGTCGTGATGCAGGACCTCGTGCGCATCGGCGAATCGATCCGAGACCGGTCCTTTTTCGAGAATCGGGTGTTCGTGGACGCCTGCGACTACGCCAAACAGAGCGGCGGGACCGTCCACCTGATGGGACTCATCGGCACGGGCGGCGTCCACGCGATCGATGCGCACCTCTTCGCGCTCATCGAGCTGTGTGCCAAGCGCGGCGTCCAAAAGGTTGCGATCCACGCGCTACTCGACGGCCGCGACACCATGCCGCGCTCCGGTCTTGGCTACATGCGCACCGTGCTCGACCGCGCGCAGGGGCGCGCCGTGGTCGCGAGCTTGGGCGGCCGGTATTTCGGCATGGACCGGGACAAGCGCTGGGATCGGACCGAGAAATGGTACCGGGTCGCCGTAGAGGGGCGGGGTCCGGAAGGGACGGATCCCCTCGCCGTCATACAAGCCTCGTACGACCGTGGCGAGACGGACGAGTTCATCACGCCAACGGTCATCGTGCGCGACGGCACACCGGTCGCGCCAATGCGCGATCGCGACGCGTTGATCTGCTTCAACTTTCGCGCTGACCGGATGCGACAGATCGTCCGCGCGCTCACGCAGCCGGACTTCGACGGCTTCGATGTTCACGACCGCCCAAAACTGTGCCTCGTCACGATGACCGCGTACGACCGCACCTTCGGCCTGCCGGTGGCGTTCCCGCCGCAGTCGATGGCCAACATCGTCGCCGAGGTCGTCTCCAAGGCCGGCATGCGAATGTTTCGCACCGCGGAGACGGAGAAATACGCGCACGTCACCTATTTCTTCAACGGCGGCATCGAGACCCCCTTCCCCTGCGAAGACCGGCTGCTCGTGCAGAGCCAGAAGGTGGCGACGTACGACCTGATGCCGGAGATGAGCGCGCCTGGCGTCACGGACGTCCTTTGCGACGCCGTCGAGAAGCGCGAGCACGAGTTCATTCTCTGCAACTACGCGAACGGCGACATGGTCGGCCACACCGGCTCGATCCCGGCGACGATCACCGCCGTCGAGACGGTCGATGCCTGCCTCGCGCGCGTGTTGAAAGCCGGCGAGCGCGCCAATGCGCGACTCCTCATCACCGCCGATCATGGCAATTGCGAGCTGATGATCGATCCGGAGACCGGTGGTCCGCACACCGCGCACACCACGAACCCGGTCCCGTTCCTTACCGTGGGCGCCGGTGACGCGCCGCTGCGCCCCGGCGGAGCCCTCTGCGACGTCGGGCCGACGATTCTCGCCATGCTCGGCCTCGAGCAACCCGCGGAGATGACCGGGGTAGACCTCAGACACACAGGAGTGGGCGCGTGAAAACTTGGATTGCACCAGTCGTCGGAGTGGCTCTCGCCGCGCTCGGCCAATCGGTGACCGCGCAGGTCGGGTATCCGCCCAACCACAGCCCGTTTCACGATCTCGAATACTCGCAGGAGGTCACGATCCTCGGCGGCACCTTCCACGCCCACCGCGATCCCGCCGACGTCGCTCCACAGAGCGGCACCATCTCCGGCGTGCATTACGAATGGCGGCCCAGCGGTCCCGTGGAGCTGATCGGCGAGTTCGCGCACATCTCCTCGGACCGCCGCATCATCAACCCGTTCAAGGCGGGCACCGCGCGCGAGGTTGGTACGACGAGCCGACCTCTCTATGCGCTCGACGCCGGCATCGGCATGAGCCTCCCCGGCGGAAAGAGCTGGCACCGACTCGTGCCGGAGCTGCAGGCGGGCATGGGATTCATCAGCGATCTCAAGGTGCAGCCTGATACCGGGGGCTTCCGATTCGGCACCCGCTTTGCATTCAACATGGGCGCCGGCATCAAGTACGTTCCGGCCGGGCATTGGCAGGTACGCGCGGATCTGTTGGACCGCTTCTATACCATTGCCTATCCGGAGACGTTCTACACGGCGCCGACGGGTGGAACTGCGGTCGTCGGTGCGGCGCAGGCACGATCGTTTTGGACGAACAATCCGGCACTGACCCTCGGGCTGTCGTACCTGTTCTGAGCGCACATCGCGCCGGCGGCCCCGGGCTTTCACCACTACCCGGGGTGCCCCATGGCGCACGACTTCGAAGATCTGCACCAACTCGATGAGCTGAGCGACGACGAGTTGCGCGGCTTGGTCCGCGAGCGTCTCGCCGCGCACAACGCGCTCGACATCGACGACTTCACCGTGCAGGTCGACAACGGCCTCGTGATCCTTGGCGGCCGTGTGGGCACCGACGGCGAGCGTCTGATCGCCGAGCACATCGTCACCGACGTCGTCGGCGCGGCCTGTCGCAACGACGTCTTCGTCGACGTCACGCGACGGGCCGAGAGCCCGGAGGCGATCGACGAGCATCTGGTCGACGAGGATCGGCGCGACGGCCTATTGCTCGGCGACAAGCCGATGCCGCTGAGCCCGGAGGCGGAAACCGTGCACGAGAATCTCGACGACGAGCTCTTCGGCACGACCGACATCGGACACGCCATCTCCGAGGGAACGGCCTGGATTCCGCCGGAGAGTCCGACGCAAGAAGGGATCGTCGAAGGGCGGGAGACCGGCGAAGACCACTGACGTCGAGCGGGGCGCGTCGGCAGATTTCCCGCGTGCCATCCTACCTTACGCGGCGTGTCGCCTTCGCCGCCGCGCACCGCTACCGCCGCCCCGATTGGCCCGACGAGCGCAACGAGCGCACGTTCGGTCTGTGCGCGCGGCAGAACTTTCACGGCCACAGCTACGTGTGCGACGTCACCGTGACCGGCGACGTCGACCCCGAGACCGGCATGTTGGTCGATCTCGCGCTGCTCGATCGAGCACTCGCCGTCGAGGTGCGCGAACGATTCGATCATCGCAACATCAACCTCGACGTGCCCGAGTTCGCCGACGGTCGCCGGGTTCCCACGGGCGAGGAGTTGGCGCGTTTCATCTACGACCGGGTGCAATATGCGCTCGGCGGCTCGGCGCGCGTGGTCGAGGTGACGGTCTCTGAAGACGCCACGCTGTCGGCAAGCTATCGCGCCGAGTCACCGTGACCGGCGACCTGTGGCGTCGTGTTAGCTTTGTCGACGGACCGTGTCGCGCGGCGCTCTCGTGCTTCCTCTTCGTAGCCTCCCACCAGCGGTGCCGAAAACCTCTCGCCCCCGCAATCGACTTCGCCGCCCCAGCGCGGCGAGCCGCCGGTTTGCCGAGCAGCTCCGTCCCCTCGTGCGTGCGCACGATGCGGTGCGGCAATCCGGGCACGCGCGCGTCGACATCGTGCGCGCGCGCTCCCGCGTGCGGGCCGGCCGGGGGGCGGGGGAGGCCCGGGGCCGGGACGCCGCGGCCGGGGGGTGGTGGCCGGGGG
>JBIOHX010000036.1:0-17423 GCA_044449465.1 Gemmatimonadales bacterium | reverse complement strand
CCACAGACTCCGGCTGCGGTTCCGTCGTCACCGCCACTCGTCTTTCCGCTCACCTGGCTCATGGATCATGCGGCGGCGCCAATTCGGCTCCGCGCATTCACCGAAGTCGCCCGATTTTCACCGGCGACGAATGCCAAAATTACATCTCTTCCCTTTACGCATCGACCGGCGTTGACGTTGGCGGTAATGCAGCAGCCGGACGGGACATGGAACCATTCCATGCTCGCCGTTCCGTCCGCTCGCGGTGGACAATTCGAAGGGGTCGGAACGATCAGCGCCGTGCGACGCCTGCTCGAGTACGGTTGGGACAAAGACACGCCGCCACTGACCCGCGCGCGCCGCGTCCTGTTTCGACTGCTCGCTGAAGACGACGACCCCGGCTTCCTGTTCGAGTTCGCTGAGCGCAGCAGCGACGATGACGCGTCGAAGCGTGGCCGGGCCATTCTGCGCGAAGCCGCTGCCGCTACGCTCGCGCAAGCCGGCTACGAAGGAGACCCGCGCCTGCGCGGTGCGGCGCGGCGCATCATTCAGCGCGTCGGCGCGTACCTCCGCTCCCCGCTCGCGCAGAAGCCATTCATTCGAATCGGCAACCAACACGCGCTCGCCGCCGAGGCCGCGCCGCCGTCGATTTATGAATTGCTCATGCTGGCGCACATGCCGCTCTTTCGCACCGAGCACCACGACGCGGTGGAGCTTCTGTACCACCACCTCTCGCAGCCGCTGCCGCGCCAGGAAGCGCTCCAGCTGTGCGGCAAGAAGATCGTGTCGCAGCCGCACCTCGTGCTCGGCGACATGCTGCCCAACCGCAACGCCGCCGACGGCGACGTGGTGTTCGCGATCGTGTGGCTCGAGCTGATGGCACGTCTCGGATTTCTGCGCCGCAACGACAACTGGGGCAAGCTCTACGACCGGTTCGTCGACGACCGCGACGCGCAGGGGGTGTGGCATCCACACAAGGGATTGGCCGCGGTACGCAGCACCAACCCAGTGCTCTGGCCGATGTACCCGCTCGAAGACCAGCAGGGCGGCGACGAGCGATGGACGGACGTGACTTTCCGTATCGGCCTGATCGGCAAGCTGCTCGGCCGCACGATCGAGGCCGTGTAGGATCTCGCGCCCGGCGGTTGCCGGGCGCCGCCGGACATGCCGACGCCGCTGCCGCCCGACCGCATGTATCCCGGCGGCGTGCCCGAGGTGCGGGCGAGGTTCATAGAACTCTCATCGGGCATCCGGACCCGCATCGCCGTCGCCGGTCCGGACCACGGCCGGCCGGTCGTGCTGCTGCATGGCTGGGCGGCGTCGCTCTACCTGTACCGTCACGGGTTGGAACGCCTGTCGGCGCAGGGACTGCGCGCGATCGCCGTGGATCTCCGCGGGTTTGGTCTCACCGACAAGCCACGCGAACGGGGTGGGTACTCGATCGACGCGTACTGCGCCGATCTCGATGCGCTGCTCGATGCGCTGCGACTGCCCCACGCGACGTTCGTCGGTCAATCGATGGGAGGCGGCCTCCTGCTCCGCTACGCTCAGCGGCGGGCCGAACGAGTCCGCGGGATCGCGCTCATCAATCCGTCGGGCTTGGTGCCGATCCCGCTCCTCGCCCTCGGCCGCGTGTTCCCGCGGCGGATCGTCGCCGCGCTGGACAAGCGTCTCATGCCGCGCTGGGCCGTTCGTGGGGTGTTGAGACGGCTCGCGTACGCCGATCCGGACCGCACGACCGAGCGCGACGTGGACGAGTACTGGGCCCCGACGCAGCTCGACGGCTTCGTCGCGGCGGCCCGATCCGCGCTCAGTGAGTTCGACTGGCGCCCGCTCACGCAGCGCGAGGCGGCGGCATTGAAGGTCCCATCAGTCGTGATCTTGGGCCGTGAGGATCGTCTGGTGAGAGATGCCGCGGCTGCCGCGCGGCGTTTGGCGGGAAGCACACTTCACGTGCTGGACGGCGGGCACTGCGTCAATGAGGAGCTGCCAGACGCAGCGTACGAGATCATTGGCAGCTTCTGCAGGAGCGTTTCATCGCGGTCCTAGGAATAAGTACCGCAATGAGTTAAATTTATGTGTATGCCGCGGCAGGGGTCGCCCACGGGCGAACTGCCAGGACGGTCGCGGCAGCGGAGGATGACGCGCACACCTCTTGTGCTGCGCGGGCCGCAACACCCTTCGTTCGCGCGGAGCCGAGCTCCGCGAATACAGCCGGCTGGCCCTCTGCTCGCCGGCACTTCGACAGACACCGGTCCCGGGAAAGTCCCGGGTGCGCGGCCCCGGTGCGCAGCAATGGACATCATGGTAACCGAGACAATTGAAGCAGAAGGGCAGGCGGACGCGACCGACGCAGCGCCGGCATTCGACGCGCTCGGGCTTTCGCTGGTGGCACTGAGAGCCGTGCGAGATGCCGGCTATGAGACCCCCACCCCGATCCAAGCACAGGCCATCCCCCTCGTGCTCAACGGCCGCGACGTCATGGGACTCGCGCAGACCGGCACCGGCAAGACCGCCGCATTCACCCTCCCGATCGTCGATCGGCTCATCGACGGACCGCGGCGCACCCGCGCGCTGGTGCTCACGCCGACGCGCGAGCTCTGCGTTCAGGTCGAGGAGAGCGTCCACAAGTACGCGCGCCACTCCGATCTGAGCGTCGTGTCGGTATACGGCGGCGTTCCGCTCGATCCGCAGCAGAAGAAGCTGCGCGCCGGTGTCGACATCGTCGTCGCCACGCCGGGTCGGTTGATCGACCATCTCGAGCGGCAGAACGTCGTGTTCGACGATCTCGAGGTGCTCGTGCTCGACGAGGCGGACCGCATGCTCGACATGGGCTTCGCCCCGCAGATCAACCGCATCGTCGCCGAGGTGCCCTCGTACCGTCAAACGCTCCTGTTCAGCGCGACGATGCCGCCCGAGGTCGAAGCGCTCGCTCGTAAGTATCTCCGCAAGCCGGTCGTAGTGCAGGTAGGCCGCCGCTCCCAGGCTGCGAACACCGTGACCCACGCAGTGTACCCGGTGCCGCGCGAACGTAAGACCGCGCTGCTCGCGCAGCTGCTCGGCGCCGCGGCGCTGGATTCAGTGCTGGTGTTCACGCGCACGAAGCACGGCGCCGACCGCGTCGTTCGCCATCTGGAGCGCGAGGGCATCGACGCCGTCGCGATGCACGCCGACAAGACGCAGCCGCAGCGCACGCGCGCGCTGCAGGATTTCAAGAACGGTAAAGTGCGCGTCCTCGTCGCCACCGACATCGCCCAGCGCGGTCTCGACATCACGGGGATCACGCACGTCGTCAACTACGACGTCCCGCAGCAGGCCGAAGACTACGTGCACCGCATCGGCCGCACCGGCCGTGCGGCGCGCGAGGGCGACGCGTTCACGTTCATGGCGCCCGACGAGATCGCGATGGTGAAATCGATCGAGCGCGTGATCGGGCAGCCGATACCGCGAATTTCGGTGCCGGGCTTTGACTTCGGGACCGTAGCGGCGGACTGACGGCTCACGTCCAGTTGGCCAGAACGGCGAGATCATGACCACGATCTCGCCGTTTCGTTAGTCCTTCACTGCCGTCACCACGATCATCCCGACTTCGCCGTCGAATGCATTGCGCACCGTCGGGATTCCCGGCGGCGCCATCCACGGCCCGCCGTCGACGCGCACGTTGATCTGGTGTACGCCCGGTGACACCGGCACCGACAGCTCCCACAGATCGCGGCCGCGCCGAATCAGGGTGAGCGGGCTCCAGTCGCTGAAGTCGCCCATCACGTCGACCGTTTCAACCCCGCCGACGTGGATCACGATCTTCTGCATGCCGTTGGCGGCGCCGTGCATGTCGAAGCTGCGGACCAGCACCGCATGCGGGAGCGACACCGGCACAGCGGACTTGGACATCGGCGAGTACGCGATCTCGAGGCCGGCCATGCCATAGCTTCGGGCCGGAAGGCCGCGCAGTGGAAGCGCTGGTTGGCGTCCGCCGCCGCCGATGATCGCCACGCGATCACTGACCCAGATCGTCGCGGAACCGGACGACCAGCGCCGTGAGTCGGGTGTCACGTCGTAGGAATTGCCGAACCGATGGCCGGTTTGCGCTGTGAGCTCGAGCGGGCCGGCCTCCCAGTGCACCGACCCCTCGAGGTCGGCGAAGCGCGACTGGCGCGCGCAGGGGCCGGCGTCCGCTACGGACCCCGAGAACAGCGCGCGAAGCGGTAGGTTCGACCCCGCTGGGGGCGTGGCAGCGTCGCAGGCCGATGCGGTGCTGGCACTGCCGCTGTCGCCAAGGGACGCAGCCTTACTGAACGAGAAATTCGTGAACGTCGCCGTCAGTGTCGCCGAACCGAACCTGGCCGTCGACTCGCCGATCTTGCTCCACGCGCCAGCGTCCGCGACTTCGGCCGACGAAATGACGGCCACACGCCAGGGCCGCGCTACCCCGCCGCCGAACCACACGCCGCCGTGCTGATGAAAGAGCACGTGCACGCGCGTCTGCACGTCCACCTGGTCGGTGCCGAGCGAGCGGTCGTCGACGGCGCGGCTTGCGTTGCCGATCATTTCGGCGCGCACGCCATAAACGGTGGGCGAGGTGAACGTTCCCGAGACGATGCCGTCGGCGAGCTGCACTTGCTGGTCGGTGAGGTACGCCGAGCCCCGGGCGGTGACGTTCGCGTACGGGGTGAGCCACTGCAGCGCCGGCGACAATCGGAAGGTGCTGAGGGGTAGGGCGCCGTCGGACACCGAGTACTGGCCCGCCTCGACCTTGGAGACGAGTTGCGCTGCAAGTTCCCCCCTGTGCGACATGGGAACCAGCAGCGCGGCAGAAACGATGAGGATGGCGACCTTCGGCTCGGTCATATCATTTCGAGCGTTGGTTCTCCTGCTGCCCCTCGGGCGGCTTTCCCGGACCAGGTGGAGCGCGCCCTGGGGTCTCCCGAATCCGGTTCTGCAGCGCAGTGCCCGGATTCAACCCTTGAAGAATGTCCGTCTGTACGTTGTTCCACAAGCTGTGGAAGGTGGCATCATCCGCGCCGTCCTGCCACAGTTTTGTGATGGCCGACGAGGCGTCGTCCTTGGGCACGCCGCGAGTGATGAGGTCGGCCCAGATAGTGAAAGCCTCGAGGTCGCTTCGGCCGTTCTGACGAGAGCGGAACGCAACGAGTGCCGCGGGCTTGGCGCCCGCTTCGAGAACGGCCGCGGCCGCCGTCAGCTCTTCATCCCCGGCCGGTCCGAGTGAGGCCCGTGCCGTCTGGAGGAGGCTGTACTGCCGACGGACCGCGACGACGATGCGCTTACCGTCGACCTTCATGGCAATCCCCTCGAGCGCGGTCGACATGAGCGAGCGGCCCGGGAGCCCGGCGGCCTGGGCGGAGTCGATCAGGAGCTGGACGTTGAACTTGCTTGGGCCGTCGAGCTTGGATAGCGGATCAAGGTCCTGCGCCGCGAGCGAGACGCACGGAACCACCGCGAGCAGCAGCGTGCCGAGCAGTAAGCTCGCGCTCGCACGTCTGCGGCCCAGCGGGCGCGAGTGTGTCACAGCGCCGCTCCGTGTCCGACGATGCGCACAGAGTTGGCGTGTCCAAAGCCGTCCTCCGGCGCGAGCGGCGCCGCTGGATCGCGATTCCACGCGCCATCGACGACGAACGCGTACACGTGACGTCCGGTGGTCAGCGGCAGCTTGACGGTCCACAGTCCGCTGTCGCCAGAGCGGGCCAACGGATTCTTCGCCGTGTCCCAACCGTTGAAGTCGCCGACGACGGACACCGACGCCGCCTGCGGCGCGATGAACACGAACTTGACGACCGTATCAGAAACCGGGAGTCGTGACGCGACAACAGCCGGAGGCTGTCCGGCCTGTCGGCCGTCCCGGTCGAGAACGAATGCGCCAGCAAGCACTCCGATGCCGACGAGCCCCGCGGCGAGCAATGCGCTGCCGATGGGCGACATATTGAACTGCCGCGCGTCGAACATCCGCCGCCAGCCGGGCCGTCGATGCGGCCGCGGTTCGGCACGAACGGCCGCCATGACGCGGCTGCGTGCATCCGGGTCGACAACCACCGGGCGCCGCGCTTCGCGGGCGATCCATTCCACGTACGGATGTTGTTCCGAGTCAATCATTCTTGATCCGCTCCCACCGCTCGCGCAGCCGGTCGCAGGCGCGCTTGACTCTCATCTTCAATGCCGAGACGCCCACACCCGTGAGCGCCGACATCTCCTCGTAGCTCATCTCCTCGATGTACTTGAGAAGAAACGCTTCCCGCAACAACGGGTCCAACTCTGCGAGCACCCGCTGGACGAACTCTTCATCCTCACCCGTCCACCCGGGAGATGTGTCCGGCGCATTCAGCAGCAACGCTTCCTCATGCACGAACACACGATCCCGGTGCGCGCGGCGAGCCGCGACACTTCGACACTGATTCACAAGGATCCGATACAACCACGCACTGAAACGATCGCGCTCCTGGTACCGATTCAACGCCCGGTACGCGCGGAGAAACGTCGCCTGCAGCGCATCCTCCGCATCGTCGCGGTTGCCCAGCATGCGGATCGCGAACCGCGCGCAACGATCGTAATACCGATCCACCAATGCTGAATACGCGTTGATGTCACCAGCAAGAACGCGTTGCACGTCGGCGGCATCGTCGCCCATGTCCTTTTCTATAACCCACCCCCCTGGAGCGAGCGTCACATCGGTCAGTTCGCCGTCAATTCGCCGTCTGTCGGCGGACGGGTCGCCGTGTGACAATCCTCACAACTCGCGCATCCGGAAGCTGTCCCCGTGCGCAAGGCGCTGCCAGACCGTTCCCATGCGTTCCGTCACCACCGGACGCGTCCGAGTCTGGACATCGTCAACGTGTCAACCATTTCGCCGCGCCGCACGATGACGCTGAGGTTCGAGACCCCGTAGCCAAAGCCGCGCGGATCGTACACAGCCGAATCCCGGTCCGACCCCAAAACGATCCCGTAGCTTTCGCCAAGCGTGCGCCGCCAGAGCCGATCGCCCGCCGAGCGAACCTCCACGGTTCTCGCCGCCGTGTCGAGCACGACGGATACCAATGCCCGGCGCGACAGCGCCGTCCGGCGGGCGAGCGAAAAGGCGGCGCTCAGGTCCGTCATCGCCGCGCGGACCGACGACCGGTCGCGAAGGCTGGCGGTGCGCGGGAGCGCAATGGCGAGCAGCACGCCGATCATCATCATCACGATGACCAGCTCCAGCAGCGAGTAACCGGATGGTGCGCGACGCGGTGGCCGACCAGGCATGCTTCAATTCAACCTCGACGCCTCGACCGCGCGTCATCATTTTCTCTCTGCCCGGGCCGGTTTCGCGGCCGACGTCCTTTCCCCGCCTCTTCCGATTGGTACTTCGCATGCCATCCCTCCGTGCTCGTCGCTTCACCTCCATCTCAGCCCTATTGACGTGCGCGCTCGGGCTCGCCGCGGGCGCCTCTGGCTGCGTCAATCCGCGCAGCGAAGCCGCCACGGCGCAAGCACTGAACGATGCCGCCACCGAAATCGACGGTATCAAGGAGGACGTCGCCCAGGTCCAGTCGGCCGTGGACTCCCTTCGCGAAGTGGTCGCGCACCAGGACACGGTCATCACCCGGCTCGCTGCGCTGAACAACGTTCCCCGCTGAGGCGTCACGTCGGGGGCAGCCACCCTTCGCGAGGCCGGCGCGGCCGCGCGGCCGGGTCTGGTCCCATTCTCGCTAGCTTTTCGTCGTCGGCGACGATGACTCCTGCGCGAGACGACCCCCGATGACGATCACGATTGAATACTGCACGATGTGAAACTACGAACCTCGGGCCGCCAGTTTGGCGGCCGAGATTCGCCGGCACCTGCCGGATGCCGCGGTCGAGCTCATTCCGTCTCGCGGCGGGCGCTTTGAGGTCATGGCCGATGGAGAGCCGATATTCGAGAAGTCGAAACTCGGTCGCCACGCCGCGCCCGGCGAGATCGTCGCGCTGCTCGACGCCAGGGCCGCCCGAGGCAGGGCGCCCTGACCAGATGCGGAGCGGACGGCGAATGAACGCCGGCACGAACGCTGGAATGACGACCGCCCGATGAGGATCGCCATCTCGACCGGCGGCGGCGACGCGCCCGGGCTGAACGCCGTGATCCGTGCCGCCGTGCTCTCCGCGGTCAATCGCGGTTGGGAAGTGCTCGGCATCAAGCGCGGGTTCGCCGGCTTGATGGGCGAGGATGAGGTCATCCCGCTCACTCGGGAGAGCGTGCGCGGCATCGCGCATCTCGGCGGCACGATCCTGCGCACGACCAATCGGGGCAATCCGTTCCACTACCCGCGCAAGCTGCCCGACGGCGAGATCGTCGAGGAAGACCGTTCGGACGAGCTGCTCGACAACGCGCGCCGGCTCGGCATCGATGCGCTGGTCTCGATCGGCGGCGACGGCTCACTCACGATCGCCAAGCTGCTCTGCGACAAGGGCATGAAGATCGTCGGTGTGCCGAAGACGATCGACAACGACGTGAGCGGCACGATCACGACGTTCGGGTTCGACACGGCCGTCAACACCGCGCTCGAGGCGATCGACAAGCTGCACACGACCGCCGAGTCGCACGACCGGGTCATCGTGATGGAAGTGATGGGGCGCGACGCCGGCTTCATCGCGCTCCATGCCGGCGTCGCCGGCACGGCCGACGTGATCCTCATTCCGGAGATCCCATACGACATCCGGAAAGTCTGCGAGAAGATCATGTCGCGCGACCGGGCCGGCCGTCATTTCTCGATCGTCGTCGTCGCCGAGGGCGCGTTTCCGAAGGGCGGGACGGTGTCGTTGATCGGCGAGTCGCTCCCCGGCGAGTCACGCCGGCTGGGCGGCCTCTGCGAGCCGATCGCGCGCGAGATTCAGCACATCACCGGCAAGGAGACGCGCTCGCTCATCCTCGGACACCTCCAGCGGGGGGGTATGCCGACCGGCTACGACCGTCTGCTCGCCACCCGGTTCGGCGGAGCCGCGGTCCGCGCCGTGGCCGACGAGAAGTGGGGCCACATGATCGCGCTTCAATCGCCGCACATCGTGACCATTCCCATCGAGGATGCCCTCCGAGAGCCCAAGCGTGTCGACCCGGGCCACGACGTGGTGCTCACGGCGCGCGCCACCGGCATCAACTTTGGCGACTGACCAGATTGGGTGGCCCGCGCCGTCGCGCGCGACCTGGCTCGCGTCCCCGGACAAGGACACCGAATTCCGGAAGCACGGACACCACGCGGGTAGATATGTATACAGTGTTTCCTATAAGTCGTTGAATTCGTTAGTCTTCCAGCGGCGGGACCCGGCTCGTGGCATGGCACCGGCCCTGCTTTTCATGGTCTCGCCGCCCGAGGCACGGGCAGCATGGAGACGCGATGAGGTTGTTGAACGCCGTACTGAGCATTGGATTGACCGTTGCGATCGCTGGGCCAGCCATGGCGCAGCGCCAGCAACTGCCGAAGGACAGCGCGAAACACTCGCCGGTCCCGGCAGACGCACGTCCGCCCAAAGGCATGTGCCGAATCTGGATCGACAACGTGCCCGCCGCTCAACAGCCAGCCGCCACGGACTGCTCGACCGCCGTCAAGAATCGGCCGGCGAACGGCCGCGTCATCTTCGGCGACGATTTCACCGACAGCAACAAGCCGAACGGCAAGCCGATCAAGCTTCCGCCGGGCGTGAAGGGCTTCACCAGCGTGAAGCCGCCCGTCGCGTCGAAGCCGCCACAAGACTGACGCGATCGACGTCGCGCGCGTCCGGACCGGTTCCGTGACGCGCGACGTCCGCGATCCATATCTTCCCGATCACCGGTCGTTCGTGTCGGCTGAACCGCCGACCGGACGCGTGATCGTGATCGCGCCGACGCGGGCAGCGTGCGAGACGATCGAGCTCGCGGTCCGGCTCCACATCGAGACCTTCCTCGAAAAGCGCTACGGCGCGCGCGTGCGTGAATTGGCGCGCGGCGACGGCACGCGGCGCGGCTTCGGTATCGTCGCGGGGACGGGCACGGGGAAGACGCTCGCCATCCGCTCGATCGCCGAAGAGATTCTCGGCACCGCGGAGTTACGGGTCGGCGTGGTCAATCGCGAGCGAGAAGCGACGCCGGAGACGCCGACCTGGAACGTCGTCATCGTGACCACCGGGATCGCGCGGCGCTGGTTCGAGGAGAACGACATTCTCGCCGGCGACACGATCGTCGTCGACGAGATCCACCAGACCTCGGCCGAGCTCGAGCTCTGTCTCGCGCTCGCCAAGCGCACCGGATGCCGGTTCATCTGGCTGTCGGCAACGGTGAATCCCGCGTTCTATGCCCGGTATCTCGATTCGGCCGACGTGCTCGAGGTGTACGAGTTCGATCCGAAGAAGGCGGCGCAAGTGCGCGTCCTCGACAAGAAGCCATCGCGCTTTCTCGACGCGGCGTTTCTCCGCGATCTGGTCAAGCAGCGGCGCGGCGTCGCGCTGTTCGTGCCGACGCGGCGCGGCGTGGAGGAAGCGGCGGAGCAGGTGCGACACATGGCGCCGCGCGTCAACACTGCGTTCTATCATGGCGGCGAGCCGATACGCATTCTGCGCCCGTTTCTCGAAGGGGGCGAACGCAAGCCGTACTTCCTCGCGATGACCGCGGCCGGACAGAGCGCGCTCAACGTGAGCGGCCTGGACACGGTCATCATCGACGACGTCAAGTTCTTCAATGTCATCGACCGCGGGCGCAACGTGCTGACACAAGAGCACCTCGGCGCGAACGAGATCCTGCAGATGGCGGGGCGCGTCCACGGCCGGGTCGCCGGCGGACGGGTATTCATTCTCTCCGATCGCGACATTCAATTCCAGCAACTGCAGCCGACCGAGCCGGAGTTCCAGCTTGCCGGCGATTCCGAGCGGGTGGCGATCACTTGCGCGGCGCTCGGCGTGCGCGCCGACGAGCTGGACCTGCCCGTGCCGCTCGACCGGGTGGCATATAGGATCGCGGTGTCGCTGCTCGAATCGCGGGGCATCATCGAACAGGGGCGGCTGACGACGTACGGCCGCGCCGTCGAGGCGATGCCGGTCGAGCGGGCGTGGGCCGAGTTGTTAGTGAACGCTGATGACGCGCTGCTGCCGCAGCTCGCGGTCATGAGCTCGGTCGAGTCGTTGCACCGCATGACGCGCGAGGAGCGCGACCTGAACGGGCTCATCGTGCCGGGAAGCGATCATCTCACGGCATACAATCTCTACGCCGAGGCGTTCCAGGCAGCCGGCCGCATGGGCTCCGTGTACGGGTTGCCGCGCCACGTGTTCGACGAGGAGCGGATCGAACGGTGGGCGGAGCGCCGCGGCGCGCTGGTCAAGTCGATCGAGGACGCGGCGCTCGGCATGGCGAGCGTCTATCGATCGATCGGGGCGGCGCTACCCGGCGCGATGTCGAATGCGGGCGAGGATGCGCTGGCGATGTTCCGAATGCTCCTCGCGCGCTTCATGCCGTTCACCCTCGTGATCGACGAGCAGACGTCGACGGGCGACGAAGCACGCGTGTCGAAGACGAGCGTCTGCGGGAGCTGGGGGCCGATTGCCGGCGAGCTGCGGTACTTCGCCGACAAGTTCGGCAATCCGCGCGCGTCGATCGAAGGGACGCAGGTTCCCTTCGAGATGTTGCGCCCGTACGCCACGGTGACGGAGGGCGAGCTGGTATACGCGCCGGACAGCCGACGGGCGCCGCTCGTGCTGCGGCGGCGCGTGCAGTATCAGGGCTTCGAGCTCGAGCGCGAGATCGAGCCCGTCGATGAGTTTCCAGCGGCGATCGCCGAGCAGGCGCGCCATGTGCTCGCCGAAGCGCTGGCGCGGGGCGAGGCGCGGCATCCGGGCGCGCGGGACAACCAGACGGCGATCGAGGCCGTGCGCGAGACACATCGACGTTCGGGCGGCGCAACGCCGAAACTGGGTCTCGCCGACCTGACCGCTCTCTATGAACGGCAGCTCGCCGGCGTTCGCTCGATGGCGGATTTTCGCCGAGTGCGGCTGCAGATCGACGCCGACGTGCTCGTGCCGCGCGAGGTCCGCGACCGGTACGCGTCACTGCCAACGGCGGTGTCCGTGCGCGGCCGCGACGTCGAGATTCAGTACGATGTGGAGGACACGCCCGAGGGCCCGCGCGGTGTGGCGCGTCTTCGATTGCCTGAGAAGATCGCTCGCACTCTGACGGAATCGGAGCTTCCAACCCTCGACCGGCCGCTGCGTTTCATGGTGACGCGAGGGGCTCGGGGCGCTGCGCGCGGCGATACACTCGACGAGTTGCAGGACGAGCTCGAACGCCCATTCACCGACGCCGAGCTGGCGGAGATCGACCGCGCGCGCGACTCACAGCGCCGCGACCGGCAGGAGCGCACGCATCAACGGCGTGTGCGCGACCATGGCGAGCAGCTCAAGGATCAACGAAAGCCGCGGGGCGCGCACGGTCGGAGGCGGCGGAGGCGGTAGCTGCTTGCCGGCCAAACCTCAGTGTGCTTTCAGCTTCTCCCGATGCCGCGCCGCCTTGGCGCGGTTGCCGCAGGTGGCCATGTCGCACCAGCGGCGGCGGCCGTTCTTCGTGTTGTCGAAGAACACGCGTTGACAGCGCGGGTCGGCGCAGCGGCGAACGCGCGGCAGCTCGGCGAGAATGAGTGCGTCGGCCGCCGATTCGACGATGGGGATGACGAGTCCGGCGAACGCGTCGCCCACCGGGACGAACGAGCGGAGGAAGGTGCCGTCGGCGCGAAGCTCGACGCGCCGCGTGCCGGCGCTGCGACCGAGCACGCGGTTGATCTCCATCAGCCCTTCGGCGCGGATGCGTTCACTGGACGGGCCGCGTTCGGCCAGCGAGCGAAGGCCGGCGCGGACGCGGCGTGCGTCGACGAGAGCTGCGGCCGCCCCCGCCGGCTGCGCTTGCGCGCGACGGCGAATGCCGCCCGCCCGCTCGGCGTCGAGCACGGAGGCCGACTCGAGCCAGCGCACCATCGTCTCGAAGTCGCGAAGCGCTTCGAACCGCCGCAGGCCGTGCTCCGAGTTCACGAAGTCCAACCAGAGGCGTTCGCCGACGAACACGAACGGCGACCGTTCAGTCGATGCGCGCGCCGGCACAAAGGCCGGAAGCGCGGAGTCGGATGACGAGGTGAGTGTGAGCATCGGTCGCGGCGTGGGACGACAAGCATATCCCACGGTCCAGCGCGCAGCAAGCGACCGGCGTCACGTCCCGTTCGGTGAGCGCCGACGAGCGTGGCGGCCGCTGTTTTTCCAACGACCTGACGCGCGCGCAGTGCGCCGCGTACATTTGCCGCGCTTTGCGCCAGAGATATTCACCATTCGCGACTTAATCGAGATGCCGGCGCTGAGGTCGGGGAATCCGCTCGCCGCAATGCGTCGCGTCGCCGTCGGCTCGACCAACCCGGTGAAAGTCGGAGCCGTGCGTACCGTGCTCGCCACGGTCGCGCCGCACATCACCGTCGACGGCATCGCGGTGGCGTCGGGAGTTCCTGATCAACCCCGAGGCGACGAGGAGACGATTCAGGGCGCGCGCGCGCGGGCGGCCGGTGCGCGCGATGCGCTCGACGCCGAGCTCGGAGTCGGCATCGAGGGCGGGATCGTCGAAGAATCGGACGGGTCGATGCGCACCTGCGCCTGGGCGGTCGTCATCGACGGCGCGGGCCGGGTCGGCGTCGGCGGTTCGCTGGCGATGCCATTGCCCCAGCGCGTCGCTGCGATGATTCGCGACGGGCTCGAGCTCGGTCACGCGATGGACCATCTCGTTGGCGGGCACGACACCAAACGCGGTGCGGGGGCGGTTGGCATTCTCACCGCGGGACTCGTCGACCGACAACGCGCGTATGAGACGTTGGTGAGCTATGCGCTGGCGCCCTTTCTCAGCCCGGGGTTGTTCGACGACCGTCGGGATCGCCCAGTCTTGCCGCCTAGTCGTCAACGGCCAACGCATCCTCCTGATAGGTGATCCAGCCCCGCTGATCCTCGACGACGAGCTCGATCTCCGTGCCGAATGGAATCGTGAGATTCGGATTCTCGTGACCCGCCGGAAAGTCCATCAGCACCGGGACGTCGAGGTCCGAGATCAAGTCCAGCAGAAAATCCTCGAACTCGTCTTCCTCCGAGCGGTCGAGCGAAAGCTGACCGAAGATGATCCCCGCCACGCGCTCGAGCAGTCCGGCAGCGCGCAGATGCACGAGCCGCTCATCAACGACCGACATCGGATCACGCGTCTCTTCGATGAACAAAATGGCGCCGTCCATGTCGACCTGGTACGACGTGCCGATCGTCTGCTGCACGAGCGACAGATTGCCGCCGACGAGACGGCCTTTCGCCGTCCCGGGTACAACGGCGCGCGACAGCTCGCGGCCGATGCGCGAGGTGGGACAGGCAACGGTGAGTGCAGTGACGAGTGAGGACATCGTCGGATCGCGCGAGCTCGGGATGAGATCGTCGACGGTGGGACCGTGAAAGCTCCGCAGGTGCGCTCGTCGCATGAGCCAGAGGTGGAGCGCCGTGATGTCCGAATAGCCGACGAGCGCCTTCGGATTTTTCTCGAACACCGCCGGGTCGAGATGCGGCAACAGACGGACGGCGCCATATCCACCCGTGCTCGCGATCACCGCTTTCACCTGCGGATTGAGCCACATCCCCATCAAGTTTTCAGCTCGGCGCTCGTCTTCGGCGCGCGTGAAGCGGGGCAGGTGGTCGATCTCCGGATCGAGCAGCACCGTGAAGCCCGCTCGTTCCAACGCACGCACGCCGCGCTGCAGCCAGCCGAGCTTCGGCGCGTAGGACGGGGAGACGACGCCGATCGTGTCGCCCTTCACGATGGCGGGAGGGCGGAGCAGCGGCCGGCGCTCGGTCATGGCGCTATCCTACCCGCGCGAGGGTAGATTTACAACCATGTCGTCGGCCCCCGATTCCACCTATTTCCGTAAGGGATTCGGGCTCAAAGCCGAGGTACAGAGCGAGCTCGCCGCCGACTACGACGGGCGCATCGTCGATCTGCTCAGGTCGCACGATTTCATGCTCGAGGTCGGCGAAGTCACCATTCGGCTGGCGCGCGCCCTCGGCTTCTGCTACGGCGTGGAGCGCGCGGTCGAGTACGCCTACCAGACGCGGCGCAAGTTTCCCGACCGGCGCATCTACCTCGTCGGCGAGATCATCCACAACCCAGTGGTGAACGGCCGCCTGCGCGACATGGGCGTCGAGATTCTGTTGCGCCCCGAGCCGACGGGCGAGTTCGAATTCAGCGCGATCGCGCCCGACGACGTCGTCATCCTCCCGGCGTTCGGCGTCACGATCGACGACTTCGCGGCGCTGCGCGAAAAGGGTTGTGTGCTGGTCGACACGACCTGCGGCTCGGTGCTCAACGTATGGAAGCGCGTCGAGGGCTACGCGCGCGACGGGTTCACCGCGGTGATCCACGGCAAATACTACCACGAGGAGACGCGCGCCACGGCGTCGCAAGTGCGAAAACAGCCAGGGAGCGCGGGACACTATCTCGTCGTGCGCAACCTCGACGAGGTGCGTTTCGTCTGCGACTTCATCGAGGGGAAAGCGCCGGCCGGCGCGCTGCTCGAACGGTTCACGCGCGCGGTGTCCGACGGATTCGATCCGGCGCGCGATCTCCAGCGCATCGGCGTGGCGAACCAGACGACGATGTTGGCGCGCGAGTCGCTCGCCATCGCCGACGAGATTGGCGCATCGATCGAGCGTGCGCGGGGCGCGGCGGCGCGCGCAACGGACTTTCGCAGCTTCGATACCATCTGCAGCGCGACGCAGGAGCGGCAGGACGCCGTGCGCGAGCTGCTGGACACGGGCGTCGACCTGATGCTGGTGATCGGCGGCTTCAACTCGAGCAATACGATCTCGCTCGCCGCGCTCTGCGCCGACCGGGTGCCGACCTATCACATCGAGAGCGTGAGCGCGATTGATCCCGGCGCGCGGACCATTCACTATCGGCCGGCGCGCGTGGCGCACAGCGAGGCGGATGCCGTCGATTGGCTGCCGGCGGGGCCGGTGCACGTCGGCGTCACCGCTGGAGCGAGCACGCCAAACAACAAGATCGGCGAAGTCGTGGCGCGGGTGTTGGCGACCCGGGGGTTGGAGGCGCCGGTCTAGCGACCGCTCGCGCATGGATTCCAGCCGCTTCACCCGGTACCTGGCGCTCGGCGACTCGATGTCGATCGATCTCTACCCGGCGCTCGACGCCGGCGAGGTCGATGTCGCCGTGGCGCTCGAGCGCGTCGCATTCGCCGGGCGCGTGGCGCCGCTCGGCGCCGCCTCGCTCTTGTATCAGAACGCTGAAGAGCGCTGGCCCGAGCACATGGGCGACGATCTCGCGTCGCTCCTACCGGGCATCAGCTACATGAACGTCGCTGCGGACGGCGCGACGATTGGCGATGTTTTCGGGGAGCAGCTCGACGCGGTCGAGGCGAGCGACGAACCCGTGCTCGTCACGCTGACCGTAGGAAGCACGGATCTCTGGAGTGTCGCCGCCGCCAAAACGCGGCGCGCGGTGCTCGCGCAGATCGGCAAGGACGTGGTGGGCGCGTACAATCTCCTCCTGGACGCGCTGCGTGAACGGCTGCCGGCGGCGACGATCGTGCTGACGACGATCTGCGATCCGTCGGATCGTTCAGGACGCGTCGCCGGAATGCGTGACGGGGCGCCGCTGCCGCTCGAGCTGCTCGACGTGGTGAATGCGCACCTCCGGTCGCTTGCCAGCCGCTCGCCATCGGTGCTGGTGGCCGACGCATACGCGCATTTCCTCGGGCACGGTGTGTCGGACGCCGAAGGCGAGCGGTGGTATTGGCGTCGCTCGCCGGCCGAGCTCAACGCCCGCGGCGCGAGCGAGCTGCGCGACTTGTGGCTCGCCACGGCGCGCGGCGCCGGCGGTCGGCTTTACTCCGGGTGAGAGATCGGCCAGAATAGAATGGCAATGCGGAAACCACGATGACCTCGAATTTGATCCGACCCGACGATCCCGCGCTGCGCGACGAGCCGGTCGTGGCCCTCGCCACGCTGGTCGCCGCCACCGGGAGCACGTCCAAGAAGCTTGGCGCCAAGATGATCGTCGGCGCGAGCGGGCGATTGATTGGCGGCGTGACGATCGGCGGTTGCGTCGATGCGCAAGTCATCGAGGCCGCGGACGCCCTCGTCGCCGGCGGCGCGGAACGTCGCCTGCTCTCGATCTCGCTCGACGACGATGAAGCATGGGACATCGGCCTGACCTGCGGCGGCACGGTCGACGTGCTGCTGCAGCGCGTGCATCCGTCCGACGCCGATGATCCAGTGGTCGCCGCGCACCGACGGGCCGCCGAGCTCGTCGACGCGGGCGAGGGAGCCGTGATCGTGACGCCGCTCGACGCCGGGGCGGTCCGGACGGTTGCCGAGCCCGACGCGCCGACCGCCGCCGGCGATCGGGTATTTCTCGATCGCGTTGCGCCGACGATGACGCTCGTCAT
>JBIOHX010000035.1:0-17507 GCA_044449465.1 Gemmatimonadales bacterium | reverse complement strand
GTCGTCGGCCTCGGCCGCGTCATGGTCGTGGCGACGATGATCTTCGGCGCGGCGCTCGTGTTGTTTTCATTCTCGCACGTGCTCTGGCTGTCGCTGCTCATTCTGCCGCTCGTCGGCGGCGGCATGATGGTCGAGATGGCCGCGACGAACACGATTCTGCAGACGATCGTCGAGGAGCGGCTGCGCGGCCGCGTCATGGCCTTCTACGCCATGGCGTTCCTCGGCACGGCGCCGATCGGCAGCCTGCTTGGCGGAGTGCTGGCCGCGCGGATCGGCGCGGCATGGACGATCTTCGCGGGCGGCGTCGCCTGCGTGATCGCCGCGGGCTGGTTCGCGACCCGACTTGGCGCGTTGCGGGCGCTGGTGCATCCGATCTACGTCGAGCGCGGAATCATCGCCCGCGAGGAGGCGTGACGCGCGCGGTCGTCGGGCGCGGCAATGCTATCGCGACGCCTTTGCCGTGCGGATGAACACGACCCCGTCGTAGTTCTTCGGAAACTCCACCGGGATGTCGAACAGCTGCGGCGCATCCGGCGTGTAGAGATCCGTGATCAACCGCATCGGGTGCGGTCCGCGCAGCCACGCGCCGGCCGCGTCGCTCGGCAGGTCGCGCAGATCGAGCCAGTACGCGTCGCGCGTCGCGCGCGTGAGCACGTTCTCGTAGCTGTCGGGCTCGGGTGTGTGAAGCTGGATCGAGCCGAAGCCGGGCTGATTGCCCATCGGTCCGGTGCCCGGCCGCCGCGTCCGCACGTGGCCGCCGCCGATCGCGAATGCGATCGCGCGGTACTGCGCGCCAAGCTGCGTGCCGAGCGGGACGCCGGTCTGAATGGTCGTGCGGTTCTGCACCAGGCGGCCCATTTCGATATCGCCGCCCCACACCAGGAGGCGCGCGTCGCCGCCGAGTGAGTTGACGACATACATCACGTGCGCGGCGTCGCCTTCCTGGCGCGCCAGGTGGCGCAGTCCCGTCGACACGTAGTGGTTGAGCAGGCGCGCCATCTCGTCGGCGTAAGCGACGTTCGCCGCTGCCGGCGACGACGCGCTCACCCGCGCGTGGAGCGCGGCTATACTGTCGGCCACGTGCGACACGATCGTGCCGCACTGGTTCCAAAAGGTGCTGTCCGACGCGCGGCCTTCCAGCCCCCAGTGCGCCGACTCGTCGTTGGCGACACAGGCCAGTTGCGTGCGCAGCCAGAGATTCAGACCATGACCGGCGACCGCGTCCGGCAGCCCGAGCACCGTCGCTACGGCGTGCGCGCCGCTAGGAATCTCGAATCCATAAAACCCAATCTGCCGATCGGCGCCGTGCGAGCGGTTCCATTCGCGGATCGCGGCCACGAGTCCGTACATCTCCGGCGTCTCGTACCGGGGCGAGCCCAACGTGCGGAGCAGCCGGTGCGCGTCGCCGACGCCGGTCCGAACGTACCGGTCGAGCTCCATCGCCTCCGCCATTGGTCCCTGAATCGCCAGCCCACGAACCGCGGGCGTTGCGGCGGCGAGGGCGAACAGCGCGTGCCGAACGATCAGCGGGAACTGGTCGGTGCCTTCGGTGAGCTCGCTCAGTCCGATGACGCGCGCACCAGCGGCGATCGACTGGATCGCTTCCTCTTCCGCCGCGCTTGGCGACGAGTCGGCGAGCGTGAGCACCTGAGTGTGCGCGTCGACCCAGTGCAGCGCGGCGGCCTCGGTATCCGTGAGCGCCGGCGGCGGGGCCGGGGGCGCGGGCGGCGCGCCCCGACAGCCCGCGATCGAAAACACGTTCGCCGCGGCGAAAGCCGCGAAGGCGAAGAGAAGCGCGGACCGGGGTCGGCTTGGCGAATGTCGTGGGCTGCGCGTACGATGTATTGTCATTTGTCTCCGCCACAATGTACGACGACGCCCGTCATCCGAGAACGCCGGGCTACGCGATACCCGAGGCATCGCTCGGCGTCGCGTCGCCGCGAGGCTCCGACGCGCTTTCGGCGAGCAATTGCTGGAATGCTGCCACCGGCCCGGCCGGCGACCGTCCGCGCAACCGCAGCTCGGTGAGCGGCCGACGTATGTCGAGGCCCCGCACGTCGAGCGCAACGATCCGGCCCAACGCCAATTGATCGGCCGCCGCCGCGAGCGACACGATCGCGAGGCCGAGCCCTGCGGCGACGCCTTGCTTGATGGCTTCGCTACCGCCGACCCGCATGGTGTCCCGCAGACGGACACCCTGCCGTGCGAGCGCCCCCGTGGTCACCTCGCGCGAGTCCGATCCCCGCTCGCGCACGAGAAACGTCTCGTCGGCGAGCGCGGTGACATCGACCGGTTGGCGTGCGACCAGCGTGTGGTCGGGCGGCGCGACGACGATGAGTGTGTCGTCGCGCCAGGCACGCGCCTCGACTCGCGCGTCGGCCACCGCGCCTTCGACCAACGCGATGTCGATGCGCGCCTCGAGCAGCGAGCGAAGCACCCTGCGCGTGTTTGCACTCGACACGCGGACGCGCACACGCGGATGACGGAGGTGAAAACGGCCCAGGATCTCGGGGACCATGTAGGTGGCGATGGCGCTGCTTGCGCCAATCCGCAGAACCCCGCGCTTCAGTCCGCGCAGCTCACGGAGCTCGCGCTCGGCGGTTCGCTCCACCCCGAACAGCTCGCGCGAGCGCGCGTACAGGAGGCGGCCGGCCGCGGTGAGGGTGGCGGAGCGTCCGCCGCGGTCGAGAAGCTTGAGATGGAGCTGTCTCTCCAACTCGTTGAGTGATTTAGAGATGGCTGGCTGGCTCAGATGGAGCGCCGCGCCGGCCTTGGTGAATCCGCCCTCGTCGACGACTGCGGTAAAGAGCCGCAGGTGGTGGAGATTGATGGTCATGACTTTTTCTTATCGACGCATGGCAACAATGTATCAGACTTATAGTGGCGTCGCCATCTGTGCTTCGGGCCGGGTGCGCGTGAAAACGGCCCCGCCTGATCGACAGGCGGGGCCGTTTCTCCTTGAATGAGCTCGATCTGAACCCGGGCCAAGCCTTCACCCGGTCAAACCTCGCGGTCAGTCCTTGCCGCGCCCACCGTGATCGTCGTGGCCGTCGTGGTTGTTGTCTTCGAATGCGCGCAGTGACGCGGCGATCCGATTGCGTACTTGCGCCAACACGTCCGGACTGCTGAGAAGCGTCGTCGGGTCGACGAGCGAGCCGTCGGGGTTCACCAGCCAGGTGTTCACCGGCACGTTCACCGTGATCGTCGTCGGTTGGCCGGCCGCGACGACCACCGGCGTGTCGAACTCGATCTCCGCCCGCGCATGCACGGGAATCGTGTCGCTGAACGCGGTGCCATCAAAGGTACCCGTGAGCGCGACTTGCGAGACGCGCAGCTCGATCTGCTGATACGTGCCGGGCGGAATCGAGTCCGCTTGAATCGTCACCAGATTGCCGGTGAGCGGAAGATCGACGATGTCGGGACCGATCTTTACTTCGGCGCATTCGTGGCCGCCATCGCCCTGCTTGTCACCGCCGCCCTGGTCGGCGCTCGCGCTACCGGCCGGCACGACGACGTCATTGTCGCCGTCTTCATTGTCTCCCGCACAGGCGTCGCTAGCCGCGAGCTTCAGCTCGGCGCGGTCGATTGTTACTGACGCTTCGGTGAGGTCGAGCGTGTGTCCGCCCACCGTCTGCGGGGCGAGCGCCGCCGCCGCTCCGCCCGCCGCGCCGATCGAGAAAGCGAGCTGGCTGCGCGAGCCAAGCGAGGCGCTGGTGGAATCGGAACACGCCGCGAATGCTCCCGCAGTGACGATCGCGGCCGCGATCGCGCCGAGCCTCGCCGGTACCGAGACGAACTTATGTGTGCTCCATGAGAATTTGTTCATGCTTCCGTTCCTCCATTGAGTCGTGGCCGCCCGACATCGGCTGCGGCCGAACTATCGTGCACCTCGCGCGCCGGCATCCTGTGCGACGCATCACAAGCGTGCGGAATCCAACGTCGGGTCTCACAACTCACGATGTCGCATGCGAGTTCCCACGGTCGCGTTCGCGCCCTCCGCGGGAATCGCACACGTGACGTGGATTACAAGGCGACGCGAAGCGCGTCAGCGCCGTCGCGTTTCGCTGCGGCGAGCGCGGGGGTTCGCGATCGGCGGCACGGGAACCCGCGGGCGTATCTCCGGCTTTGTTCGATGCGACTATGCACGCCCAGACGACCCCCACCGGAACGCTGCTCGTCCTCGAGCTGAGCGAGTCATTCTCGGCCGCGTGGCCCGTGCTGGCGCGCGACGCCGGTCTTCGCGTCGAAGCGGCCGAGTGCGCTGCGTCGTTCGCTCACGCCGGCGACGATGTCGTCGGGCTCGTCGCCGCCGGCGGCGCCGAGCAGCGGCTCGAGCTCACGCTCCGCTCGCTCGAGCGACCGCGTGCCGAGATCGCGGCCGTCGTCGCCGAGGGCGACCATCGGCTGGCGGCCAGCGCGATCCGCGCCGGCGCGTCACAGTTCTTCGTCCTCACGCAGGACTACGAGCAACTGCGGACCTGGCTGCGCGATCAAGGCCGGCGGCTCGCCGCGCGCCGCGCGCCACGCGCCGCCCCTGAAGGATTCTCATTCGAGTTCCCGAACATTTTGGGCGACAGCCCGGCGTTGAAGGCTGCTCTCGACCAAGCGGCACGCATCCTCCCGCGTCCGCACATCACGGCGCTGATCACCGGCGAAACGGGCACCGGGAAAGAGCTGCTCGCCCGCGCCCTCCACGACAGCGGCCCGCGCCGTGCCGCGCCGTTCGTCGACGTGAACTGTGCCGCCATTCCCGAGACGCTGCTCGAGGGCGAGCTGTTCGGCCACGAAAAGGGCTCGTACACCGACGCGACGTCGGCCAAGCCGGGCCTGTTCGAGATCGCCCAAGGCGGCACGATCTTCCTCGACGAGATCGGGCACTTGCCGCTCGCCCTCCAGGGCAAGCTGCTGCGCACGATCGAGGAGCGCACAGTGCGGCGCATCGGCGGCGCCAAATCGATCCCCATCGACGTTCGCGTCGTCGCCGCCACGCACGTCAACCTCGCGCGCGCCGTACGCCGCGGCGAGTTCCGCGAAGATCTCTTCTATCGCCTGAACGTCGTTCCGATCACGCTGCCGCCGCTCCGCGCGCGCACCGAGGACATCGTACCGCTGGCGCGGCAATTCCTGGCGCGGTTCGCGGCGGAGTACGAGCTCGAAGGCGCGCGCTTCACGCCCGGCGCCGAACGCGCGCTCGAGATGCGCGCCTGGCCCGGCAACGTCCGCGAGCTGCGCAACGCCGTCGAACGCGCCGTCCTGCTGGCCGAGGGCCCGCTGCTCGACGCCGCGTCGCTCGAAGTCGCGCCGGATGATCCGCCGACGCCGGCGGCCGACGGCGCGAGCGGGTTGCGCGCCGTCATCCATCGCACGGTGCGCGACACCGTGGAGCTGTGCGGCGGCAACAAGAGCGACGCCGCGCGGCGGCTCGGCATCTCGCGCACCCGGCTCCAGCGATTGCTCCAACAGCGGCCGGCCACGGCGAGCGCCGGCTAGGTCCGCACCAGCTTCTTGTACGCGATTCGGTGCGGTTGGTCGGCGTCGGCGCCCTTTCGCTTGTGGAGATCCTCCACGTACGACTGAAAGTTTCCTTCGTGCCACACCGCCTCGCTGTCGCCCTCGAAGGCGAGGATGTGCGTGGCGATGCGGTCGAGGAACCAACGGTCGTGCGTGATGACCACGGCGCAGCCCGCGAAGTCGACGTGTGCGTCTTCGAGCGCGCGCAACGTGGCGACGTCGAGAGCGTTCGTCGGCTCGTCGAGCAACAGGAGGTTGCCGCCGCTCATCAGCGTCTTGGCGAGATGGAGTCGGTTTCGCTCGCCGCCCGACAGGTTGGCGACCTTCTTCTGCGGGGCGGTGCCGCGGAAGTTGTAGCTCGTGAGGTACGCCCGGCTGTTCAGTTCCTTCTTGCCGACCATGATCAGCTCCTGCCCGCCCGAAATCTCCTGCCAGGCGCTCTTGTCGCCGTCGAGCGTGCGGTTCTGATCGGTGTAGGCGATCTGCACTGTCTCGCCGACGGTGAGCGTGCCCGCGTCCGGCGACTCTTGGCCGACGATCATCTTGAACAGCGTCGTCTTGCCGGCGCCGTTCGGGCCGATGATCCCGACAATGCCTCCGCGTGGAAGATCGAATGAGAGCCCTTCGAACAGCAGCTTGTCGCCGAACGCTTTCTTGAGGTCGCGTGCCGTAACGACCTGGTTGCCGAGCCGCGGCGGCGGCGGGATCACGATCTCGTGCTGCAGGACCTTCTCCGCCGTCTCCTGCGCGGCCAGCTCCTCGAACTTCTGGATGCGCGCCTTGCTCTTCGCCTGCCGGGCCCGCGGCGCGAGCCGAACCCATTCGAGCTCGCGCTCGAGCGTCCGCTGCCGCGCCGACTCCGTCTTCTCCTCCTGCGCGAGCCGCGTCCGCTTCTGCTCCAACCACGACGTGTAATTCCCCTCGTACGGAATGCCGTAGCCGCGGTCGAGCTCGAGGATCCAGCCGGCGACGTTGTCGAGAAAATATCGGTCGTGCGTCACGGCGACGACGGTGCCGGCGAAGTCGTGCAGGTACCGCTCGAGCCAGGCGACCGACTCGGCGTCGAGATGGTTCGTCGGCTCGTCGAGCAGCAGCATGTCCGGCTCCTCGAGCAACACGCGGCAGAGCGCCACACGCCGGCGCTCGCCGCCCGACAGCTTGCTCACGTTCGCATCCCAGGGCGGCAGACGCAGCGCGTCCATCGCGATCTCGATCTTGTTGTCGAGATTCCAGAGGTCGTGCGCGTCGATCTGCTCCTGTACCCGCGCCTGCCGGCCAAGCAGCTTGTCCATCGCCGCGTCGTCCATCGGCTCGGCGAACTTCATCGCGATCTCGTTGAACTCCGCGAGTAGACCCCGCTGCTGTTTGACCGCGAGCTCGACGTTGCCCTTGACGTCGAGCGTCGGGTCGAGCTGCGGCTCCTGCGGCAGATACCCGATCCGCGTGCCCTCCGCCGCCCACGCCTCGCCCTGAAAGTCCTGGTCGACGCCGGCCATGATCCGGAGAAGCGACGACTTACCGGCGCCGTTGGCGCCGAGGACGCCGATCTTGGCGCCGTGGTAGAAGGACAGCCAGATGCCGCGCAAGATCTCCCTCGACGGCGGGACGACCTTGCGCAGATCCTTCATGACGTAGATGAACGCGGGAGGGGCCATGGGCGAGAAACTTAACCGGCGCCGTGGTCCCCGAAGATGCTCCCGAGGTCGCTCGCCTCGAACACGTTGACGTGGACCATCCAGCCGAAGAGCCGCGGGTAGAACTGGCCGTTGACCGCGTCGCACGCGGCCTTCGTGTCGATCGGACTCTCCGGACCGAAGACGGGATGTCCCTCCTTCCGCTCGGAGTAGCGCGCCGCCTGGTCACGCTTGGGCAGGCACCAGTTCACATGCTCGTGCCAGTGGGCGATGCTGAGCGGGACGCGCGAATTCAACCGGTCGAGGCTCGCCGTGTTGGGCGCGGTGTACATGGCCCCGACCAAGTGCAGCCGGCCGTCCGACTCGCGCTTATAGAGGATCGACGTCGGCTTGGCGGGGTCGAAGCTGAATGCGGCGCGGAGAGCGTGGCCATTGTTGGTGAAGTGGAACACCCGCTGAGCTTTGACGCCGGGGAGGAACATCCTGTAGCCGTCGGCGACCGCGGCGGCGGTGTCCTGATACTTGGCGATCGCCCGCTTGAGCTCTGATGCGACGGTCAGCGCGCGCACGGAGTCGGCGTGCGTGGCAGGCCGCTGTGGCGTGAGCGTCATGTGTTTCATCATGTTCGCGTCCATCGAACCGTCCATGCCGTCGTCCATGTGGTCCATGCCGGCCATCGACCCGGCGGGCCGGGATTGGGCGAGCGATGTCCGCGGGAACGCGGCGGCCCATGGCAGTACTGCCATGAGGACGACCGCGAGCCGAACGAATACTCGGGCGCGCGCCTGCGTAAGCCCTTGGGCGAGAGCTCGGACCATTGTAGCGGTGTTTGCCGTCGGCATACCTTTCTCCATCGTTGCGCCAATACCATATACCCCGCCCCGTGCTGCTCGCCTCCCTCCCCGACCTTTCCGGCAATCCGCTCCGGGCGATCCCGTTCGTGTTCGCCGGGGGCGTGCTCACCAGCCTCACTCCCTGCATCTACCCGATGATCCCGATTACCGCGGCGATCGTCGGAGGGACGTCGGCCGAGGCGGCCGCGTCACCGCGCCCCAGCCTGTGGCGTCCCGCGGTTCTCACCTTTACCTACGTGCTCGGGCTGGCGTTGGTGTACGCCGCGCTCGGTCTTTTTGCCGGAATGACGGGAACGCTGTTCGGAACGGTGAGTACCAATCCTTGGTTGTACTTCGCGATGGCCAACCTGTTGCTCATTGCGGCGCTGGCGATGCTCGACGTTCTGCCGATCCGCGTGCCGACCGCGATCCTCGCGCGAGCGAGCGCGGCGGGCACAGCCGGCCGGGCTTCGGGGGCGTTCACGATGGGCGCGATGTCTGGGCTCGTCGCCGCACCGTGCTCGGCGCCCGTGATGGCCGCGGTGCTCACCTGGGTGTCGACGACGAAAAGCGCGGCGCTCGGATTCGTCTATCTGTTCGTGTTCTCGATCGGCATGTGCACCCTGCTGATCGTCGTCGGACTGTCGTCGGGCTCGTTGGCCAGGCTGCCGCGGGCCGGCCTCTGGATGGTGTGGGTCAAGCGGTTCTTCGCCCTCGTCATGATCGGCGTGGCCGAGTATTACCTGGTGCAGATGGGACAACTCATCATTTGAGTATTCGTATATGACTTACCTGACTCGCCTCTCCATTGCGGCACTCGCGATCGCGCTGCCGGCCGCGGCGCGCGCACAAGACCTCGGCGTCGCCGTCGGCTCGGCCGCGCCGGCGGCGGCGGTCGCGACCCTCGACGGCAAGAGCGCCAACCTGTCACAGTACATCGGCAAGACGCCGATGCTGATCGAGTTCTGGGCGACCTGGTGTCCCAACTGTAGAGAGCTCGAGCCCGCGCTCCTCGACGCCGCCAAGAAGTACGGCGCCAAGGTCAAGTTCGTCGGCGTCGCGGTTTCGGTGAACGAGAATCCGGCGCGCGTGAAGGCGTTCGTCGCCAAGCACGGCCTGCCCGGCGACCAGTACTTCGACACGCACGGCGACGCCTCGGGCGCCTACGACGCGCCGGCCACGTCCTACGTCGTCGTCGTCGACCGCGCTGGCAAAGTGGTCTACACCGGCTTGGGCGGCAAACAAGACCTCGAGGCGGCGCTCAAGAAGGTGCTATGATACGCGAGGCGAGCGCCGTCAGGCCGGCGACGATCTCGCGCACGTCGCCGGTCGTCGTCCGCGGATTCATCATCGTCACCCGCAGTACCCGCCGCCCATCGAGATTCGTCGCCGTGATCCATCCTTCGCCCGACTGATTGTACCGCTCGCGCAGCTCACGGTTGATCTCGTCGAGCCTCGCGTTGTCGCGCGTCCGATCGCCCACGTAGCGAAAGCAGAGGATGTTGCCTTCCGGCTCGTGCAGAGCCTCGAAGTCGGGGTGCTCGGCGATCGACTCCCACATCGTGCGCGCGAGCGCGCAGAAGTGATCGTAAAGCGCGCCCAGTCCGTCGGCGCCGTAACGCTGGATCGCGACCCACAGCTTGAACACGTCCGCTCGTCGCGAGCACATGAAGCTCCGCGTCCCCTGATCCCAGACGCGCTCGCCCTCTTCGCCGTGAAACAGATACGGCGCGCGCTGCGAGAACGCCGCGTCGAGATCGCTCTCGTCGCGCACGAGGAGCATTCCCGCCTGCATCGGGAGCAACATCATCTTGTGCGGATCCCACGCGATCGACCGCGCGCGCTCGATGCCGCGCAGCCTGTGCCGGTGCGCCGAAGCGAGCAGCGCCGAGCCTCCGTGCGCGGCGTCGACGTGCAGCCAGACGCCGTACTGGTCGCAAAGCGAGGCAATGGCGTCGAGATCGTCGAACGACCCGGTTGCCGTCGAGCCGGCGGTGGCGACGACGGCCATCACTCGCTTGCCGATCCGGCCGAGCTCGCGGAGCGCCTCCTCCAGCGCGTCGGGGTCGAGCGCGTAGCCCCGCGACCGGATCGGCAGCACGTTGCGCATCCCCAGTCCAAGCTCGGCGCCGGCGCGCGTGACGGCGTAGTGCGCATGCTCGCCGCAGAGTAGAATCGGCGGATCCGCGCCGACGCCGTTCGTCCATGCCTCCGGCATCGCGGCGGCGCGCGCCGCGAGGAGCGCCGTGAACGTCGCTTCCGTACCGCCGCTCGTCAGCGTGCCGCCGGCCGCGCCGGGCAAACCGGCCAACGCGCGCATCCACGCGATCACGCGATGCTCGAGCACCGTGCCGATGGGCGACATCTCGAACACAGCCACCGACTGATTGAGCGCGGCGGTCACGCTCTCCATCCACACCGCCGCCGGCAGCGGCGCGGCGACCTGGTGCCCGACGTAGCGCGGATGATAGAGATGGTTGCAGTCGGGCAGCACGTCAGCGCGGATGCGCGTGATGATCGACTCGATCGAGCGGCCCTCGCGGGGCATCGGCTCGTCGAACCGCGCGGCGAGGCCGGCGGCCGTGTGCGGGCTGGAGACGCGGCCGCCACGCGTTCGCGTGTTGGCGAAGTATTCTGCGGCCAGCCCCACGAACGCGCGGCCGACGCCGGCCTCGCAGTCGGCCTCGATCTCCGCGAGTACCTCGCGCGGGTCGGTCTGGATCGGCAATGAGGGATTCGTCATCGTGCAGTGGGACCAGTCAGTGGCAAGTCGAGCACTTTCTGAGTGCGAGTGAGATCGATCGCGCGGTAGGCCTGGAGCGCGTCGACCACGATCGGCTCGTCGACGCGTACGCGCAGCAGCTCGCGCAGCCGGTCGCGCTCGAGCTCCGGGTAAAAGCTCAGCGTGCAGTGGGGCGTGAACGTGAACCGCGGCGACTCGTACGATAACCCGCTCGCCTTGATCCGCTCGTGCAGCGCGCGGATCGGCCCGTTCGGATCGATCGGCATCACGACCACGGTGCTCTGCATGAACCGCATCGGCGGCTCGAGCCGCACCGTGAACGGCGCGGTCGATGCCGCAACGCCCGCGAGCGCCGCGGCGAGCGCCTCGTCGGTCGTTCCGGGCGCGATCGGTCCCATCCCCGATGACCCGGTGATCGAGATGTGGGGCGGAAGCTCGGCGACCATGCGCGGATCGTAGCGCCGCTGGACCTCGCGGAGCCGCTCGGCGAGTGTGCCCTGCAGCTCCGACATCACGATGATCCCCGGCTTCATCGCCGCGCGCGGCGAATCGTCAGCGCCGGCGCGGCGCGGCGGGCGACCAGAGGAGGGGTGACAGCGAGACGGAGATGTGGCGCAAATCCGAGGGCGAGACGGACGCGTGCAGGAGCCATCGATCGATGCGGTTGCCGGGGTGCGTTAGAGAATAGCGCACCACCTTCGTTCCCGCGAAGGT
Organism: Gemmatimonadales bacterium; assembly: GCA_044449465.1. Lineage (GTDB taxonomy): Bacteria > Gemmatimonadota > Gemmatimonadetes > Gemmatimonadales > Gemmatimonadaceae > JAQBQB01. The sequence continues at coordinate 6,072 of JBIOHX010000035.1, read as the reverse complement.
CCCGATCGCCGCGCCCATGATCACGTCGCTCGCCCAGTGCCGGTTGTTGTACATGCGCGAGATCCCGACCGCTGCTGCGCCGCCGTAGAGCACCGGCCCGATGCCGAAGTACGTCGCCATCGGCCACCATCGGCTCGTCTCCGAGCTCACCGCCGCCGCCGCCGCGAACGCGGCGACGGTATGCCCCGACGGAAAAGACTGGAAGTTGGCGCCGCGACGAAAGCCGCGCATCGGCTGCCAGTCGTCCGGGTTGGCCACGGAGTCGACGAACGGCCGCGCGCGGCCGAGGACGTCCTTGAGCACGTCGGCGACGGCGGAGCCGAGGCCAATCGCTTCGGTGCCATGCAGCCCGACCTCGGCGAGGCGGTCGACGTGCGCGAGGCGGCCCGCTGCGTACATCGACGTGCCGATGATCACCGAGCCCGGTACCGCGATCGTCCGCACGACCGCAGAGCCTTCTTGAAAGATCATCCTCTTCTGGCGACTCGGCTCCTGAAGCGCGACGGCGGCGCTCTTGTCGAGCGGACGGATCGCGATCGTGCCGACCGCGAACCCCGCGGCGAGCACGCCGTCGCGCCAGGTGAAGAGCGAGCGCGCGGGGGCGGAGACGACCTGCGCGGACGCGACGCTCGCCAGCGCCGCTAGCAACGTGAGGCTATGGCAGAGTGACTTCACGGGACCCGTCCAGATCGGCAAGGAACATTTGTTCGGCGTCTTCGCCGAGGCGCGCGTCTTCGATGACGGCGTCGAGCTCGTAGTTGATCGCGACGCCGAGCGGATTGAAGTCGGTCGAGCCGACGCGCACCCAGCGTCCGTCGACGACGCTCGTTTTGGCGTGCATCATCTCGCCACGCCATTCCCAAAGGCGCACGCCGTTGGTCAGCAGCCGGCGATAGTAGCGCTGCGCGAGCAGCGACACCCACGGATGATCGTTCCGACTCGGCACGAGGATGCGCACGTCGACGCCGTCGCGCGCCGCGCCGTTCAATGCTTCCACCTCGGACCAGGACGGCGTGAAGTACGCGGTGGCGATCCAGATCGAGCGCCGCGCCGATATCGCCTGGATCTGCAACGCACGCGACACGCGAAGCTTGAGCGGTTCGCCTTCGATGATGCCGACGAGCGCCGGCTCGTCCGTCGCCGGGTCGAGATGCGCGCCGCGCGCCGGTCGGCGCAAAAAGCGATGCGAGCCGCGCCGCTCCCGCGACTGTGTTCGATGCCACATGTGGTCGAACGCCTGCGCCATGTCGCTCGCGGCCGGCCCCTCGATCTTGACCGAAGTGTCGCGCCATCGCGAGCGGTGCAACTTCTGGACGCCGGTCATCCATTCGCGTCCGACGCCGACGCCCCCCGTCACGCCCACGGTACCGTCGACTACGAGCAGCTTGCGGTGATCGCGCGGCACGGCACCGAGCCAGCGGCGAAAACCGGGCGGGTTGAACACGGACAGCTTGATCCCCGCGCGCTGGAGCGACTTGATGAACTTGCGCGACGTGCCCCGTGCGCCGATCCAGTCGAGTATCAGGCGCACATCGACCCCGCGCGACGCCGCGCGGGTGAGCGCGCCGGCGAAACGGTGGCCGACGTCGTCGGAGCGGAAGATGTAGCTCTCGAGGGAGACGCTGGTGGCAGCGTTGTCGATCAGCTCGATCATGGCGTCGAACGTGGCCGGGCCGTCGCGAAGCAGGTGGACCCGATTGCCGCTCGAGACGTCGGCGGCGGCGATGCGCCAGAGCCCGCGGGCGAACGACGGCCCCGGGGCGGCCAGGTCGAGGCCGCCGCGGTCGAGACTCAAGCCGCGGGCTGGGTTCGTCATCGGAGGGGAGGGTTACAGAATGCGTGCCGCGATCCACCTCCCACGTCCCACTAGTATTCCCGGCATGCTCAATATCGATCTCAGCGGGCGCCGGGCATTGGTGGCCGGCGTCGCGGACGACGGGGGCTTCGGGTTCGCGATCGCCAAAGAGCTGGCGGAGGCCGGGGCGAGCGTGTGCGTCGGCACCTGGCCTCCGGCGATGACGATCTTCCTCAACCTGCTCGAGCGCGGGAAGATGGACGAGTCGCGGCGGATGTCGAACGGCGAGCTCCTGACCTTCGAGAAGATATATCCGCTCGACGCCGTCTACGACTCGTACGACCAGATCCCGGACGACGTGCGGACGAACAAGCGCTACAAAGGATGTGGGCGACTGCTCGATCGGCGGGCTGGCTGAGCGGCTGGTGGCCGACTTCGGCGAGCGGCCGCTCGACATCGTCGTGCACTCGCTGGCGAACGGGCCGGAGGTGAAGAAGCCACTGATCGAGGTCAGCCGAAACGGCTACCTCGCGGCCATGAGCGCGAGCGCGTACTCGCTCGTGTCGATGGTGCAGCGGTTCGGGCCCCGCATGCGCGACGGCGGCTCGTTCATCTCGCTCACCTATCTGGCAAGCGAGCGCGTGATCCCCGGCTACGGAGGCGGCATGTCGTCGGCCAAGGCGGCGCTCGAGAGCGACACGCGCACCCTCGCGTTCGAGGCGGGCCGCAAATTCGGCGTGCGCGTGAACACGATCTCGGCCGGCCCCCTCGCCTCGCGAGCCGCAAGCGCGATCGGCATCATCGAGAAGATGGTCGAGTACGTTTCGGCGAACGCGCCCCTCACCGACAAGCTGAGGGCGGCCGACGTCGGCAAAGTCGCGGCCTTCCTCTCGTCACCCCTGGCCGGCGGGATCACCGGCAACACGGTGTACGTGGACAAAGGCTACCACGCCATGGGCATGGGCGTGCCCCCTGCGTGAAGCCCGCATCGCCGTGCCGCCGAATACAGATCTACGAATTGAACGACGGATTTTGCTGAAGGAACAGATTGTACCGGCATTTGTTTTTGTGCGCGCCGCGTGCAAAGACTCTTTTCCGTACAATCCGTCCATTTCGTAGAATCTGAGGTTCGACCTCCTCGTGGCCTCCCGAGCGGCCTTTCACTCGACGCTACGCGATCGGCCCCGGCTTGGTCGGTATCTCCTCTAGCCCCGCCGCCCGCAGCATGCCGTTCACTCTGGGCAGGCTCGCGTCCATCACGCGCTTGAGCTTCGCCATCGTCTTCGTCAGCTCGGCCGACACGACGGTGTAGACCTGATAGGACTGTTGCGTCGGTCGGCCGTCGGCGCTTTGCACCACACCCAGCAATGCACCAACTCGGTTGTTGAGGCGGATCGGGAAATTGAGCGGATCCTCCTCGCTCCGGTTTTGGGTCTGGTAGAGTGAGTCCTCGACGTCGGTGAGCGCCGTGGCGAACGCGCCCGACAGCGCCGCGAACTCGCCCGCCTGAGTCGCGGGCAGCTTTCCCTTCCGGTCGGCGAGTGCCGCCTTGATGCGGCGAATCTCCTTCACCGCGTCGTTCGCTTCCGAGAAGCGGTCGCGGATCTGCAGCGCGAGCGCCGACTGCGCCTGCCAATCGGCGAGCGTCGCTTTGATGCGCGGATCCGGGAGAATCTTGAACGTCTCCGTCCCCACCGGTGCGTCGTTGACGGTCATGCGCACCTTGTAACTGCCCGGGGGCACCTGCGGTCCCGTCACGCTCGCGGCCCAGAGGATCATCCCCGGAAAGCTCGACGCGTCGGGGTAGCGCATGTTCCAAACGAAGGTGTTGACGCCGCGCGTCGTCGTGACCGCGCGCGCCGGCGGTCCGCCACGGCGGCCGCCGCCTTCGCCCTCGCTCGGCGTCGGCGTCGTGTCGCGGCTCGAGTAGCGCCGAATCAGCTTGCCGTTCGCCTCGAGGAGCTCGAGTCCGACTGTGCCGCCGGCCGCCTTGAGCCAGTACTGCACGACCACTCCGCTCGGCGGATTCTGGCCGGTCGGGTGAATCGGCGCGTTCTCCGGCGTGACCGGCCGGTTCGCCGCGCCGAAGCCGCCGCCGCCGCCGAAGCCGCCGAACCCGGCGATCCGGACCTGGTCGCGCGGCTTGAACAGGTGGGCATCGCTCCGCTCGATGGCGTCGGACATCTGCTCCAGGCTCGAGACGTCGTCCATGATGTAGAAGCTGCGGCCGTGCGTGGCGAGCACGACGTCACCGTTCTTGAATACCAGATCGTGGACCGGTACGATCGGCAGGTTGAGCCGAAGCGATTGCCAGTGCCCGCCGTCGTCGGTCGACAGCCAGACGCCACGCTCCGTGCCGGCGAACAGCAGGCCCGCTCGCTCAGGGTCCTCGCGCACGACGCGGGTGAACTCGTTCGCCGGCAGGCCGGCGTCGATCCGCGTCCAGTGCGCGCCGCAGTCGCTCGTCTTCCATAAGTAAGGATGGAAGTCGTCGAGCTGGTACCGGTTGGCGGCCACCGTCGCGATGCACTCCCCGAACTTGGACGCATCGATGCTCGACACGCGGGTGAACTTCCGCATGTCCTTGGGGGTGGCGTCGGTCCACGTCACGCCGCCGTCACGCGTCACGTACACCTTACCGTCGTCGGAGCCGCTCCACAGCGTCTTCCCCGTCACCGGCGACTCGTTGATCACGAACACGGTGGCGTAGTACTCGACCGACGTCTGGTCTTTGGTGATCGGGCCGCCCGAGTTGCCGAGTGTGGCGGGGTCGTGATAGGTGAGATCGGGGGAGATCACCGTCCAGCTTCTGCCGCCGTTCGTCGACTTGTGCACGACGTTCGAGCCCGCGTACACCACGTTCGCATCGTGCGTCGACGTGATGATCGGGAAGGTCCACTGGAAGCGGTACTTCGGATCCATCGCCGGGTGGCCCATCGGATTGTCCGGCCACGGATTCACGTTCACCGTGATGCCATTTCTCATATCTTTGCGGGTCAGCAGATTGCCGTAGCTCCCCGCGTACACGACGTCGGGATCGTCGGTGCGTGCCGCGATCCATCCCGACTCGCCGCCCCCCGCTTCCACCCAATCCGAGATGTCCAGCGATCCCCTGCTCGGTCCGCACAACGTCGAATTGTCCTGCTGCGCGCCGCACACGTGATAGGGAAAGTGCGTCGTCGCGATCACGTGGTAGAACTGCGCCGTCGCATAATCCTCATCCGTCCACGTCTTGCCGCCGTCGACGCTCACCTCGGCGCCGCCGTCGTCGGTCTCGACCATGCGATCGTGATCCTTCGGATCGATCCACAGGTCGTGCGAGTCGCCGTGGTGCATGCCAGGCACGGCGCGAAAGGTCTTGCCGCCGTCGCGCGAGATCATGAACGACACGTTGTTGTCGTACACGACGTTCGTGTCCCTGGGATCGGCGTGGATTTTGGTGTAGTACCAGGCCCGCTGGCGCAAATCGCGGTCGGTGTTGATCAGCTGCCAGCTCTTGCCCGCGTCGTCGGAGCGGAACACGCCGCCCGAATCGGCTTCGATGTTCGCCCAAACGCGGTTCGAGTTGGCCGCCGATACGGTAATGCCGATGTTCCCCCAGATTCCGCTCGGCAAGCCGGGGTTGCGCGTGATCTCGGTCCAGTGATCGCCGCCGTCGGTCGACTTGAACATCCCGCTGCCGGTGCCACCCGACGACAGCAGCCACGGCGTGCGCCCCGCCTGCCACAGGCCGGCGTACAGCACGTTCGGATCGTTCGGATCCATGATCAAGTCGACGACGCCTGTCGAGTCATTCCGAAAGAGAATCTTCTCCCACGTCTTGCCGCCGTCTTTCGAGCGGAATACGCCGCGCTCCGCGTTCGGCGCCCAGACGTGCCCGAGTGCGCCGACGTAGACGAGGTCGGGATTCGTCGGGTTGACGACGATGTCGGCGATCTGCTGTGTGTCGCCGAGCCCCATGAAGCTCCAACTCTTGCCACCGTCGGTCGTCTTCCACACGCCGTCGCCATGCGAGACGTTGCCGCGGATCGGATACTCGCCGCCGCCCACATAGACGACGTCGGGCGCCGACGGCGCGACGGCGATCGCGCCGATCGTGCCGCCGAAGTACTTGTCCGTCACCGGCGCCCACGACTGGCCGGCGTTGATCGATTTGAACACGCCGCCGCCCGGCGTTCCCATCCAGAACTCGTTCGGGCGCGACGGATTGCCGGTCGCGGCGACGGACCGGCCGCCGCGGTAGGGGCCGATCTCCCGCCAACGGACGCCGGTGAGGC
>JBIOHX010000034.1:0-17566 GCA_044449465.1 Gemmatimonadales bacterium | reverse complement strand
CGCTCGAGCCCGGACGTGCGCGTCCGCGTGCGAGCGGCCGCGCTCAACCACCTCGATTTGTTCGTCGTCAGCGGGCTGCCGAACGTCCGCATCACGCCGCCGTGGATCCTCGGCGCCGACGCCTGCGGCGCGGTCGACGCGGTGGGCGACGTCACGTCGCCTGTCGCAGTGGGCGACTACGTCGTCATCAACCCCGGCGTGAGCGATCGCAGCTGCGAGTATTGCCGCGAAGGCGAGCAACCGCTCTGCCCGCGCTTCGGCATCCTCGGAGAGCACCGGCCGGGCACGTTCGCCGAGTACGTCGTCGTCCCGGCGGCGAACGTCCGCGCGATTCCGTCGACGGTGCCGATCGAGCAGGCCGCGGCGTTCACGCTGTCCACGCTCACGGCGTGGCGCATGATCGTATCGCGGGCGCGCGTGCAGGCCGGCGAATCGGTGCTGATCTGGGGTATCGGCGGCGGGGTCGCGCTGGCGGCGCTCCAAATCTGCAAGCTGCGTGGCGCACGCGTGATGGTTGTGTCGAGCCGCGAGGACAAGCTGCGGCGAGCCGGCGAGCTCGGGGCGGACGGGCTGCTCGATCGTACGAAGGTGGACGTCGCGCGGACGATCCGCGATTGGACCGGGAAGCGCGGCGTCGACGTCGTGGTCGACGACGTTGGCCAGGCGACATGGGCCCAATCGCTCGCGGCTCTCGGCCGCCGAGGGCGACTGGTGACCTGCGGCGCGACGTCCGGCCCGCTGGTCGAGACCGACGTGCGGCGCCTGTTCTGGAACCAGTGGTCCATCTTGGGATCGACGATGGGCAACGACGCCGAGTTCGACGCCGTGGTCGCGGAGCTGCGCGCGGGGCGCTTGGTGCCGGTGGTCGATAGCGTGCATTCGCTCGCCAACGGGCGGGCCGCGTTCGAGCGATTGGAACGCGGCGATCAGTTTGGCAAAGTCGTCGTCACGATGTGATGATGGCGACGTCGCGAGGCACACGCCGGTGAGTGGCGCGGGCGCCCGGTTCAGCCCCGACGAGGAGCGCGTCATCCGCGAACAGTTCGCGGCGGGGGGAATTGTCCACTGCCCGCGCGACGGCGCGGTGATGACGCGCCGCGGCATCGGCGGCGGCTCGTTCGGGCTTGGGTACGCGCGCCAGCGTGAATGGTTGATCTGTCCGACATGCCGGCGGAGCGCGATCTTCGACGTGAAACGCGGCACGAGAACCTGACGGCGATCGTCGGCGCGCGAGACGCCGTTCGCCGTGGCAGGTATGGCTTGGCGCGGTAGATTCAAGCACTCATGCAACAGGTGCCGCAGGACACGACGAACCTCGGCGACCGGCTCCAGGGCGCCATCCAGCAGGTGTTCGGGCAGACACTGCCGGCACTGCTCGGCGCACTCGTGATCCTATTCGCGGGATATCTGCTCGCGAAGGTGCTCGAGAAGCTGACCGAGCGCGGCCTCCGGAAAATTCGGTTCAATCACCTGCTCGAGCGCGGCGGCGTGATCCAGGCCGTGGAGCGGTCGGGGACACACGTGAATCCGATTCGCGTGCTGTCGAACCTCGTGTTCTGGCTCGTGATGTTCACGGTGATCCTGCTCGCCGCGAACGCGCTGGGCCTCAATTCACTGGCGAACGTCGTATCGACGCTGGTGAGCTACATCCCGAGCGTGATCGCGGCGATCGTGATCATACTCGTCGGCATCGTGCTTGGAGGATTCGTCGGCGGCTTGATCGCGGCGTCGGCGGGCGCGGTGCACGGCGGGCGGGCGCTCGCGCGGTTGGGGCGCGGCGGTGTGATGCTGCTGGCGGTGTTCATGGCGCTTCAGGAACTGGGCATCGCGACGGATATCGTGACGACGGCGTTCGCGATCCTGTTTGGCGCCATCGCGCTCGCCCTCTCGTTGTCGTTCGGGCTGGGGAACCGCGAGCTGGCTGGTGAGATCACGCGCGAGTGGTACAATCGCTATCGGCGCGAACGGGCAGAAGCGCTGGCGCGCGAGCAGCAGGAGGAAGCGCTCGCCGAAGCGGAGCTCGACGCAGAGGAGACACATCTCCGTCGGGCGGCGCGACCGACGCCGCCATTCGGACCGCCGAAGACGCCCGAGTGACGGGGCTCGGCGCCGCGATATTTCCTGGCCCTTGCGACGAGCTGAGCCAGAATCGATAAGTCTTTACGGGAGAATGTTTTATCGGGCGTGCGCAGCGTTGCGTTTCGCTCTGTTTTCGGGTACATTTCTAGGTCCCCGAACATCATTCGCCCAAGGCGCATCATAGTCGTGCTCGACATGCGGTGGAACACACCGTGAGCGCGGTCGAATGATCGCCGGGCCCCGCCCGACCAGCCCGACCAGCCCGACATGACCGCTCCGAACAATCGCGAACGCATTCTTCCGCGCCTGATCGACGACGAGATCAAAGAGTCGTTCATCAACTACTCGATGAGCGTGATCGTGTCGCGTGCGCTGCCCGATGTGCGCGACGGACTGAAGCCGGTGCACCGTCGGGTTCTCTACTCGATGTACGAGAACGGGCTCGTGCCGGGCCGTCCGTACAAGAAGGCCGCGACGGTCGTGGGCGATGTGCTCGGCAAGTATCACCCGCACGGCGACTCGTCGGTGTACGACGCGCTCGTGCGCATGGTGCAGGATTTCTCACTGCGCTATCCGCTGATCGACGGCCAGGGAAACTTCGGCTCCGTAGACGGCGATCCGCCGGCGGCGTACCGCTACACCGAAGCGCGTTTGATGCCGATCGCCATCGAGATGGTGATGGACATCGACAAGAACACCGTCGGCTTCGCCCCGAACTTCGACGATCACGACCAGGAGCCGACGGTTCTGCCCGCTGGCGTTCCCAATCTCGTGGTCAACGGCTCGTCGGGCATAGCCGTCGGGATGGCGACGAACATCCCGCCGCACAATCTGCGCGAGGTCGTGAGCGCCATCGTCCATCTGATCGACAATCCCGACGCGACGCCGGCCGAGATCAAAAAATTCGTGAAAGGCCCTGACTTCCCCACGGCCGGCTACATCTACGGCCGCGCCGGCATCAAGGACTATCAGGAGACGGGCCGCGGCCGGATCGTGATGCGCGCGCGGGCCGTGATCGAGGAAAAGGAGTCGTCGAGCAAATCGCAGATCGTCATCACCGAGTTCCCCTACCAGGTGAACCCGGCGAAGGTCGAGCAGGACATTGTCGCGCTCGTGCACGCCAAGAAGCTCGAGGGCATCTCCGACCTGCGGAACGAATCGGATCGCGATGGCGTGCGGCTGGTGATCGAGCTCAAGCGCGATGCCATTCCGCGCGTGGTGCTCAACCAGCTGTACAAGCACACGGCGATGCAGTCGACGTTCGGCGTAATCATGCTTGCGCTGGTGCCGGACGCGAAGACGGGCAGCTTGGTGCCGAAGGTGATGCCGTTGAAGGAGATGCTGGAGCACTACATCCGGCATCGTCACGAAGTCATCGTCCGCCGCACCCAATTCGACCTCGACAAGGCGCTGGAGCGCGCGCACATCCTCGAGGGCCTCAAGATCGCCGTCGACAACATCGACGAGGTGATCAAGGTCATCCGCAAGGCGGAAGATGTTCCCGTCGCCAACGCGCAACTGCAGCGGCGTTTCAAGCTTTCGGAACGGCAGGCCGAGGCGATCCTCGCCATGCGGCTCGCCAAGCTGACGGGTCTCGAGATCGAGAAGCTCGATGCGGAGCTCAAGGAAGTTCGCGGCCTGATCAAGGAGCTCAGTGCGCTGCTCGAGTCGCGCGACATGCGGATGAAGGTGCTGAAGGACGAGATGAACGACGTCGCCAGGAAGTACGGCGACGAGCGCCGCACCGAGATCACGAGCGACGAGGGCGAGTTCACGATCGAGGATCTGATCGCCGAAGAGGAGATGGTCGTCACCATCTCGCATTCGGGGTACATCAAGCGGACCTCGGTGTCGACGTACAAGAAGCAGCGGCGCGGCGGCCGCGGGAACAACGGCGCCACGCTCAAGGACGAGGATTTCGTGGAGCACCTGTTCATCGCGTCGACGCACGACTACGTGCTGGTGTTCACGGACGACGGGCGGTGCTTCTGGCTCAAGGTGCACGAGATTCCGCAGGCAGGACGCGCGGCCAAGGGCAAGCCGATCGTCAACATGATCAACGTCTCACCGGACACCAAGGTCTCGGCGATCGTCACCGTGCGCGACTTCCCCGAAGATCTGTTCCTGCTTTTCGCGACGAAGAAGGGGACGGTCAAGAAGACGCCCCTCTCGCAGTACTCGAACGTGCGCGCCGCCGGCATCAAGGCGATCAAGGTCGAGTCGGACGACGAGCTGATCGACGTCCAGGTGACCACCGGCACGAACGACATCGTGCTCGCGACGCGCCACGGCCTGTCGATTCGGTTCCACGAGCAGGACGTGCGCGAGATGGGGCGCGACACGACCGGCGTGAAGGGCATCGAGCTCGGCGAGGACGACGCCTTGATCGGCATGGTGGTGATCAAGCGCGAAGCCAACCTGCTCGTGGTAACGGAACGTGGAATGGGCAAGTGCTCGCCGATCGACGATTACCGCGTGCAAAAGCGCGGTGGAAAGGGGATCATCACGGTCCACCGGACCGACAAGACTGGCGCCGCGGTCTCGATCAAGGAAGTGCTGCCCGACGACGAGCTGATGCTCATTACAAAACAGGGAATCGCCATCCGCATGCCGGTGAAGGGCATCCGTGTGGCCGGCCGCAACACGCAAGGCGTGAAGCTCGTGAACCTCGAGGCGAACGACCTGGTGATGGACGTGGCCCGCGTGGTTCCGGACGACGAGACCGAGCCTGGCGAGGACGTAGCGGAGCCGGTGGCGGTCGGGCCGGAAGGGGACGAAGAGTAGCGCTCCGGCGCTGGTGACCTCCGGCACCGACACGCGTCGTGTGTTTAGTGCTTGGCCGGAGGGAGGGTGCCCGGCACTCGGCTCGTGCGTCGGCCGTGCGCTCAACCTCAATTTCTAGTGATCTTGCCAACCGCCCCGGGCGGCGCGGAATCGGCCGATCATCGGCAGCGGTCCGCGGGCCGCGCATCGATTCGGCTCAAGCTCACGCTGCTCATCGGCGGGCTGCTCGCCGCAGTCACCCTCGGCTACTCGTGGGCGGCGTATTGGCAGATGCGATCATCGGCACTCGCGGCGACGTCGGATCGCCTCGACGCGATCGCAGGGGAATGGGCGCGGTTCGTTGCCACGGGCGAAGCGGCTCAAGTGGGGGCGATGCGCATACTCGCCGCCAGCGGACCGGTCGAACGCGCCGCCTCGCGATCCGGCGCACTCGACGCTTCCGACAGCCTCGCCGCCGTGCGCTTGTTGAGCGCTGAGCTGCCGCTTGGTTCGCAACGGCTGCTCGTCCGGATCTTCGGAGCCGATGGGCGCCCGATTGTCAGAATCGGGGCGCCGCGCGCCTGGGGCGACTCGCTCCCGCTCGCTCCCGCGGCACGGAGCTCAGCCGCGCGGGCGATCGGCGACTTGCGGGCGGTCGGCGATTCGACCGTCTATCCGCTCGTCTGCCCGATCGTCGTCGATGGAAGAGTTCGCGGCTACCTCGTGTCGTGGCAGCGTACCACGATCCAACCGTCGCCCGATCAACTGAACCGACTGTTCGGCGGACCGTCGATCCACGTGCGAGTCGCCAACCGGTCGGGCAGCGTATGGTCGGATTTTCAGAAGCCGATTCCTGCGCTCGACGTCGATCTTCGAACGACCGGACGCCTTTCGACCTTCCGAACCATGAACGGCGAGACGGCGCTGGCCGCGGTGACGCCCGTCGCCGGAACTCCCTGGTCGATCGTCGTCGAAAGCTCGAATGAGGAATTGCTCGCGGTCGGCCGGCACTTCGTGGAAGGGCTCGCGATCATTGGCCTTCTGGCGATCGTGCTCGGCGTGCTTGGGGCGATTGCGCTCAGCGCATCGCTCGTGGGGCCGCTGAGCCGTCTCACCGACACCGTCGAGGCCGTGGCCCGACGCGACTACACGAGAAGCAGTGGTGCGTCGCGGCGCCGGGACGAGATTGGCCGGCTTAGCCAGGCGTTCGACGTCATGGTCGACCGACTGCAAGCGGCATTCGCGGCGCACGAAGCGTCGGAGCAGCAGCAACGGCGACTCTTCGAGTCGATTCCGCTGCCCTGTTGGGTGTTCGATCTGGAGACGCTCCGGATTCTCGCCGTGAATGAAGCGGCGGTGCGCCGCTACGGCCACTCGCGCGCGGAATTCCTGGCGATGACGATCGCCGACATCAGACCGGCAGCCGACGTACCGGCAGTGCGCGAGTTGGTGGCCCGTAATCGAGCGACCGGCGGCGCGAGCGAATCGTCGTGGCGGCACGTCAAGAAGGACGGAACCGTGATCGATGTCGAGACCTGGTCGCGCGCGGTCGAGTTCGAGGGGCGGGCGGCGCGCATTGCCGTCATTCACGACGTCACCGAGCGACGCCGCACGGCCGAAGCGATTCAGGGGTTGAAAGAGCGTTACCTCAAGCTCATTCGAGAAGCACCGAACGGCGTCACGCTCGCCTTGCTCGACGGCAGGTTCATCGCCGTCAATCCGGCTTTCGCGGAAATGCTCGGCTACGAGAGCGAAGCCGAGCTGCTGGCGACGAACGCGCGTCAGTTCTACGCCGACCCGGAGCAGCGCGCGGGACTGGTCGCCAAGATGAGCGCCGGTGAGACCGTGAAGCGCGTGGAAGTCCAGCTCCGCCGGAAGGACGGCGAGATCATCACGACCCACCTCACGGGCCGCATCGTCCGCGATGCCGAGAGCGGCGAGGATTACATCGAAGCCGTCACCGAGGACATCACCGAACAGCGCAAGGTCGAGCGCCAGTTTCAGCAGGCGCAACGGATGGAGGCTGTCGGCCAGCTCGCCGGCGGAATCGCGCACGACTTCAACAACCTTCTCACCGTGATCATCAACTACAGCGAGCTATTGTACGGCGACGACAGTCTGACCGCGGACCAGCGGGACGAGGCGGGATCGATTCGGCAAGCGGGCCAGAGCGCCGCGGCCCTCACCCGCCAGCTCTTGATTTTGAGCCGCCAACAGATGGTTCAGCCCAAGGTCATGCAGCTCAACGAGCTCGTAGCCGGCGTCGGCAAGCTCCTCAAGCGGCTGATCGGCGAGAACATCGAGCTCGAGACCTCGCTCGACGCCGCGGCCGGTCTCGTCAAAGCCGACCCTGGGCAAATCGAACAGGTGATCGTCAACCTGGCCGTGAACGCTCGCGACGCGATGCCGAACGGCGGGAAGCTGCTGATCGAATCGAAGAACGTGACCCTGAGCGAGCCGGTGTTCGAGCAGGCCATGTCGTACCCGGCAGGCCCGTACGTGACGCTGTGCGTGAGCGACACCGGCGTGGGCATGGACAGGCAGACACAGACGAGGGTGTTCGAGCCATTCTTCACGACCAAAGGGCCGGGCAAGGGAACGGGTCTGGGCCTCGCCACGGTGTACGGCATCGTCAAGCAGAGCGACGGGTTCATTTCGTTGTACAGCGAGCCGGGCAAGGGAACGTCGTTCAAGATTTACTTGCCGCGACTCGATGCCACTCAGCAAATCTCGGAGATCGAATCGGCGACGGCGCGGCCGGGTAGAGGCGAAACGATCCTGCTGGTCGAGGATCAAGCAGACGTGCGACGCATCGTGAGCCTGATGCTGCGGCGTCTTGGCTATCGCGTGCTCGTGGCATCGGACGGCGATGGCGCGCTCGCACTGGTTGCCCGGAACTCAAGCTCGATCGACCTCTTGGTCACGGACGTCGTTCTGCCCGGGGTCAGCGGGCGAGTCGTCGCCGACGAGGTGACCCGTAGGCTTCCGGGTACGAAGGTGCTGTTCGTCTCGGGCTATACCGACGACGCCGTCGTGCGCCACGGCGTGCTCGCGGCGGGCATTCATTATTTAGAAAAGCCGTTCACACCGGACGCACTGGCCTCCAAAGTACGATCCGTGCTCGATTCGGGATCGAGCCTGCGTCCAGTCACTGCAGTGGGGAATCGATGAGCGAAGGCGAATCCGGCACGAGACGCCGAGGTGCGGTGGACGACGGCCTCAGGGGTGACGAGACAATATTGCTGGTCGAAGACGAGGCCGACATCCGCATGCTCGTTGCCGACTCGCTCCGCGCGCACGGCTACCGAGTGCTGGAGTCGGAGCATGGCGAGGACGCGCTCGACGTCGCCGGACTCCACGCGCAGCCGATCGACCTCGTGCTGACCGACGTGATAATGCCCGAGATGTCGGGCTCGGCGCTCGCAAAAAAGTTGCGCGAGTGGTATCCGCGCCTGCGCGTGCTGTTCGTCTCCGGCTACACTGCTGGGGAGGTGACGACGCGGCAGATTCGGGACGAACAAACGATGTTCGTCCCCAAACCGTTCACGATGACGCAGATCGTGCGGGCGGTTCGCGAGCTGCTGGACCGCGGCGGGAGCTAAGAGCCACCCACTGGCACAGGGTCGGGCGAATGGTCGCCGGCGGGCCGCCTGAGCGAGCCGTGCGATGAATCGTTCCAGACTCAGCGCTTTCCGCTCCCAGCGGCAGGTGGTAGCTTAGTGACTCTCGTCACACAGGGCCGCAGCGCCTGATCGGGTATTCCCTTGAGTGATATACAGTTAGTCACACTTGGCGACCTCGAGGAGGCCGCGCGCGCGGTCGCGCCCGTTGCCGTTCGTACGCCACTGCTACCGGCAGACGCGATTTCGGCGCAGGTCGGTGGCCCGGTTTGGGTCAAACCGGAGATGCTGCAGCGCGGCGGCGCATTCAAGTTCCGCGGCGCGTACAATTTTCTCTCGCACCTCGACCCGGCCGCGCGCGCGCGCGGAGTCGTCGCGCCGTCATCGGGGAACCATGCGCAGGCGGTCGCGCTCGCGGCGAAGCTGTTCGGCGTGCCGGCCACCGTCGTCATGCCGACCACCGTCACCGCGGCCAAGCGAGGCGGCGCCGAGCGGCTTGGCGCGCGCGTGGTGCTAGCGGGCAAGACGACCGCGGATCGCATGGCGAAGGCCGAGGAGCTCGTGCGCGACGAAGGCCTCGCCATGGTTCCTCCCTACGACCACCCGGTGATCATCGCCGGACAGGGAACGGTCGGCCTCGAGATCGCGGACGACATGCCGAACGTCGACACGGTGCTGGTACCCGTGGGCGGCGGCGGCTTCAGCGCGGGCGTTGCGACGGCGATCAAGCTTCGGCTGCCGAAGGCGCGCGTCATCGGTGTCGAGCCGGCGGGCGCGCCCAAGCTGAGCCGAGCGCGCGCCGCGGGCAAACCGGTCAAGCTCGAGCACAGCGGCGGCCTCGCCGACGGACTGCTCGCGGTCGAGATCGGGCACATCACGTTCGCCCACCACCAGCGCTACCTCGATGACGTGGTGACGGTGGAGGATGCTGCGTTGCGTGGCGCAATGCGCATCCTGCTCGATCGGATGAAGCTCGTCGTCGAGCCGAGTGGCGCGATCACGATCGCGGCACTGCTGTCGGGCGCGTTCAGCCCGCGCGGGCCGACGATCGCCGTGTTGAGCGGCGGCAACATCGAGTGGGATGGACTCCGTGAGCTGCTTGGCGATTGACCCTTCTCGTGTCGTCGTCGCCGAAGACGATCCGGTCATCGCGGGCACGCTCGCATGGCTGCTGCGCGAGCACGGGTATGCCGTCACGGCGGTGAGCGACTGCGACGCATTGTTTGCGTCGATCACGCGGTCGGTGCCCGATCTCATTCTGCTGGACTGCGACTCGATCTCGGATTCCAGCGCGCTCTTCCGCCGGTTGCGGGGCGACGCGCGATGGAATGAGGTGCGCGTGATCGTGACCGCGCCGCCGGCGGTCGATGACGATGAGAGCGCCGAGCTGCCGTGGGGAGCTGACGACGCGGTGACCAAACCGTTCCGAGTGAACGAGCTGCTCGTCCGTGTGCGCACGCAGCTTCGCGCCAGCGAGCAGCTTCGCCAAACGCGAGCCTCGCTGCGCCAGGCGACCGAGGAGCTCGAGCGCGTCCGCGGAGACGCGGTCAGCAGCCGCCGGCTGGTCGACATTCTTCACGACGTGACGAGCGAGCTGTCGGCGAGCGGCATCTACCGCGTGCTCGTGCGGCGCGTAGCGCAGGCGCTCGGCATCTCGCACTGCTCGGTCGTGTTGGCCCGGACCGAAGAGGGAATCGGCGTCGTCGTCGCATCGTTCGAGGATGCCACGGTCCACGACTTCGAGATTCGCCTCGACCGCTATCCAGAGATGCGTGCCGCGATCGAGACCGGCCGGCCGGTCCTGGTCGAGGACGTGCGGCGGCACGCGTTGTTCGCGTCGCTGCGCGAGCAGTGGGCGCGGGACGGCACGGCGATAGACATTCAGTCGGTGGCCACCATTCCGTTCTCGATCGACCGGCTGCGCTCGGGCGTGCTCTTTCTGCGCACCGATTTCGGAGGCCGCCGACTGGCGCCGGACGACGTGGCGTTCGGCGACTTGGTGATCCACGCCGCAGTCGCGGCGATCCGCCGCGCGCAGGCCCTCGACACTACGCGGGCCGACAACCGGCGGCTCGAGGCCTTGGCGACGACCGATCCGCTGACGCGGGTGCTCAATCGGCGTGCGCTGCTTGATCGGCTCGCCACGGAGCTCGATCGCTCGCGGCGCTACAGCTCGTCGCTCACGCTGCTGCTGATCGACGTCGATCACTTCAAGCAGATCAACGACACCTCGGGCCACCCGGCGGGCGACAACGTCCTGCGCCAGCTCGCGCTGCTGCTCGAGGCGGATGTGCGCAAGGTGGACATCGTCGCGCGCTAAGCCGGCGCGGAGTTCGAGGTGATTCTACCGGTGACGGCGAACGACGGCGGCGTGGCGTTCGCCGAGCGGCTGTGCGAGCGAATCGCGGCGCAACCGTTCGACGTCGGCGGCGGACGCGAGGTGCATTTGACGGTGAGCATCGGCATCGCCACCTTTCCATCTCAGAACGTCGACTCGACCGAGGAATTGTTCGCTCGCGCCGACGAGGCGCTATACCGGGCGAAGTCCGGTGGGCGGAACCAAGTGCGCGCGTAATGAACCGTTGCCCCACCTGCGGAACGACGTATTTCGACGACGCGAAGTTCTGCACGCGCGACGGAACGCAACTCGTGGCCGTCGGGGCCGGGGAGAAGGGTCAGGCCGCGCGGTCGGTCCCGAGTCTGGTGGGCGCGACGCTCGACGACCGGTTCCGCATCGTGCAGAAGATCGGCGAGGGCGGCATGTCTTTCGTCTATCTGGCGACCGACGAGGCCGGAGGCGGGCGATACGCCGTCAAGGTGCTCTCCGCGTCGCTGTCGCACGACGCGAACGCCATGGCTCGGCTACGTCGCGAGGCGGGGTTCGGCATGCGGCTCGAACACCCGAACGTCTGCCACATCATCCACCTGGGCGAGACCGACGACGGGCTTGTGTACGTCGTGATGCCATTCATCGATGGCGAGGTACTGGCAGACCGCACAAATCGCTTCGGGCATCTGCCGCTCGCCGAAGCGATGACGCTGGTGCGCGACATCGCGGCCGGACTCAGTGCGGCGCACGCGATGCAGATCGTCCACCGCGATCTCAAACCTGAAAACGTGATGGTACGGACGCTCGACGGCGGGAAGCTCCAGGCCGTCGTGATGGACTTCGGGCTCGCCAAGGAGCGGATGGCAGGCATCGAGCTCCAGAAGCTCACGGCCACGGGGATCATCCTCGGCACGCCGGAGTTCATGAGCCCGGAGCAGCTTCGCGGCAAGCCGCTCGACGCGCGCAGCGACATCTATGCGCTCGCGCTCGTGACCTACGAGATGCTGACTGGCGCGCTTCCATTTGAGGGGCGCACGCAACAGGAGCTGATGATCGCGCGGCTCCGCGATGACCCGATCCCGCTGCGAAAGATTCGCCCGGAGCTCGGCCTGCCCGAGGCGGTCGAGCGCGTGCTGGAACACGCGCTCCGCCGGAATCCCGCCGATCGCTTTGCGACGGCGGTCGACTTCGCCGACGCGTTCACTGCCGCGGCGAGCCCCAACGGATCGCCGTCCGGCGACGGCCTGCTGGGCAAGCTGTTCGGCCGATGATCCGTTCACATCGCGGACACCGGAGCGCGACTCGACTGCCCTCGTTGCTGGCGATGGCCGGCGCCTTCACGATGGCGACGGCGGCGCGGCGGGCGCCCGCGCAGGAGCCGCGCCCTTATCGTCCCGCTTTTGACGTAAGCGACTACGCGATCTCGATCGATCTCCCCGACACCGGCTCGACGATTCATGCCACCACCGTCATCACACTGAGCAAGATGTCGAGCGCCGACACCCTCCGTCTCGACCTGCTCGACCTCAAGGTCAATCACGTTTCGGTGGATGGGCGGCTCACGCGCTTTACGCAGACGGATTCGGGGCTGGTGATTCCGCTGCCACGCAAGGCGGGGCGTGCGCCTGTGTATTCCGTATCGGTGGACTATGGCGGCGCGGTGACTGACGGCTTGATCGTTCGAACCGACAGCGCCGGACGGTGGACGTACTTTGGCGACAACTGGCCCAATCGTGCGCGGCACTGGATTCCGAGCATCGATCATCCAAGTGACAAGGCGACAGTCACCTGGCGCGTGACCGCACCGATCGGCCGAACGGTAGTCGCCAACGGAAAGCTCGAGTCGTCGCGCGGCGTACTGGGCGCCGACGGGACCGAGCGAATGGAATGGGTGTGGCGCGAGTCGCGGCGCATCCCGGTGTATCTGATGGTGATCGCGGCGGCGCCACTAGTCGAGCTCGACCTGGGCGACACCGACTGCGGGCTTGCCGAACTGCAGCGATGCGTGCCGCAGTCGGTGTACACGGCGCCGGAGCAGCGCGATTTCGTCCCTGGTCCATTCGCACGCGCCGGCGAGATCGTGCAGTTCTTCTCCAATCTCATCGGCCCGTTCCCGTACGAGAAGCTCGCGCACGTCCAATCGTCGACGCGCTTCGGCGGCATGGAGAACGCGAGCGAGATCTTCTACTCGGACGCCGGGTTTCGGCGTCATACCCTCACCGACGAGACGATAGCGCACGAGACGGCGCACCAATGGTTCGGCGACGCCGTGACCGAGCGGGACTGGCCGCAGCTCTGGCTTTCGGAGGGGTTCGCGACTTACTTCGCCGCGCTCTGGGAGCGGGCAGCGCGAGGAGACAGCGCATTTCATGCGCGCATGTCGTCGATTCGCGACGCAGTGATCGCCGATTCCACATCGGTTCCGCTGCGCCCAGTGATCGACACGGCGGAGAAAAATCTGCTGGCCCTCCTCGACCGCAACAGCTATGAAAAGGGCGGCTTCGTGCTGCACATGCTCAAGCAGCAGGTGGGCGAGCGAGCGTTTTTCGAAGGCATCCGGCAGTACTACGCGCACCACCGCCACGCCACAGCGACGACCGAGGATCTGCGTGCCGAGATGGAGCGCGCCTCAAAGCAGACACTCGGCTGGTTCTTCAACCAATGGCTCGAACGCCCCGGCTTTCCTGAAGTGACGGCGACCTGGTCGTATGACTCTACGGCGCACGACGTGACTGTGGCGCTCTCGCAGTCGAGCCGGTTCGGCGCATATCAGTTTCCGCTGACCGTCGCCGTGGTCGATTCATCGGGTGGGCAGCATCGCACATCCACACGGCTCTCGGCGGAATACCCGTCGCCGCAGCTGCGCATTCCCTCGGCGTCGGCTCCGGCGCGAATCGTGCTCGATCCGGACGTCGAGGTGCTCGCGTCATTCAAGGTGGTGCCGCCGCAATGATTGCCCGATGCCCGCGCTCGCGCGCTTGGCTGTCGGTCCTCATCGTTGCAGGAGCGCGAGTTGCACCGGCACAATCGATCCGCGTCGCCGACTCGCTGCTCGCCCGCGGCGCGCTCGAGCAGGCGGAGTCGATGTACTACGCCGCGGTGCGGGCCCGGCCTCATGATCCCGTGGCGCGCTGGGCGCTCGGCCGATATCTCGCCGAGCGCGGCGCGCCGCGCGTTGCCGCGACGCTCATGGAAGAAGCGCTGCAGTTCGGCGGCGAGCCGCACATCATCGTCCCCGACCTCGCGGTGGTGTACGAGCGGCTGGACGAATACCGCGAGCTGCTCGCGCTCGCCGGCGCGCCACTCGCGGACGGCGAGCGTAGTCGGGCGAGTTGGCTACTCGATCATCCGACGCGGATCATCGCGCCGGATACACTGCTGCTCGCCGTGTATCGCGGGCTGCCTGCATCATCCGGGTACCTTGGCGAGCTGCCAATCCGCGTGAATGGACGGACGATGGATGCGGCCATCGCGCCGCGAGGATCCGGTCTGGTCATTGCCGACAGCAACGCGATCGTCGCCCGGCTGCATCGTTTTCCAACGCCAGAAGGCAGTGCCGCGCGGGGTCGTCCGTCGCTTGCCGCGGCCGCAGATTCCGTCGGCATCGGCCGAGTCTCGCTGACCAACGTGCCGGTGACGGCGGCGGCGATCGCCGACGGTCATCAGGCGACGATCGGGCTCGAACTGCTGGCGCGGTTCGCCCCGACGTTCGACGCG
This sequence comes from Gemmatimonadales bacterium, assembly GCA_044449465.1. GTDB lineage: Bacteria > Gemmatimonadota > Gemmatimonadetes > Gemmatimonadales > Gemmatimonadaceae > JAQBQB01. The sequence goes on along the minus strand of JBIOHX010000034.1, from coordinate 3,058 downwards.
GGGGCGAGGCGGGTCGTGCTGCGTCCAGCGGGCACGATCGCGCCTGGGTCGATGCCGGCTGGAACGACGAGCTTGCCGACGCTGCTCACGCGGGACGAGCTGCGCGTGCGTCAGGCCGGGGGATGGGTGCCGGCTTCTTCGCCGGCGATAGCGTCGCTGTTGGCCGGGCATCGTTGGACCTTCGACGCTCGCCGCGGCGCACTGCTCATCGAGCCCTGACGCGCAGGTCAGCGCTCAACGCCCGCGCTCGCGCAGCTCGACCATCAAGCAACGATCTTGCACGACGTCGATGCCGGCACGCGCGAAGCGTTCGGCGGATGCGTCGTCACGAATGCCAAGCTGCATCCACACCGACCTCGGACGCTTGGCGACGATGTCGGCGACGTGCGCCGCGACGTCGCGGCTGCGCCTGAACACATTCACCATGTCGACATCACCCGGCACCGCGGCGACGCTCCGGTACACGCGCTCGCCGAGGATCTCGTCGACGTCCGGATAGTAGACCGGAACAGGCACGACGTCGAAGCCGTGCGCCTGTACGTATGCGGCGACGAAATGCGCGGGCCGATCCGGCTCGATCTTGATCCCCAGCACGGCAATGCGACGCGTGCCGTCTAGCAGCCGAGTGATGCCGTCGTCATCGTCGACGATGTGACGCCGCCAATCGGTGTCGTGCACGGATGCGCTCATGGCGTGTAATAGTGCGAGGATCGTGCGCGCGCGGGTGACGCAGATCGTGGTAGCTGATAACTTTCAGATCGTACAACGATCACACGGAGAATCTACGGAATGCGGATGCTCGTTTTGGGGGCGGGGTTGCAGGGCTCGGCATGCGCTTACGATTTGCTGCAGAACCCCGACGTGCGTGAGGTGCGGCTGGCCGATATCCACGTTGGGCACCTGGCCGAGTTTCTCGCGCCGTACTCGGGTCCGCGGTTGATCCCAACCACGCTCGACGTGCGCGATCGCGACGCCGTGGTCGGCGCCATGCGCAGCTCGGATGCCGTGATGAGCGCCATTCCATACTACTTCAACTACGAGCTGGCCGCGCTCGCCGTCGAAGCAGGCGTGCACTTCTGCGACCTCGGCGGCAACACCGAGATCGTGTTCAAGCAGAAGGGGCTGGACGCGGAAGCGCGAAAGAAGAAGATCACGGTCGTCCCCGACTGCGGCCTCGCGCCCGGCATGGTCAACATCCTCGCCGAGCTCGGCATCGAGGCGCTCGACAGCGTGGAGTCGGTCAAGATCTTCGTCGGCGGGCTGCCGCAGCAGCCGGAGCCGCCGCTCAATTACATGCTCGTGTATTCGCTCGAGGGCGCGCTCGACTATTACACGACGCTGTCGTGGGTGCTGCGCGACCGAAAGCGCACGCAAGTCAAGGCGCTGTCGGAGATCGAGCCCGTCGACTTCGACGCGCCGCTCGGCAGGCTCGAGGCGTTCCACACGGCGGGCGGCCTGTCGACGATGGCGTTCCGGTACGAGGGCAAGGTGCCGGTGATGGAGTACAAGACGCTTCGCTATCCGGGGCACGCGGGGCTGATGGCGGACATTCGCGCGTTGGGCCTGCTCGACCTCGAGCCGGTGGACGTGAAGGGGACCGCCGTCGTGCCTCGCGATGCGTTCATCGCCACGGTCGGACCGAAGCTCACCAAGCCGCAGGGGCGCGATCTCGTGGCGCTGCGCGTGATCGTCCGCGGCACCAAGGACGGCAAACCCGCAGCGAAGACCTTCGAGCTCGTCGACCGGTTCGACGAGCGGCATCACGTCAGCGCGATGATGCGGACTACCGGGTACTCGCTGTCGATCACGGGCCAGATGCAGGTGCGCGGCGAAGTCCAGCCGCCGGGAGTCCATACTCCCGACGAGTGCGTGCCGGGCCAGGCCTACATCACGGCGCTTCGCGAGCGCGGAATCGATATTAAAGAGAAATAATATCAGTCCGCGAACGGCATCGCGGGCTATTCGCGGACGAACTCCGCCATCGTCGCGCCGATCTGATCCATCGCCGCTTTGGCATTCCCGCCTTCGCCGCCATTGTAGATCAGCGAAAAGGCAAGCACCTCGCCGTTCCGCGCCGTGACGTATCCGCCGAGCGCGGCGACGGTGTTCGTCGTGCCGGTCTTGGCGTGCAGGTTGCCGCGCGACGGCGCACTCTTGCCGTGGCGCTTGAGCGTGCCCGACTCGCCTTCGACCGGCAGCGCGGCGTCGAACACCGGGCCCCACGGCGCCTGATGCACGTAGCCGAGCAGCCGCACCATCGACCGCGGTGTCACCCGGTCGATCGTCGAGAGCCCGCTTCCGTCGGTGACGTTCACGACCTCAGGCCGCGTGCCGACCTTCTTCGTCAGAAACTCGCGCAGGTTTGCGAGCCCCGACTCCGCCGAGCCGACCGGCCCGGACGCGTGGGCGGCGGCGCGGAACAAGAGCTCGGCGTACACATTGATGCTCTCACGGTCCATCTCGCCGATGATCTGCGCCAACGGCGGCGATGCCACCGCTGCGACCTCGGTCGCGCCAGTCGGCGTCACGCCGAGGCGCGTCTGGCCGTCCACGGTGACGCCCGCCTTTTGCAACGCCGCGCGCAGCGCGCCAGCAGTGAAGAGCGGCGGATCGTCGACGACGAGCGAATATCGGAGCGGTCCCGACTGCGAGCCGATGGTGCCGCGCACGAGGATGCTACCGTCCGGACGGCGCGCCGCCGAGATGTGTCCGCCCGTGCCGCCGACGACGCGCACGCTGGCCTCGACGGGAGTCGTCGTCGTCGCCGGATCGAGGGTGACGGACGCCGACCTGCCGTTCGGCTGCACGACGACCCAGACGAGATTCTCGTTGAGCGACAATGCCGACACGCGCGCCGCGTACGAGGCGCCGAGGTAGCTCGTCTTCCATCCATCGGGGACGAGCTTGTCGTCGAACGCGCTCGCGTCGCCAACGATGTCGCCGCGCAGGTGCTTGATGCCGGCCGCGGCGATCTGGTGCGCCAGCGCGTCCATCGGCTCCTGCTCGTGCCAGAAGCGCGAGCTCAGGGATGGATCGCCGACGCCGCGCAGGTACAGGT
>JBIOHX010000033.1:0-17596 GCA_044449465.1 Gemmatimonadales bacterium | reverse complement strand
GCCGGCGAGCGCGCGCAGCTACGAGCTCGCGTCGCTCGCCTCGCTGGAGAGCGCCGCCATCGTCGACTTTCTCATGGCCCTTCCCGAGCCAAGCGATCGCGTGGTGCGGGCGGTGTATGCGGCGACTGACTGGCTCGCCTCGGTCAAGTTGCGCGGACTCAAATACGAGAAGTATCAGCTCACGCGGGATGCTGGCGCCGCGCCGCTCTGGGGCCGCCTCTATGAGCTGGGCACCAACCGCGTGATCATGGCGAATCGGGACGGTATCAAGCTCTATGACTGGAACCAGCTGACCGACCGCCGCGCCGGCTACGGCTGGTACACCACCAAGCCGGCGGCGACGCTCGTAGCGTTCGCGCGCTGGTCTCGCAGCCACCCACGCCCGTCAATTCGATGACCACGACCACCAATCGCCGCGATTTCCTCAAGACGGTCGGCGCCGGTGCGCTGCTCGCGTCGCCGCTGGCCCCCGTTGCTTGCCGATCCGCCCCGGCGTCGGGCGCCCCCGAGCCGGCCTCCGACGCCTGGGCTCGTGTGCCGGAGATCCTTCGCCGAATCGTCCCGCCGAGCTTTCCGCGACGTGACTTCGACATCATGCGTTTCGGCGCCGTGGCCGGCGGCCGCGACGACTGCACGGCGGCCATTCGCCGCGCGATCCGAGCCTGCAACGAGTCCGGGGGCGGCCGCGTGGTCGTACCCGAGGGCCGCTTTCTGACCGGCGCGGTGCATCTCGAGAGCAACGTCGACCTGCACGTCGCGCGCGGTGGAACGCTCGCCTTCAGCCAGAACGCCGCGCACTACCTGCCCGCCGTGCTCACCCGCTTCGAGAGCACGGAGCTCTACAACTACTCGCCGTTCATCTACGCGCTCGATTGCACGAACATCGCCATCACCGGCGAGGGGACGCTGGACGGTCAGGCGGGTGCCGAACACTGGTGGCCCTGGAAGGGCAACGCGGACTTCGGCTGGCGGCCGGGTACGCCAAACTACAACGCATCGCGCCAGCGCTTGCTCGAGATGGCGGAGCGCGGCGTTCCTATCGCCGAACGGCGGTTCGGTGAGAACGACTACCTGCGTCCTAACTTCATCCAGCCATATCGCTGTACGAACGTGCTCATCGAGGGCGTGCGGATCGTCAACTCGCCCATGTGGGAGATCAATCCCGTGCTCTGCCGAAACGTGACGGTGCGCGGGGTATCGATCGACAGCCACGGCCCGAACAACGATGGCTGCGACCCCGAGTGCTGTCGCGACGTATTGATCGAGCGCTGCGTCTTCAACACCGGCGACGACTGCATCGCCATTAAGTCCGGGCGAAACGCCGACGGCCGGCGCGTCAACGTACCCAGCGAGAACATCATCGTTCGCAACTGCGACATGCGCGACGGACATGGAGGCGTTACCGTCGGCAGCGAGATCTCGGGCGGCTGCTGGAATGTGTTTGCTTACGATTGCCGCATGGACAGCCCGCGTCTGGACAGCGCGCTCCGCCTCAAGAACAATGCGATGAGAGGCGGCCGGCTCCACGACATCTATATGCGCGACGTGACGATCGGCCAGGTGGTGATCGCCGTGCTATCGATCGACTTCACCTACGAGGAGGGCGCGAGGGGATCGTTCACGCCGGTCGCCCGCGACGTCGAGATGCGACGCGTGACGAGTCGCCGGAGTCAGTACGGCGTCTACCTCCGCGGTTTCCCCAACGCGCCGATCGAGGACATTCGCGTCCTCGACTGCCGGTTCGCGGGCGTGGAGAAAGGCAATCTGATCGAGCACGTGCGCGGGCTGGATTGGCGCGGCACGACCATCAACGGAGCATCCCCGGCGTGACCCTGGCTCCCACTCGGCTCGCCGTCGCGGTACTCCTCATCGGGGCAGGAGCGGCCGCGGCGCAACCATCGGCTGAGCCCTGGTCCGTGCGAGTCGCCGAGTCGGTGATGCGTCGAAGGCCGAACGCGGTGCTCGATACGTGGGACTATACCGCGGGACTGATGCTTGTCGCGCTGCACCGTGTGGGTGCCGCGACTCACGACCCGCACTACGATGCGTACGTCAAGCGAAGCATCGACGCGCTCGTGCAGCCCGATGGCCGGATCACCGGCTACAACGCCGCCGACTTCAACCTCGACCAGATCAACGAAGGGCGCGTGCTCTTCCCGCTGATCGATCGCACGTCCGACGTACGGTACACGCGCGCCGCCGCCGCGCTGCGCGATCAGCTCCGTCACCAGCCGCGGACAGACGAAGGCGGCTTCTGGCACAAGCGGATCTACCCGCAGCAGATGTGGCTCGACGGATTGTACATGGCCGAGCCATTTTACGCCGAGTACGCCCTGCGTCACGGCGACACCGTTGCGATGAGCGATGTGGCCCACCAGTTCCTGCTCGCCGCCCGCCACCTCCGCGACCCGAGGACGGGCCTCTATTATCACGCCTGGGACGCCGCTCATGCCCAGCCCTGGGCCGACACCGCGACCGGGCTCTCGCAGATCTTTTGGGGCCGCGCCGTTGGCTGGTACCTCATGGCCGCCGTCGATGTGCTCGACGACTTGCCGAAGAGCCACCGCGACCGCGCAGAGCTCGTCCGCGTGGTTCAACAGCTCGCCGCCGCCGTCGCGCGGGTACAGGACCCCGTTACCGGCGTGTGGTGGCAGGTGCTCGACCAACCCGACCGTGCCCGCAACTATCTCGAGGCATCGGCGTCCGCGATGTTTACCTATGCATTCGCCAAGGGCGCTCGGCTCGGCTATCTCGACGCCGCCTACCGGTCGTTGGCCGATCGCGCCTTCGATGGCATGCTCGCGCAGTTCGTGCGCGTGGCCCCGAACGGCCTCGTGTCGATCGGCGGCATCTGCAAGGTCGCCGGCCTCGGCGGAAATCCGCCGCGTGACGGATCGTACGGCTACTATGTCAGCGAGCCGGTCGTCGTCGACGACTACAAGGGCGTCGGCGCGTTTGTGCTCGCCGCCGTCGAGCTCGGGCGATGAGCGTTCTCGAGTCGTTCTCGCTCGCCGGCAAGTGCGCGCTAGTCACCGGCGCCAGCCGCGGGCTCGGACGCGCTATTGCCGAAGCATTCGCTGAAGCGGGAGCGGACGTCGTCTGCGCGAGCTCGACGTCCGGCGGCGCCGATGCCACGGCCGCGGCGATTCGGGCGCTGGGTCGCGAAGCGTGGACGGTGCACGCCGACCTCGCCGACCGGGCGGCAGTTGACCGACTGATCGGCGAAGTCCAGCGCGCTGCGCCGCGCATCGACATTCTCGTCAACAACGGCGGCTCGATCGCCCGCGCGCCGGCCGCGGAGTATCCCATCGCAGAATGGGATCGCGTGCTTCGTACCAATCTCGACTCGGTTTGGCTCCTATCGCAGGCGTTCGGCCGTCAGATGATCGAGCGACGGCGCGGAAAGATCATCAACGTCGCTTCGCTGCTGTCGTTCACTGGGGGCCTCACAGTGCCCGCGTATACGGCGAGCAAGCATGCGGTCGCCGGCCTCACCAAGGCATTGGCCAACGAGTGGGCGGCGCACCGCGTTCAGGTGAACGCCATAGCGCCTGGGTACTTCGATACCGACAACACGCGCGCTCTGCGCGACGATCCAAAGCGCTTCGCCGAAATCAGCGCGCGTATTCCCGCGGGCCGGTGGGGCACGCCCCGAGATCTCGCCGGCGCCGCCGTCTTTCTGGCGTCGGCGGCGAGCGACTACGTGTCAGGACACGTGCTCCTCGTCGACGGCGGCTGGACCTCTCGCTAGCTCAAATGACCATGCACCGTTTACCTGACGCCGAGCGCGTCAAGACGCTGACGACCGACCAACTGCGCGCCGGGTTTCTCGTCGAGCACCTGTTCGTGCCCGGCGAGCTCGTGACGCGTCACGTCGATCTCGACCGTGCGCTGCTCCTGGGCGCGGTGCCGCTCGATCGCCCGCTGCCGCTCGAAGCGCCCGCGTCGATACGTGCTGGGTATTTCGCCGAGCGGCGCGAGCTTGGCCTGCTCAACATCGGCGGCGCCGGAATCGTGACGGTCGATGGCCGGCGGTTCGAGCTCGAGCGAGCCGACGTTCTCTACGTCGGCCGCGGAAGCCGCGAGATCAGCGTCGCGAGCGCCGACGCGGGGACGCCGGCCCGCTTCTACGGCGTGAGCTATCCGGCGCACGCCGACCATCCGACGACGCTCGTCACGCGCGCGGCGGCCGAGACTTCGGAGCTCGGGGCGAGCGAGACGGCGAACGCTCGTCGGCTCGCCAAGTACATCCATCCCAGCGGCGCGGCGAGCGCGCAGCTGGTCATGGGCGTGACGACGCTCGCATCGGGGAGCGTTTGGAACACTATGCCGTCGCACACTCACGCGCGGCGGACCGAAGTCTACCTCTACTTCGATCTCGCGAGCGACGCGGTGGTCATCCACCTCATGGGCGAGGCAAACGAAACCCGTCATCTCGTGGTGCGCGACGGCGACGTCGTGCTGTCGCCCGCCTGGTCGATCCATTCCGGGTGCGGCACCAGCCGATACGCATTCTGCTGGGCGATGGGCGGTGAGAATCAGGACTTCGCGGACATGCAAAGCGTCCACATGAGGGAATTGAAATGAACAGGACGATCGCGGCGATAGTGACGATGGTCGCCATGTCGAGCGCCATGGCGTCGGTGGGCGCCGGGGCGCAGTCCGCCGCGCCGGCGTTCACGGTGCGCGCGGCAAACACCCTCGACGCGCCCCGGCCGGACGAGACGATCGGTGTGTCGTGGGCCGTCGTGCGCAGCGCGATGCCGTCAGCCGCGCCCGGCCTGCTCCGCGTCCGAGATGCCGGCTCAGGGCTCGAGATTCCCTCGCAGTCCGTGGACGACGACGGCGACGGCATCACGGACGAGCTCATCTTCCAATCGAGCTTTGCGCCGCGCGAAACACGCCGCTTCATCGTCGAGGCGCATGCCCCGGCGGCCGTCGGCGTCAAGCGCGTTTACGCGGCGCACGAAGATCCGCGCGACGACGTTGCGTGGGAAAGCGACCGTATCGCCTACCGCATCTACGGCCAGGGCCTCTGGAAGGTCGATTCGTTGAACAGCAGCGGTGTCGACGTCTGGGTCAAGCGCGTGCGTACACCCATCGTCGACAAGTGGTACGCCAAAGGCCACGACGAATATCACCACGATAACGGCGAGGGTGCCGACTTCTTCGATGTCGGCGAGTCGCTCGGCGCCGGCGGCACTGCGATCTGGCGCAACGACTCGCTTTATCGCGCACTCAATTTCAAGACTTGGCGCATCATCGCCAACGGCCCGGTACGTGTCATCTTCGAGCTCAACTACCAGCCGTGGAACGCCGGCGGTCTTCGCGTGTCGGAGATCAAGCGCGTCGCCCTCGACGCGGGGCACAATCTCAATCACGTCGTGAGCACCTTCAGAACGGAGGGTGCGGGCTCCACGGACATTCCCTGGGTCTCGGGCATCGTGAAGCGTGCCGGCGTCGTCGGCTCGGAGAGCAAGGCGAACGACTGGGCTTGGCTCGCCGAGTGGGGGCCGATCCTGCCCAAGGATGGTGGGCACGGTGAGCTCGGCATCGCTGTGCTCCTTCCGCGATCGGCGGTAACGGATTGGAAGGAGACGAGCACGCACTACCTCGCGCTGTCGCACGCGCGATCGGGCGTTCCAGTCGACTACTACATCGGCGCCGGCTGGACCGACAGTGGTGACTTCCGCGACGTCCGTGATTGGTGGCACTACCTCGACGATCAGGCGCGGCGCATCGCGACGCCGATCGTCGTCACGGTCGAAGCGGGGAAGCCATGACGCGCCCCTCGTTGACCGCCGTCTTCGGTGCCGCGATCGCGCTCGGCGTAGGCGCGATGGCCAACGCACAGGATACGCGGACCGTCGTCGAGCCGCATCGTCCCGCCGCCTGCGCCACGCTCGACGCGCGGCTCACTCCGGTCGCCGACACCACGCTCGCCGGCGCGGACGAGTCGAGGCCGGATACGCGGCGCATTCAATCGGCGATTGTGAGCTGCGCCGCGGGCCGCGCGGTCGTCCTCCGTGCGAACGGTACCCAGCGCGCCTTCCTCGCCGGTGCGCTCACGTTGACGCGAGGCGTCACGCTCGTCGTCGACACGAACGTCGTGCTCTTCGCGTCGCGCGACGCGCGCGACTACGACATCGACGGCCGCTGCGGCACCGTCGACAAGAAGGGCCACGGCTGCCGCCCGTTCATCTCCGCCACGAACGCCGCCGGGAGCGGAATCATGGGTCCTGGCACGATCGACGGTCGCGGATGGGCTGCGCTGATCGGTAAGACCGTGTCCTGGTGGGACCTCGCCCAGGATGCCAAGCAGCGCAACCTGAGCCAGAGCTGTCCTCGCCTCGTGCAATTCACGACGTCGAACGATGTCACGGTGTACGACGTCACCTTCAAGAACTCGCCCAACTTCCACGTCGTGTTCGATCGAGGGAACGGCTTTACCGCGTGGGGCGTGCGCATCGACACCCGCGATCCGCGGGCGCGTAACACGGACGGCATCGATCCTGCCAGTGCGACCAACGTCACGATCACGCACAGTTTCATCAACACCGGTGACGACAACGTCGCCATCAAGGCGGGCAAGATCGCCAGCTCGCACATGACGATCTCGCACGACCATTTCTATCGCGGCCATGGGATGTCGATCGGCAGCGAGACCGACGGCGGCGCGAGCGCGATCCGCGTCTTCGACCTATCGGTAGACGGCGCCGACAACGGCCTCCGCATCAAGTCCAACGCGAGTCGCGGTGGATTGGTCCACGACGTCGAATACCGCGACGTCTGCATTCGAAACACGAAAGATCCGATCGAGATGGACACCCACTACACCGCTTCGCCTCAGACGACCGGGTCCCTCATACCGCTGTTTCGCGACATTCGCTTGAAAGACGTGCGCGTCATCGGCGGCGGCAGAGTGATTCTCGAGGGCTATGACGCGTCGCGCCGGCTCGGCATCTCGTTCGACAACGTGCACTTCGACGACGCGGGCGCGGTGAAAGTGAGCGCGAGCCACCTGTCGCTCGATCGCGGACCCGGACCCACGAACCTCGAGGTCACGGGATCCGATGTTCAGGTGACTGGCACGAGCTCCGAGGCCCCGGCGAACTCGTGCACGGGAAAATTCGTGTCGATGTCTGTCGTGACCGGAGCGCCGACGAGCGGCCGCTACGCGGCGATCGTCGACGCGCATTTCGGCGGCGCTGAGGGCGACAGCGCCTCTGGCACGCCGACCTTCCGCACCCTCGGCGCCGCGCTCACCGCGTTGCCGCCGAATGGCATTGGCCGCGCGGCGATCTTCATTCGCAACGGGCGCTATCACGAAAAGCTCACGATCGATCGGCCGTACGTAACACTCATCGGTGAGGACCGCGACAGCACCGTGCTCACCTACGACGCGGCCGCCGACACGCCCAGCCCCGGTGGCGGCACCTACGGCACGCGCGGCAGCTACACGCTGCGCATCGTCGCCCCCGATTTCCGCGCCGAGAACCTCACCATCGAGAACGCGTTCGACTATCCCGAAAACATCGCCAAGCCGGACGGTGATCCAACCAAGCTCAAAAACATGCAGGCCGTCGCGCTCATGGCCGACCTTGGCTCCGACCGCGCGACGTTCGTCAACGTCAAGATTACCGGCTTTCAGGACACGCTCTTCGCCAATTCCGGTCGGAGCTACTTTTATCGATGCGAGATCTGGGGCCACGTCGACTTCATCTTCGGCGCGGGCCAGGCGGTGTTCGACGGCTGTACGATCGTGTCGCGCGACCGCAAGAACGCGACGACCAACGGCTATGTCACCGCCGCCAGCACTGACAGCGCGCGGCCGTTCGGCTTCTTGTTCATTCGGAGTCGCCTCGTGAAAGACAGTCCAGCGATGGCGAAAAACTCGGTGACGCTTGGGCGGCCCTGGCATCCATTCGCCAGCGCGCGAGCGAATGCGAGCGTGGCGTTCATTGACTGTTGGATGGACGACCACATTGGGGCGCGTGGCTGGGACCGGATGTCCTCCGTCGACTCGACTGGCACTCGAGTCTGGTACGAGCCCGCGTCGGCGCGCTTCTTCGAGTACGGCACGACCGGGCCCGGCGCCGTGTCGAGTCCGTCGCGCCGGGTGCTCACCGCCGCCGAAGCAGCCCGCTACACGCCGGCCAACGTTCTCGATCGGTGGACGCCGAGCTTGGCCGTGCACTCCCCGTGACGCGGCTGCGCGTGCTCGTGACCGACGAGGTCGATCCGCGCGGTGTCGACCTGCTCCGTGCCGAGCCCGCGCTCGAAGTCGATGAACGCCCCACGCGCCCCTGGCGCGACCTCGTCGCCGAGATCGGCGGCTACGATGCATTCGTCGGGCGCAGCGCAACGCAACTTCCCGCCGACCTGCTCCGTGCGGCGACAAAACTGCGCGTCGTCGGCCGCGCTGGTGTCGGCACCGACAACATCGACCTCCCGGCCGCGACGTCACTCGGCATCGCCGTGATCAACGCACCGAGTGGGAATACCATCGCTGTTGCCGAGCTCTTCTTCGGCGCGCTGCTGTCGTTCGTGCGACACCTGCCTCGAGCCTTTTCGTCCATGCGTGACGGACGGTGGGATCGATCTGACCTGCTCGGCACCGAGCTCGCGGGGCGGTCGCTCGGCATTGTCGGCCTCGGCCGCATCGGCGGAGAGGTGGCGATTCGCGCGCACGCCTTCGGCATGCGCGTGGCGGCGTTCGATCCGTACGTGCAGCGCGAGCGGTTCGAGCTGCTACGCGTCGACCGCGCCGACACGCTCGCCGAGCTCCTGCCGCGCGCGGACATCCTCACCGTCCACACGCCAATCACCGACGAGACGCGAGGGATGATCGACGCCGCGGCGCTCAACCGCCTGCCCGAAGGCGCGATCGTCGCCAACTTCGCACGCGGCGGCATCGTCGCGGAGTCGGCGCTTGCCGCGGCACTCGAATCGGGACGCGTGCACGGAGCGCTGCTCGACGTCTACACCAAGGAACCGCTTGCCGCGGGCGATCCGTTCCGGCGCATCGACAACGTGCTGCTCACGCCGCACCTCGGCGCATCGACCGCCGAGGGCCAGCGCAACGTCGCCGTCGACGTCTGCGTCGCCGTACGCGACGCCCTTCTGACCGGTGATCTGTCCGGCGCCGTGAATCTTGCGGGCGTCGACCGCGGCCGATGGCGCGACCTACGCGGTGCGGTCGCGCTGGCCCGGCAGTCGACCGAGATCGCGCGCGCGCTGCTCGCCGACCGTAACGCCAAGGCGATCGAACAGATCACGCTGCACGTCGGCCGGCAATTCGCCGGCGGCGAGTCGCTGCTCGCTGCGGCGGTGGCAGCCGGCGCGCTGCGCGGCATCACCGGGGACGACCGCATCACGCTCGTCAACGCGCGCGCGCGGGCCGCGGAGCGCGGCATCGCGATCGCCGCGGTGCCGCTGCAGGCGGCCGAGGATGCGCACACGATACGCGTGGCCGTTCGCGGCGAGGGGCAGCAACTAGTCATCGGCGGAGTCGCGGCCCTCGGCGTCGGCCCGCGCATCACGCGGATCGGCGAATTCAAGGTCGACGTCGCTCCGCGGCACACGCTGCTGGTGTTGACGAACGCCGACGTGCCCGGCGTCATCGGACGCGTCGGGACGCTGCTCGGCGCCGCCGGAGTGAACATCGCCGAGTACCATCAAGCGCGGCTTCGCGAGGGCGGCGAGGCCCTCGCCGCCGTCGCCGTTGACGGCCGCATCGACGACGCGCTGCGCCGCCGGCTCCTCGCGCTCGGCGACATTCTCTCGGCCAGCGTGATCAATTTCGGCGACACCGGCGATGTGCCGGACTGACGACGCGAGCGTCAGAATATGAGTACTGGTGAGCCGCGCTTCCGATCGGTCGTGCTCGACGTCGACTCCACTCTGTCCGGGGTCGAGGGGATCGACTGGTTGGCGGCTTGTCGTGGCGACGAGGTGGCGCGCGCCGTATCGGAGATGACGCGCGCCGCGATGCAGGGCGGCCTGCCCCTCGAGAGTGTGTACGCCCGGCGCCTTGCCAAGATCCGTCCACGCCACGACGAGATCGAAGCGCTGTCCCATGTGTACGTGGAGCGAGTCGCACTGGGCGCACCTCAGGCAATTCATCGGCTGCAGCGCGCCGGCGTTCAGGTGCACCTCGTGAGCGGCGGCCTCAGACCGGCCCTGCTGCGTTTGGTGTATCATGTCGGCCTGTCGCCTGGCGATCTGCATGCGGTGCCGATCCACTTCGACGCGATCGGCGCGTACGTAGACTTCGACGCCGCATCGCCGCTCACCACGTCGAGCGGTAAACGCGATGTCGTGCGCGACCTGGCTCTCGACGCGCCCGTGCTTGCCGTCGGTGACGGCATGACCGATGTCGCGATGCGCGAGTCGGTCGACTGCTTCGCGGCATATACCGGGTTCGCGCGCCGGCAGTCGGTCGTCGACGCGGCCGACGAAGTCGTCGCCTCGTTCGCCGAGGTCGAACGCCTGGTGCTCGGCTAGGCCGCGCGAGTTGATGCGGAGCCCCCGATGCGACGCTTGCTGACTCTCGCCGCGTCATGCGCGCTTGCCGCGGGCGCGGGCTGCATTCACCAGTCGCCTGCGCCGGCGCATCCCGATCGCGCCGTGATCACGCGGCAGCAGCTTGCCGACAGCCACTTCGTCACGGCGTACGACGCGGTCGAGTCGATGCACCAAAGTTGGTTTGAGACACGTGGGCCGGACAGCTTCTCGACGCCGACGCGAGTGATCGTATACGTCGACGGCGTGCAGGTGGGCGGCGTCGAAGCCCTGCGCAACATTCCGGTGAGCGCCGTGGTCTACATACGGCACTACGACGGCGTCGCGGCGACGGCGCGCTGGGGTCTCGGCCACGGTGCCGGCGTGATCTTCGTTTCGACGCGTCCGGAGACCTCCGAGGCGAGTCGACGATGACGATCGACGCTTTTCTCCTCGCCAACGAACGCGGTGTCGAGGTTCGCTTCATCCCGCTCGGCGGGCGTATCACATCGATCCACGTGCCCGATCGGCGTGGCCGAATCGCCGACGTCACGCTGGGCTACGACTCGCTCGATGCCTACATGGCGGATGCTCGCTATTTCGGCGCGCTCGTCGGCCGCTACGCCAATCGGATCGCCCGCGGACGATTCACCCTCGACGGAATGGCCTACTCGCTGCCGATCAACGACCCGCCCAATCACCTTCACGGCGGACCGAGAGGATTCCACTGTCGCGAGTGGGCCGTCGGCCGATTCCGCCGAGGCGGCGTCGATGGCGCCGAGCTTCGCTGTGAGATCGCCGCGGGCGACGACGGCTATCCGGGGTCGCTCAGCGTTCGCGTGACATATTCGCTCGACGACGACAACCAGCTTCGCGTCGAATATCACGCGACCACCGACGCACCGACGATCGTGAACTTCACGCAGCATTCGTATTTCAATCTCGCCGGCTCCGACGTCGGCGATATCCTCGACCACGAGCTGACGGTCGGCGCCGACCGTATCACGCTCGTCGACCAAACGCTCATCCCGACCGGCGGCTTGCTTGACGTGGCGGGCACGCCATTCGACTTCACCCGAGGAACGCGAATCGGCGCGCACATCGCCGCCGCGAACGAACAGCTTCGCGTTGCCCATGGCTACGATCACAACTTCGTGCTCCGCGACGGCAATCAAGGAGCATTGGCGTTCGCGGCTCGTCTCGCCGACCCGGCGAGCGGGCGCGTGCTCGAGATCCATACGACCGAGCCGGGCCTGCAACTCTATACCGGAAATCACGTCGACCACGGTGCGCCAGGGAAGGGAGGTCGATCGTACCCTCGCCACGCCGGCGTCGCTCTCGAGACACAACACTTTCCCGATTCACCAAACCATCCAAGCTTTCCGTCGACGGTGCTGCGACCAGGCCAGGAGTTCAGGTCGACCACGGTCTATCGCTTCTCCTGGGCGTGAACAGGCGCGCGGCAACTTCGCCTCGATCTGGCACCGCCTTCAACCCCGCTCGCCCCGCGCCGCCGCGTACCCCGCACGAAACCGCTGGTATGCCTCCTCATACGCCGCATGCGCCCCTGCGCCGGGATGCTCTGGCGCCGATCGCGTGAGCGTTGCTCTCGCCGCGCTTCCGAGATCTGAAAACGCTCCGATTCCCACGGCGGCGAGAAGCGCGGCGCCATACGCCGCCCCCTCTCCAGGATTCACCGTTCGGACCGGTAACCCGAATACTTCGGCCTGCAGCGTACGCAGGAACGGGCTTCGCGCGCCGCCTCCGGTGAGCAGCAGTTCCTCCGGCCGCACGCCAACCTCGCGCAGGATCGACAGCGAGTCGCGAAGCGCGAAGCAGACGCCTTCGAGCACTGCGCGTGTGAGGTGGGCGCGCTTGTGCGCGAGGCTCAACCCGAGTAGCGCACCGCGCGCCGACGCGTCGCGGTGCGGCGTCCGTTCGCCTTGGAGGTAGGGGAGAAAGGTCACGCCGCTGGCACCGCGGGGAGCACTTGCGGCTTCGGCGTCGAGCTCCTCGTTCAAGTCGGTTGCCACGCCGCCGCCGCGCACGAGCTGATCGCGGTACCAGGCGAACGCGCCGCCCGCGCTGAGAACGACGCCCATCATGTACCAGACGCCCGGTGCGACGTGACAGAAGGTGTGCACGCGAAGCAACGGATCCACGCGCGGCGAGTCGGTGGG
Organism: Gemmatimonadales bacterium; assembly: GCA_044449465.1. Lineage (GTDB taxonomy): Bacteria > Gemmatimonadota > Gemmatimonadetes > Gemmatimonadales > Gemmatimonadaceae > JAQBQB01. The sequence continues at coordinate 4,913 of JBIOHX010000033.1, read as the reverse complement.
CGCGAGCACGGTGCCCGACGTTCCCCAACTCACCACCGCGCTGCCGGGCCGCACGACGCCGACGCCCGCGGCACCGCACGCGTTGTCTGCGCCGCCGCCGACAACGGGTGTGCCCGCCGCGAGCCCCGTGAGCCGCGATGCTTCGGGTGTGACGCGGCCGAGCACCTCCGATGAGCCGCCAATCGCCGGCACGATCGATCGCGGCAGCCCCACGGCGCTTAGGATCTCGTCGCTCCAGCGAACGCGTGCTGTGTCGAACATCAGCGTCGCCGAAGCGTCGGACGGCTCGGTCGCCAATACTCCTGTAAGACGATGGCGGACGAAGTCCTTGGCGAGGAGCACCGTTGCCAGTCGCGCGAATGCCTCCGGCTCGTGCGCGCGCAGCCACAGGACCTTCGGCAAGGTGAATCCTTCGAGCGCGGGATTGCACGCCAATTCCCTGAGTCGCTCCTCGCCGCCGACCCGCTCGGTGATCACCCGACACTCTGCCGTCGTCCGCCCGTCGCACCAGAGGAGTGCCGGGCGAATGATCTTTCCGTCGGCAGCGAGGAACACCGACGAGTGCATCTGTCCCGACAAGCCCACCGCTTCGACCATTGCGCGCGGATCGGCGGCAAGCACCGAGCCGATCGCCGCGATACTCGCCTGCCACCAGTCCTCTGGATCCTGCTCTGCCCAGCCGGGGCGAGGCGCCGACAGACCCAACGGCTCCACTGCGCTCGCGGTCACGTCGCCGTTCGGCGCGACGAGAACCGCCTTGACGCCGCTCGTCCCGACGTCGACGCCGAGGAAGCACTGATGTCGGGAGGCGAATGACGACGCGGTACTCATCATCGGGATTGATGACTACCGCGCCTCGACCACTTCGTCCAGTGAGCGCCGTCCCGGCGCTCGCCTTATGACCAGCCGGGATTCTGGCTCAGCAGCGGGTTGAGATCGCGCGCCCGCTGCGGAATCGGCATCAGCTTGTACTTGTCCGGGATCGGGCCGTTGTTGGCCTTCGGGAACTTGCTCGTCTTGCTGTTCGCGTGCGCCATGCTCTGCTCGACGCGCGCCTTCGCCCACGCCCAGTTGCGCTGGCTGTCGAAGTAGCCGTTCGGCCCCTCGAGCGAGAGCTCCCAGCGCCGCTCGACGAACACCGAATCGCGGAACAGGTCATGGCTCAACCCCGGCGTCATCGCCGGAATGCCGGCGCGGGCGCGCACGGCATTGATCGCCGCATACGCCTCGGCCGTCGGGCCGCCGCTCACCTCGTTCGCCGATTCGGCGACCATCAGGAGCACCTCGGCGTAGCGAAGGATGATGTAGTTCGGCTCTTCGGCGCCGGTGCCCGTCATCTGCGGATCGAGGAACTTGCGCGGGAACGGCGTCTCGCTCGCGTACGGCTGTGACGCGCTCTTCGTCTCGTCCCACGTTACGGTCGTGCCGCCCCTGTTCCAGGACAGCACGAACGTGCCGTCGCGCCGCTTGTCGTCGGCGCGGAATGAGTGGAACCAGATGCTCTCCGCCTCGAACGATCCGTTGGTCGAAGCTCCGAGGAACGGAGCCGTGGCGTTGGCCGCCATGTGCGACGAGATGCGGCCGCCGAGGCCGGGCGCGCGGATGTTCTGGACGTCGAATATCACTTCGCTATTCTGCTCCTTCACCGTGCCGCCGATGAAGTCGAACAGCGACTTGTAGTCTGGAACGAGCGCGTAGTCGCCGTCGGACTGGACCTGCCGCGACAGATCGAGCGCGCTCTGCCAGTCCGCCGCGGTGCCGACGCCGGTGCCGGCGCGCTGGAGGTACACCTTGGCAAGCAGTGTCTTCGCCGCTCCCTTCGACGCCCGGCCGATATCGGTGCCCTTGTACGTCTTGGCCGAGGGGAGCGCCGCGATCGCGTCCTGTAGGTCCGTCACGATCTGCGCGTAGACGTCGGCCGCGGTGCTCCGTGGAAGCGCTAAGCTGTCGAGGCCGTTCGTCTCGCGAAGCTTGAGCGGCACGCCGCCGAAAAGCCGTACGAGATTGAAGTAGTGCAACGCTCGGAGAAATTTCGCTTCGCCGATGATCCGGCTGCGGAGCGTCGTGTCCATGTCGATCGATGGCACATGATCGAGCACCGCGTTCGCCCGGTTGATCGCGTCGTATGCCGAGGCCCACACCGACTGCACGTACGAGTGGCTGAGCGGAATCGAGTAGTTGTCCGGCTGACTCCGTTCGTTCGTCGCCGACAGGCGCGACGTCCACATCTCCGTCGGAAACTCGACGAGCATCACCAAATTGCGGCCGTAGTAGTTGTCACCCGTACCGTTGATGAAATCGGCATACACGCCGTTGATCGCGGCAAGCGCGTCGCCGGCGTTGCGGTAGAAGTTCGTGGGGCCGATGAAGTCGAACGGCTTCTCGGTGAGGAACTGCTTGTCGTTGCACGCCAGCACCACGGTGAGGGCGCCGAGCGCGGCGACGAGTTTCATTCTCGAATGCATGATCGTGGGCTCCGCGCTCAGTAGGAAAGATTGAAGCCGACCGTGATACTCTTCGCCAGCGGATACGCGCCGACGTCGATGCCCCGGTTCACGTTGCCGATGCCGAGGCTGCTCACGTCCGGGTTGAAACCGCTGTAATGCGTCCAGGTCGCGAGGTTCGATCCCGTGACGTACACCCGAGTGTCGGAGAGTCCGTAGCGGGCGAGGAACCGCTCCGGCAGCGCGACGTCGAGCGTCAGATTGCGGAGGCGAAGGAAGGAGCCGTCCTCGAGCAGATCGCTCGTGATGTCCGACCCGATCGTGCCTGGCGTGAAGTTGACGCGCGGGAACTCGGCGTTCGGGTTGTCCGGGCTCCACGCGTCGAGGAAACGATTGGCGATGATGTTCGTTCCCGGGCTCCCCTGGTCGAGCCGCACGTTGTTGAGGTTGAGAATCTTGTTGCCATACACCCCGTCCATCATCGACGACAACCGAAACCGTCGGTAGCTCAGGGTGTTGAGCCAGCCGCCGCTGAATTTGGGGTTCGGGTCGCCGATGATCGTCCGGTCATCGGGCGTGATCGCGCCATCCGGGCCGGTGCCGTTCGGCCCGGCGATATCGAGCAGCTTTACGTCGCCCGGGCGCCAGCTTGTGCCGCTCAACGGCTTCACCTTCGCCGTATATGCCGCCGCCGTCGCCGAATCGCGAAGCAGGCCGCCCGTCTTGTAGCCGTAGAACACGCCGAGCGGCTGGCCCACCTGAATCAGCGAGCCGAGGAGCTTCAGGTCGCTGTTCACGCTCGACGCGAAGATCTGGTTGACGCCGCCCAGGTCGAGGACGCGATTCTTGTTGTGCGAGTAGTTGAGCGTCGTCGTCCAGCCTAGCTGGTGGCTGCGCGAGTCGAGCAGCGTGAGGTTGAGCCCCAGCTCGTACCCGTTGTTGCTCACCGCGCCGGCGTTTTGCAGCGCGCTGGCGAAGCCGCTCTCGAACGGCAGATTCACCGCGAGCAGGAGATCGTCCGTCGTCTTGCGGTACAGGTCGGCGGTGAGGCTGACCCGGTCGCTGAGCAGTCCGAGGTCCATGCCAAGGTCGAGCTGGCGCGTGCTCTCCCACCCGAGGTTCGGGTTGCCCACCGACGACGTGAAGTAGCCCGGCACGACGGTCCCGCCGAACGTGTACTGCTCGGGCACGAGGTGCGCCATCGATTCGTACGGCCGGATCGACGGATTGCCGGCGAGGCCGTATGACGCCCGGAACTTGAGGAGCTCGACCTTCGGAAAGCGTGCCATGAATGGCTCGTCGGTCACGCGCCAGCCGAACGCCGCCGATGGGAAGAAGCCCCACTGATGGTCGGCCCCGAAGCGCGACGAGCCGTCTTCGCGGCCGGTGACGGTGAAGAGGTATCGGTTGGCCAGCGTGTAGTTCACGCGGCCGAGGTACGAGGCGAGCGTCCACCGCGTGTGCCCCGACGTGGCGATCGGCCCGCCAGTCTGCGTGCCGGCGCCGATGTTCTCGAACACGTCGACGTCGCTCACGAAGGCGCTGTTCTGGATCGTCGAGTTCTCCAGGTCGTCCTGCTGCCGTGTGTAGCCGGCCACCGCATCGATCGCGTGCAGCGTGCCGATGGTTCGCGTATAGGTGAGCGTATTCTCGTTCAAGAAGTCCGTCACCTGCGAACGCCCGCGCTTGGCGTAGCCGTTCGTCTGCGAGCCCTGGAGGGTCGTTCGCGGGAAGTAGGTATCGCGCGTGCGGTCGGAGAGGTCGGTGCCCAGGCTGACCCGCGCCTTCAACCCGTCGAGGATCTGATATTCCCCAAACGCGTTGGCGAGCACCCGCGTGTCGCCGAGCTTGTCGGTCACGTCTTCGGCCATCGACACGGGGTTCGGGATGTTCGTCGGCGTGAGCACCGTCGACGGGCTGTTCTGGCTCATCAGCGTGTACGATCCGTCGGGCTGCCGCACGGGCAGGACGGGGTAGTAGTCGATCGCCGCCCCCACCGCGCCGGCGCCGCCGTTGAGCGAACCGTCGGTCGGCACCGAATTGCTGTTCACTCGACTGAGCATCACCGTGCTCCCGAGGTGCGCGCGCGAGCCGATTCCCTGATCGAGGTTGCCGCGGAGCGAGATGCGCTTGAATGCCGAATTGATCACCACGCCCTGCTGCTGAAACACGCCGCCGGAGAGCGCGTAGCGCGTCGCGTTGTCGCCTGCGCCGCCGCCCGTCACGCCGACCTGCACATTGTCGATCGGCGCGCTGCGAAAGATGAGCGACTGCCAATCGGTGTTCGGCAGCGTGTCGGGGTTGGCGAACACCACCCCCGTGCCGTTGTTCTGCGACCAGGTGTTGACGAAGCTCGCGAACTGCTGCGCGTTCAGCAGGTCGTAGCGGTGCGCCACACTCTGTGAGCCCTCGTAGGTGTCGAGGGTGAAGCGCGGCCGTGCCGAGGCGCCGTGCTTCGTGGTGATGATG
>JBIOHX010000032.1:0-17695 GCA_044449465.1 Gemmatimonadales bacterium | reverse complement strand
GCGTAAGACTGCGCCTGGCGGGCAATCGGCTTGGCCATGACTTGTGCGGCGAGAGACGCGGGGGCGGGCGAGCCCGTCGCCCGGAACAGCAGATGCTCCAGAACATACGCTCTGCCCCGGGCGATGGTTGGCCCAGACTCCCAGCCGAGTCCGCCGTCCGTCCGCTGCTACTTCGAAAGGCTGAACTGGAAAGGCATCTGTACCACCTGGCGCACCGGCCGGCCGCCAACGAGCGCGGGGTGGAATCGCATCGCCGGCAGCGCGCTCTCGACGGACAAGGTGAACAGATCCTGCGTCGATTTGAGAACCCTGAAGGTGCTCATCACCGGCGCGCCGACCGTGTCGACCACGAACTCGGCCAGGACCTCGCCTTCGACGTTGGCGCGGCGCAGCATGTCCGGATATCTCGGCGACGTGTTCGTCGACACCGGGCTGACGGTTTTCTCAACCTGATATTCGTAATAGGTGTCGCCGTCCGCGACGCGGCGCGGCGCGTCGGGGCGGGGAGCCGGCACCGACACGATGGTCGCCGCTCCGGCCGTCGGTGCGCGCGACGGCATGTAGCCGACCGGCGGTCCGAGACGCTTTGTTGGCGAAGGACTAACGGCCGGACCCATTGACGCGCCGCCGAGCCGGAATTGGAACGGCATCTGGACGAGCTGCTTGACCGCGTGACTTCCCACCTGGGCCGGTATCCAGCGCATGGTGGCGAGCGAAGCCCGCACCGCCGCCGTGAACAGATCGTGGCTGGTTTTGAGAACTTTAAAGGTTCCCATATCGGCTCGTCCGTCTTTCCCGACGACGAACTGGACGAGCACGTCGCCCTCGGCGCCGGACGAGCGCAGCATGTCCGGGTAGCGAGGCGGGACGGTGCCGGTGTCGGGGTGGGCTGTCTTCTCGACCTGAAACTCGAAGTAGGTCCGGTTCGCGCCGACGACGCTCGGGCGGTTCGACGCCGGCTGCGGAGCCACGGGACTGTCCGATTGCAACGAACACGCGAAGCCAAGTGCGGCGACGGCGACAGCTCCGCCGCCGATCAGCGTAACGCGAGCGATGCGGCCTCTGGTCGTGCGCATGGCGATGATCCTCCGTTCGAGCTGGGTGGCCGGTTCCGACAACATCGTCGCGAGCAGCGGCGCCACGCTCCGGCGTTGCGCGATCGTGAGCATGAGCAGGCCGTAGCGCTCCGTCGACGGATGCGCGCGGAGCACGCGTGCGTCGCAGTCCATCTCGATGGCGAGCCTGAGACGGCGCGCCTGATACCACAGCGGCAGGTTCCATGGCATCAGTGCCCAGAGCAACTCGGCGGCGAACAAGAGATGCGGATCGCGGGCGCGGCGATGCTCCTCTTCGTGGCGCAGCACGAGCGCGCGGAGCGGCGTGTCGAGCGACAGGATCCATTCGGGAAGCACGACGTCCATCGACCGGAGACCGACGACGGCAGGGCCAGTGTCCGAGGAGAGACGCACCGACGTTCCGTCGACCTGCGCGTCGCGCCAGGTGCGCCGCCGCCGTTGGAGGGCGAGCACGTTTTGCGCGAGTCGCGCAAGCAGCAGCGTGCTGAGGACGGCCCAAAGAATGAGCGCCACGCGATCCCATGGAATGCTCAATCCAGCGCGCGCGCGCACGATCACCGCCGGCGATTGCACGGTGATCGTGAATGGCAGCAGGGACGCTGCCGCCGCATGCGCGGCGACGAGGGAGCGAACGGTCGCAGCGGCGGGCACCGCGACCGACGCCGCCAACGCGGCAGCCCAGATCAATCTCGTCGGCCGCCCGCTGAGCGTCGCCAGCTTGGCGAGCACCAAGGCGGCCACGGAGACCGACGCCGCCACGAGGACCGTGTACAGCATCCACGAGGTCATCATGGCTTGGCGCCTCCCTTTTTCTTTCCTTGCGACGCGAGGAGCGCACGAAGCCGACGCAGGTCGGCGGCCGAGAGTTGTTCGTCTTCGACCAACTGCGCGATGAGCTGCTCTGGCGAGCCGTGGAACAGCTTATTGACGATGCGACTGAGCGCGCTCCGCCGAGCTATGGTGCGAGCGACCTTGGGGACGTAGCGGTGCGCCTTGCCCTCGGCCGTGTGCGTGACGAGGGACTTTGCCTCGAGATTTCTGAGGATCGTCAGCACGGTGGTGTAGGCGAGGTCGGCCGGAAGCCGATGGCGCACTTCGGCGACGGTTCCCGACCCGAGGTCCCAGAGCACCCCCATGATGTCCAGCTCGCGGTCGCCCAGCACGAAGTCGTCCATGACACCCGGCTACTATGGTCGTAGTAGAATACGGCCGCCGGATCGAAATGTCAACTATCATCGTAGTAGCAGCGGCCGCCTGGGGGTGGTTGGGCAGGACCCACTACCGGCTGGGGGACAGGCCGGTCAATCGCCGTGCCCCAGGGAACGCTAGCGGTTGCTCAGCGAAACCCGGTAGCGAACCACCAGCGGTCCGTCTTGGCCGGGGCGGGTCTCTGGATAGACGGCGATCGTCCAGCCGTCATGCAGGGGGATGCGCGCCCCTCGCGCCGGCAGCTCGGTGAGCAGATCGCCCTGACGAGCGATGCCACCGTCAGCCAGCTTCGCGAGCGCCGTGTCCGCGCTCGGGCCGTAGATCTCCGGGAGCGTGCGGCGCACGAAGGCCTCGAACTTGACCGGCATCCGTGTGCGCAGCATGGGCGCGTCGAACGACACGACCACGGAGCTATCGGTGCGAGCGGCGACAACGCCCGCGGCCAGCGTCGATTGGCCAAGGGGAATCACCGGGGACAGCGGCGGGCTTCCGACGGGCGGCTGCCCCGTGGGTAGAGGGCGACTCGGCGTGGCGGTCGTCTGTTCCATGGGGCGAGGCTGCGTGCCGCGCGGTTGCACGTCGTGTGATTTGATGGATCGGCCGCGAATGGCCGAGGCACCCACGACACCGGCCGCGCTCAGTGTGGCGATGACGATCGCGCTTGCCCCGAATTGCAACATCAGCCGTTGACGTCGCACGCGCGCCGCGACGCGTGCCTCATAGCGGCAATGGAGGCAGACCGTCGTTCCCGGTCCACGGTCATGCGTACACGTTTGCATCGACGGGTTCTGCGCGGTCGCCACGACGCTGCTCCTGGCCTAGGCCTGTGGAGAGAAGGACGAGCCGGTCGCGCGAGGGGCAACTGTAATCGCGGTTGCAGGCGGCGCGCGCGCGTCGTCACTGGAAGACGGATCTCGCCGGCCCACGATTGCCTGGCCCTTCCACATGCGCCTCTCGCGCCACACCCTCCGCGTCGCCGCCCGGTCGTTCACGCGCCACCCCGGCTTTACCGCGGTGGCTGTGCTGTCGCTCGCGCTGGCGATCGCGCTCAATACGACGATGTACGGTGTGTTGGACGCGACGATTTCGCCGCAGGCGGATTGGCGGGCTCCGGGCGACGTGTACCACATCGCGCTCTGGGCTGCGAAGCGCGGTCTCCTCGACGACGGGCAGCTTGCCGCGATGTTGCGTGACGGTGTGCCCGCGTTCGAGGCGGTCAGCCAGGTAGGTCGCGGTCAGTCCGATGTAGCGGTCGAGTACCGACGCGGGTTCGCGATGGCATCGCCAGGCACCGCCGGGCCAAACCTGTTCGCGCTCCTCGGCGTGCATCCGCTGGCCGGACGCTATTTCGGCGCGGCGGATATGCAGGGCGACGCGTCGCCCGTCGTCATCGGCGAGCGGTTGGCGCGCGAGCTCTTCCCGGATGGAAAGACGGGGGTCGGACAAGCGGTCGACGTGGATGGCGTTCCGCACAAGGTCATCGGTGTGCTCGGCGCTTCGGCCACCGACCTGCTGCTCTCGAACATCGACCTCTGGATGCTTCCCGATCGTAAGGCGAGTCTCGCAGCGTTACCGGCGAACGTTGTGCGCGTTCGTCATGAGGTGTCGAGCGCACAGGTCGACGCCGAGCTCCGGCTATTGGCGGGTCGTGTCGCCGCCCTGACGGGTCAGAACGCACGGGACGTGCGATTCCAGCTGACGCCGTTTGTGGGGCGACAGTTTCAGCTCCAGAGCTTCGACTACGCGCTTGGCGCCGCGGTGCTGGCAATCCTGCTCATCGCCTGCGCGAACCTCGCGAACCTTCAGCTCGCCCGCGGTATCGGTCGAAGCCGGGAGCTTGCCGTGCGCGCCGCGCTTGGCGCGTCGCGAGCGGATCTGGTGCTGCAACTCATGGTAGAAAGCGCGATGCTCGCCCTTGCCGGGATGGCCGCGGCGCTCCTCGCGACGGTGTGGGGTGCATCGTTGTTGCGGGCGCACGTCCCACCGCGTGTCGCCGCATACACGATCACGCTACCGCAGGTCAGTTGGCATCTGTTCGCTTTCGGACTGGCGGCGTGCGCCTTCTGCATGCTGATCATCGGGCTCGTGCCTGCTATCCGCGTATCGCGAGTCGATCCTAATGAATTGCTCAAGGCCGGCGCGGGCACCGGGGCGTATTCGAAACACCGCCGCCAGTATGGCGTGATGATCGTCGCGCAGATTGGGCTCTCGCTCGCGCTGTTGAGCGCGACAGCGATGCTGTTGCACAAAGCCGCGCGAGTTCACGACCTCCAGTACGGCTTCGACATGAAGCCGCTCACGGAGACTTACATCGGATTGCCGCACGAGCGGGACACGACGGTTGCGGTCGTCGCGGAGCTGAACGCGATTGTGGGAATGACACGAGCGCAGCCGGACGTCATCGATGCTGCGGCTCATCGGCAAATGAACGTGGTCGCCAACGCGATCACCGTGGTAACCGGAGACGGGACGACGCGCGAGTTTCCCGCGCCGCTTCAAGGCTACAAGGCGGTGTCTTCGTCGTACCTGCGAACGGAACATCGTGCGATCCTCGCCGGCCGCGACTTCGAGCAGGGCATCGCCCCCGAGCCCGAGGTCATTGTCGACGAACGAACGGCCACCGCGCTGTGGCGCGGAGCGAGTCCAATCGGCAAGCGCATCAAGCTCGGTGCCGATAGCTCCCGTGCGCCTTGGGTGCGCGTCGTCGGCGTCGTTCCGAACTCGACCAATCTGAACGAGCTGCAGATGGTACTGACCCCCGACGTCTTGGGCCACCGCGTCGGCGACATCTACTATCTACCCGGTGACCGCGACAGCGCCGTGGTGAGTGCGCGGCAGCCGCTCGTCGTCGGCGTCGTCACCCGCGCCAGCCGAGATCCGGAGCGCATGCCGATCACGATGCGACGCGCGGTGCTCGCGTTTGCACCGCAGGCGCGCGTCAGTTCGGCGCGAATGGATGACTGGATGGGCCTCAGCTCGTACCGTCAGGCGCAGGATTTCGTCGCGGGAATGTTCGTGCTGTTCACGACGCTCGCGGTTGGACTGGCCGCGTTTGGCGTGTACGGCATCATCGCGCATTCGGTGGCCGAGCGGCGGCGGGAGCTTGGTGTGCGCATCGCGCTCGGCGCCGCGCCGGGCAGCATCGTCAAGCTCGTGGTGCGGGAGGGCAACGTGTTCGCGCTCGCCGGACTCGCGCTCGGGCTGTGGCTGACCAAGGACTCGGCCTGGTGGCTCCGCGCGTTCTCACTGGAGGACGACGCGTACAACGCGCCGCTGTTCGCGGCAATGGCGGCGGCGCTGTTCGCCGTCGCGCTGATCGCGGCGCTCGTGCCGGCCGTTCGGGCGACGCGGATCGATCCAGTCGAGTCGCTGCGCAACGAATAGCCCCGAGCCACGATGATACGCATCTCGAGGCAAACCCTTCGCGTCGCCCTTCGGTCATTCACGCGCCACCGCGGCTTCACCATCGTCGCGGTGCTGTCGCTCGCGCTCGCCATCGCGCTCAACACGACGATGTACGGCGTGCTCGACGCGATGATCTCACCGGCGCTCGACATTGGCGATCCGGGCGACGTTTACTCGCTTGGCATCTGGCGCAATCCACGCCGGTCGATCGACGAAGCGACACTGGCATCGCTGGTCCGGGGCGCGCTGGCCGACGCGGAGGGCACGAGCTACGTCCAGGGCGATTTCTCGCAGGAGGCGGTCGAATATGGCCGGCGCTTCCGAATGGTGTCCGCCGACATCGTTGCGCCGAACTACTTCGAGTTGCTTCGCGTGCGACTAATGAGCGGACGGTACTTCGGAAGCGGGGATCTGCTGGCTCCGACGCCGCCGGTCGTCGTCAGCGATCGGCTCTCGCACGCCCTGTTTCTCGACGGCGAGTCGCCCCTTGGCAAGGTGATCGAGATCGACGGTGCTCCCCATACCGTAATTGGGGTCCGCCGGTCGATGAGTCCCGGGGGCGCCGACCTATGGAAGCTCGTTCCGCCCGACGTCAATCTGTCGGCGTTGCCGATCACCGTGCTTCGCCTGCGACACGGCCTGCCGCCTGAACGGCTCGACGCACAGCTCACGCTGGCCGCCGAGCGCCTGGCGACGATCTCACGGGACGATCCGAACAACGTGCGGCTGCAACTAACGGCGGTGACCTCGTCGCAGTTCCGAGTCAAGGGATTTCACCTCGCGTTGATCGGCTCCGTGCTCGCGGTACTGCTAATCGCCTGTGCCAACCTGGCCAATTTGCAACTAGCCCGCGGTATCAGTCGAACGCGCGAGCTCGCGGTGCGCGCGGCGCTTGGCGCGTCGCGCGGCGACCTTGTCGCACAACTTCTAGTCGAGAGCGGGCTGCTCGCGGCCGTCGGGCTCGTGCTCGGACTGGTCGCGACGTTCTGGGCCGTGGATCTTCTCCGTTGGCATATTCCATCTCAGGTCGCGGGGTACGTCGTCGCGCCGCAGACGAGCTGGCGCGTGTTCGTGTTTGCGATCGCGGCCTGCGCCGTCTGTGTGGTCATCATCGGGCTCGTTCCGGCGATTCGAATTTCCCGGGTCGATCCCAATGAGCTGCTCAAGGCCGGCGCAGGAACCGGTGCGAGCACCAAGCATCGCCGTCAGTACGGCATCATGGTGACCGCGCAAGTTGCGCTGTCGCTCGCGCTGCTCAGCGCGACCGGCGTCATCGTGCACGACGCGATGCAATTGGCGGCCGCGAAGCCGGGCATGGACATCAGCGCGCTGTCGCAGGCGTCGGTGTTGGTTCGCCCGTCGCGCGATACGGCGTTCGATCTGGCAGATGAGTTCAGGCGTGCCGCCGGCGCGCTGCGCTTTCAGCGCGGCGTGACCGAAGTCACGGTGACGAGCAGCCGACAGGTCGTCGGGCACGCGATTTCCTCGTACGCCGGGCGCGGCACCGTGCAGCAGATCAGAGCGCCGATGTATACCTACCTCGTGGTGTCCCCGTCGTACTTCAAGGTTTACGGTTGGCGGATGGCCGCCGGGCGTGATTTTGTCGACGGAGGGTCGAACGAACCGGAAGTGATCGTCGACAAGTCGACGGCGCGGAAGCTCTGGCCGGGCCTGAACCCGGTCGGCGCCCAGATCAAGCTCGGGGCGGACTCGGCGCGGATTCCGTGGGTGCGCGTCGTCGGCGTCGTCTCCGACTTGCCAAACCTCCACACCTTTCTCACGAGCGCTCCGCCGGAGAACAGGACATCGGCGCTGGGCAACATTTACTATCGGCCGGGCGCGCACGACAGCGTCCGAATCAGGGCGCACGCGGCGAAGTTCGCGTACACCGTCGTGGCCCGTGCGTCGAGCGACCCGAATCGACTGCCGATCACCCTGCGGCGTGCGCTATTGCCCGTCGTACCGGGCGCCCTGATCTGGACCGAGACGATGGACGAGGCGACGGGCATCGCCGGCATGCGGCAAGCCCAGGATTTTGTCGCCGCGATGTTCCTGCTGTTCACGACCCTCGCTCTCGGGCTCGCCGCGTTCGGCGTGTACGGCATCGTCGCGCATTCGGTCGCTGAGCGGCGGCGCGAGCTCGGCGTGCGCGTGGCGCTCGGCGCGTCGTCGCGCAACATCGTCGGGCTCGTGCTGCGCGACGGGAATGCCTTCGCGCTGGCCGGCATCGCGCTCGGGCTCTGGATCACGAAGAGCTCGGTCGGGTACCTACGCGCATTCTCGATCGAAGACGATGCGTACAACGCTCCGCTGTTCGCGGCGATGGCATTGGTCCTCTTCGCCGCTGTCCTCGGTGCCGCACTCGTTCCCGCGCTTCGGGCGACGCGGATCGATCCAGTCGAGTCGCTGCGCAACGAGTAGAGTGCGTCGAGCTGAAGCCGCGTCGATCGTATATTTCGCCGATGAATGATCGGCTCGTCGAACTGGTTCGGGAGGCGATGGTGCTCTCCACCGACCGCGCGCGCATCGACGTCGATGCCGTGTTCTCCATGCTCCACGCGTCGCACTGGGGCGGGGCGGTGACGCGCGAGCTGCTCGTCCGATCGATCGAGAATTCGGTATGCGTGGGCGTGTACGACGGAGCGCAGCAACTCGGCTTTGCGCGCGCGGTGACCGACCTAGCGACGATTGCCTACCTGACCGACGTGATCGTCGACGCGCGCGCGCGCGGGCGCGGTGTTGGTTCGTGGATGATTCAGGTGCTGGTCGACCATCCTGACTTGCAGGGGCTCCGTCGCATGGTGCTGCTCACGCGCGACGCGCAGACGCTCTACGAGAGGTTCGGTTTCTCAGCAAAGCCTCCGCGGTCGACGTACATGGAGCGAATTCCGCCGAGCGCGCGGACCGAGTCGCGGCCGTGATGGCGCCGCGTCAGATCGTTGGCTTTCATCAGGATGACGAGCGGCATTGGGTTGCCGAGCTCGACTGCGGGCATACGCAGCATGTTCGGCATGATCCGCCGTGGCAGCTTCGGCCCTGGGTGTTGACCGAGGAGGGGCGGCGGGGCTTCGTCGGTGCTACTTTGAACTGCGTCGAATGTGACCGTCCCCCGCGACCTGGTTCCGCTGACACCCGCGCACCGGAGAAACGATGACCGCAAAGCTCGACAAGTCCATCAAGCGTGAGCTGGAGCTCGATGGAAAGATCTACACCATCACGATCGCGCCCGACGGGTTGAAGGTCACGGAGAAGGGGCGCCGCAACGGCCCTGAGGTCTCGTGGCGCTCGATCATCAACGGCGACGCGTCGCTCCACGAGGGGCTGAGGACCTCGCTCGACGCGACGTCGAACCCTTAGTCGAACCCGTAGCGCCCCGCCGCGGGCGGGCTGCCTGACGCGATTCCTGACGCGCTTCCTGGCGGGCCTCGGCGACCTGTGACAATCGGCATTGTGATGGCGCCTTGTCCGGCCGCCATCGCAGAAGCTTGGTTCCGTGGCGGAACCTGCCGTTTGTGAAATGGTCGTACTGAACCTCGACGACGAGTACCGGCTCGACCGGGACCCATTCGCTCGAGCGAGCCGTCGACCAACGGCTTGGTCCGCCAGGCGCGCGGCCGGTGAATCCGGATCCGCCGGCGATCGCTTCGACCTTGGCCGTGATGTCTGTTCGGTCGCTGGCGCGAAAGCTCGACGTGAAGCCGACGTGGTGTAGCAGGCCGTCATCGTCGTAAAGCCCGATGAGAAGTGAGCCGATCTGGCGCCCCTTGGTGGCGTAGCGAAAGCCGCCGACTACACAGTCAGCCGTGCGTTTCCGCTTGATCTTGACCATGGCCGTTCGTTCGCCCGACGCGTAGGCCAGGTCGAGACGTTTGGCCACTACGCCGTCGGTGCCGCTGCGGCCGCTGAGCCACCCGCGCGCGTCGGTGATGCTTCGTGTGGCCGGGCTCAGTGCCAAGCCGGCCGCTTGCGACGAGCGACCCACGGCGGCGTCAAAGAACTCGGCGAGCCGCTCCCGCCGCTCGGATAGCGGTTTCACGCTGAGCTTCATACCGCGCGCATCGACGAGCAGATCGAACACGAGATAGGCCGCGGGCGTCTCGCGGGCAAGCCGATCGACGCGACTTTTGGCGGGGTGAATCCGCTGTAGCAGGGCGTCGAACGAGAAGCCGCTGGCTTGCGGGACCACAAGCTCTCCGTCGACGACGAACCGCCGAGCGTCGACGGCAAGCACGGCGGCCGCGACCTCGGGGAAATAGCGGGTCAGCGACTGACCCGATTTGGATCGAAGCTCGACGCGCGAGCCATCACGAAACGCCAAACAACGGAAGCCGTCCCACTTCGGCTCGTACTGCCACGTTGGTCCCACCGGCAGCTCGTCGACGACTCGTGCTTCCATTGGCGCATAGTCGACCGGCAGCGGCAGTCTCATCGTGGCGCAGAGCGCTGCGGGTCCGGTGATTCGGCCGCCGGGTCATTCGCTTCGCGGGTGTTGCCGTCGCGCGCGGCGCGCACGGGATCGAGCGCGGCGCGACGCTCGTCGTCGAGGCGCAGGGCGCCCTCGCTCGGCCGGGACTCGAGGCGCAGCTCGGTCTGTGCCGTGAGCAGCCGTTCTCCTCCGCGCGCGAGCTCGATCATTCGGTGCTGAAAGCGCAAGAACTGGGCGGGGGCCCGGAGACTTGCGCGGGGCGCATGAACGAGCGCGATCAACTCCTCGCGCACCTCCCTCGGCATGTGCGTGGCAATGCGCTTGCGAAGAAGCGCCGTCACGGCCATGGAGTCGCGCTGCCCGAGCGCGCGGTCGATCGCGTCCAGATAGTCGAGGAAGGCGAGTATCGGATCGCCCAGCCGCGGTCGGCTCGAGCGCGGCCTAGCCATGCGACACCAGCCCGTCGAGCCGATTGGTGCGCGCCATGCCGCGCGCCCAGAGGTCGCCACGTCGGCGAACGCGCTCGAGGACTGCGTCCATCGTGAATGCGGCCGGGGTGAGGCGATCGTCGACCTCGCTCCAGTCGAGCGGCGTCGACACGGTGGCGCGCGGCACTGCGCGGACCGAGTAGACGCCGGCGACCGTCTTGCCGCGAATGTTTTGCAAATAGTCGACGTACACCGCGCCGCGCGCCCGCGAGTTCACCCATCGCTCGACGGTCGCAACTCGTGGGAACCGCTCGGCGACCATCGTCGCCACGAGCTCGGCGATGGTGCGCGCGCCGTCGTTCGGCACGCCAGGCGCGAGTGGCAGCACGATGTGCAGGCCCGTTGCACCCGATGTCTTGGGCACCGCGTTGAGTCCGAGGCCGTCGAGCACCGTCTTTACCGCGTGCGCCACCTCGACCACTCTGCCGAACGGTGCGCGCGGGCCGGGGTCGAGATCGATGATGGAGTAATCGGCGAAAGGCACCGATTGCACCCTCGAATGCGACGGATCGACAGAGATGGCTCCCAGCTGCACCAGATAGAGCAGCGTGGCGAGATCACCGCCGATGAGTCGGCGCTGCGTCGCGAGTCCTTCGTCGGACACCGGCTCGACACGGACGGCGCTCGGTGGATTTGCCGGCGCGCGCTGTTGATAAAATGCCTTTCCGCGCACGCCATTGGGAAATCGCTTCATGACGAGCGGCCGATCGGCGATGGCGGCAAGCAGGTACGGCGACAGGCGCGCGTAAAAGCGCATCAGATCGCCTTTGGTCTGCCGCGTTACAGGGAAGAACACCTTGTCGAGGTTCGAGACCTCGAGGGCCCCCGTGGGCAATGAGAGCTCGCCGGTGTTCCGATTGCCTTCGAGTGCGGCGAGTTGCGCAACGATGCGCTCGACGTCGGCGGGATCGGGCGGCGATCGTCTCGCAGGCGCGCGAGTCTCGATTGCGGGAGAAGCACGTCGCTTGCGCGGGAGGCGTGCTGGCGAAAGCGACGCCACGTTCCGGCGGGCCGGACGCGCACGCACTCGATCGTGCGGTCGCCGCGCGCCGACGAGCGATTCCGGCTCGTGCATCACCTCCCTCGGCGATTTGTCGTCGCGGACGCCAACGAATACCGGCTGGCGCAGCTTTCCGTCGGCGGTCCACTCGCTGAACTTGATCTCGACGACGACCTCTGGACGCACCCAATGCGCGGGCTCGTTGGTCTTTGGCGTGGCGGAAAAGGGAGACGTCCGGCGCTCGATGCGGCGCAACTGGCGGTACATGAGGGTGAGCGACTGCTGCGTGAAGCCGGTTCCTGTATGGCCGGCATATACCAGATCGCCGTCTCGGTAGTAGCCAACGAGTATCGCGCCGAGGAACTGCCGCGCTTTGCGCGGCTCGGTCCATCCGCCGACGACGAACTCCTGCCGCCGCTCGATCTTGAGCTTGAGCCAGGCGCGCGAGCGATGGCCCATGTCGTAGGGCGCGTCGACGCGCTTAGCGATGATCCCTTCCCATTCGTGCTCGCGCGCGCGGCGCATCAATGCTTCGCCATCGTTGCTGACATCACTGAGCCGCAGCGCGTCCGAACGTCCCGGGGGTTGGAGGAGCGCGGCGAGATGCTTCCGCCGCTCGCGCCACGGCTCAGTGACGAGTGATGTCTTTCCGTCGATCAACAGGTCGAAGACGATCAGCGCCGCGGGCGATTCGCCACGGTGCGATTCGATCATTCCACGGTCGGTCACGTGCATGCGGCTCTGGAGGTTTTGAAAGCGCGCCGGCGAGTGGCCGTGCATGGCGACGATCTCGCCGTCGACGACGAACGGTCGTCGTACTCGCTTGTGAAGTTCGCGCAGCGCGCCCGCCACCTCCGGAAACTGCTTCGTCTTGTTCAGGCTGTTGCGGCTGACGAGCGTCACGGCGCCTTTGTCCGCAAAGGCCAGTATGCGAATACCGTCGTACTTGGGCTCGAACACCCAGTCCTTGCCCCGCGGAACCTCCGTCCCGGCGGTGGCGAGCATGGGAGTCAGCGCCTTCACGCGCTCTTACGCCGTTTGGCTCGCGCGCTCCGCGCGCTCGCCCCGTGCCGCGCGCCTGGCGACCGATGCCGCTTCTTGCCCATGTCCAGGCTCTCCTGCAGCCGCGCCATGAGATCGACCACTTGCGTGCTCTCCCGTTGCTCCGGCTCAGGCACCTCGATCTTTTTGCCCTTCATCTTGGCGCGGACGATTTTCATTACGTTGTCGTGGTAGTCGTCGGTGTACTTCTCGGGATCGAATGGCTGCGAGAGATTCTCGACCAACTGCTGCGCCATTTGCAGCTCCTGCGGCCGCAAGCCATCGTTCGATGGAAAGGTGAATTCGCCGACGTCGACGACTTCACCGGCGAAGCGCATGATCTCGAGCACGAGCGCCTCACCGACGGCCTTGACTCCGGCCAGGTGCAGCGAGTTCGTACGCATCGTGATCTTGCCGATACCAACCATGCCGGTGCGCCTGATTGCCTCGCGCAACAGCGCATATGCCTTCTCGCCCCCCTTCGCCGGGGCGATGTAGTACGGCGTCTCGAAGTAGCGCGGGTCGATTTCCTGTGCGTTCACGAAGTCGATGATCTCAATCGTCTTCGAGGACTCGATCGATGCCGCCTTGAAGTCTTCGTCCGTCATCACGACGAACTTGCCCTTGCTGTACTCGTAGCCTTTCACGATGTCCTTCCAATCGACGGCTTCGCCCTCTTTCTGGCAGACTCGCTCGTATCGAATCGGCGAGAGATCCCGCTTATGAAGCAGGCGAAAGCTGACTCGCTCTTTGCTTTGTACCGCCGAGTGCAGTCGCACCGGGATGTTGACGAGCCCGAAGGTGAGTGAGCCGGTCCAGAGAGGTCGCATGATTCGCATCCGAGCGCAACGCGGCGCAACGCTGAGTGTGCATTCCAAGCCTAGGCAGCGACGAATGCAACTGCGGTGCTATCAACAGCGTGTCCACATCGCGGTGTGGAAAGCGCGGATTTGTCGACAGCGAGTCGACACCGACGGCGCGGCGGCGAGGGTTACTTCCGTGACGAAAACGCCGCGATTCGGCGCCGATATCGGTGCGCGCGGTGGTCGAATGCAGCGACCAAGCTCGCGTCGAACGGCGCGCGAACAACGGCAAAATCGGGGCGCGAGAGCGCGGAATTTTTTTGAGCAGCGCTTGGAAATGCTGCACATCTGTCCACAGTTCTTATCCACAGCAACTGACCCATGCTTACGTCTGAGTGCGCGCGGGGTTAGCGCGTTATCGACAGTTCTCCACACTTCGTATCCACAGCAATGACAATGACTTATGGAAAACTTTCCTATTGCGCTTTGAATCAGCGTTTTCTAGGTTGCCGTCCCGCTCCCCTCCGCGGTTGCGCCGTCGGTGCGCCGCGCGCGTTTATCGGATTTCTCGATCAATGCATCTCGTCAGCTGCAACACTCCCTCCGGCTCACTCGAGGCCGCGCCCCGCACGGCGTTGGTCGCCGAGCCGTCGGTTGGCGAGAACGATCCTGCTGATCTGTGGGACGGGTTTTGGTCGTCGCAGACTGACGGCTACTATGCGCGTTGCACGCACCGCGACGGCGAAGTCGAGTGGTTCGAAGTTGCGGACGAGCCGACTGAGGGCCCATCGGACGCGTCTAAGGACGCGTCGAATGTAGCGCCGCGTCAGCGGAGTGCCGTGTGCACGGGTGCGCGCGTGGCAGTCATCGTCGCGCGCTCGCCGGACGGACGTCGGATGTTGGTGGGCAGCGGTCGGCGAGGGTCGCGCGCGTGATGCGCTCGAACGATCGCACACGGACGGCGCCGAAAGCGTCAGCTCGTGCCTTCGGGGAGCAGCTCGAGTTGCGCGGTGCGCTGAGCGACGACGTGACGCGAGGCCTCGTACAACCAATCGAAGCTGGCGTCGAGTCGCGGATCACCGCCCGCGGCGTCGCGCGCAAGACGGAAGTGTGCGTAGAGCCGAGTCTCGACTCGCTCCGGTTCGCCGTGGAGTCGAAAGAGCAGCAGCTCGGTCGCCGCCTCCGTCAGATGGAAGAGCGTGAACAGAAAGAATCGCATCCGCGCGTCATCGCTCCCGTCGACCGTGGTGAAGAAGGCGGGTTCGCGAACGGGGCGTTCCTCGCGGATCGATGCGACGATCTCCATCGCATGCTCGAGGCCGGATGGGCCCGCGCTTCGAAGGAGCTGAAGCCACAGCTCGGTGACGCGGCGGAGCAAGGTCAGATCCCACCGCGCCGGGTCCTCGTTCGCCGGGAAGAGCAGGTCGTTGTGAACGCGCAGCCAGTGCCGGAACTCGGTTTGCTTGCGTCCGAGCAGAGCAAGGCCAGCGAGGAGCAGTGCGCGGTACAGTGCGGAGACACGCTCGTCCAGCTCGACGGGGAGCGCCGCGGTGAGAATGAAGGCCCGGTCGGCGCCAGCCTCGATGTGGGCCGTCCGCTGCGTCTCCTGCTCGGCGGACAGCAGCACGGTCGGCGACGCCGCTCCCTCGAAGTCAAGCCACTCGCTGGCTGCGATGACGTAAGCACCGGCGAGGGGCACGACAAACTCCGGCGGGGGCTGGTCTTCGGGCAGCGACTCTCCGGCGCAGAGACGGGTCAGCACCCCCATGCCATACTGGATCGCGGCCGCGCGATCCGCGGGGGTGACGACTTTGACCGCCCAATGTCGGTCCAGCGTCTCGAGCGCGTTGATGGGCGGAGTGGTCATGTCGGAGAAGCGTCGGGAGGCGAGGGTCGGTCACCTCTACCATCACACACACCTCTGACGGGCATCTCTCGAATCAGTAACAAGTTGCGACTAAGTACACCGGGTAGCTCGTGTACCCCGGCGGCGCCGCTGTGCTCCTCACCCGAGGTTGGCCCATGAGCATCGAGCCAAATGCGCGCCGCCGGCTCAAGCTGGTTTGTGCCACCTCTCGCGATCCCGAATTGGTGAAGGACCTAAGACAGGTACTAGAGGAAGATCAGATGTCCTTCGTTCCGAGTGCGGACTTGCTGCGCGACATCGCACTCTGCGCGGCGTGCACCCAGGATTCTCCACGTACGGGCCGGGCGGGCTTGTGCGAGGACCACCGCGCGCGGTGGAATCTGCAAGCGTGCGCCGTCGCCGCGTCGAACATGATGGACGAGCCATCACTCGACCGTCTTGTGAGCGGTGTGCTTGCCTCGCCCGACGGCGGCGCGCAGCTGCTGACGGCCTTCGATCGCCAGCGGCGAGCGTTGAAGCTGGTGCTCGAGGCTCACGCGCGCGGCGCTGTCCAACTTCCCGACAGCATTGCCGAAACCGTGGAGCAGGCATGCACGTCGGGCCCGCGATTTCTCACCGGCGGCGGATCGCGATCCGCCGTCCAACAGGCGAGCTGACCGGCCGCCGGAGTATGCGCTCATGATCCAGGTGAAGTGCGTAGGCGGCGAGTGCAACGGGCTGACCGTGAAGGTCGAACCGCAGCCCACGTACTATGAGGTCATCGATCCGCGAGATCCAGCGCGGCGCGACTATTACATCCTCGAGGTGGGGCAATGGGGCGCGCGGCTGGTCCCCGAGTCCACGGCGGAATGGCGCGCGCGCGTCTGAGCGACGTCCCGCGGCAGTAACGCGAGTCAGCTCAGTGCGCCGCGCTGTACTCCTCCATCGCCCACTCCAGCACCTCGGCCTCGAGCCATCCCCCGTCTTGCTCGATGATGCCGGACATCTCAAAAAACTCGATCATCTTGCGCAGATGTCGCAGCACAGCCGGCAACGACTCGCGCGCGTTGCGTAGCTCCATCACCGAATCGCGGACATGGCGGCGGAAATGCTGCCGTGCCGCGCAGGTCTCCTGAATCCGCTCGCGCGCTTCGACGACGACGGCGCGGGCGTCGTCGGACCACTCCTCGAGCAGATTATAGCGCGCCATGACCGCGAGCTGGTCGCGTTCGACTTCTCTAAACCGTCCGTACTCCGCCGCGGCGAGCGCGACGTCGGTGGACGGCAGATAGGCATCGCTGGCCGCCGCGGCGGCCGCCGGTTGGGGAAGGGCCATTCAGAGCTCTCCGGTCGCGAGCCGTTCGGACCGCCTATGGGGGGTGTCGAGGTTGGGGACGCCAAGTTCGCCGCACATAATTGGTGATACCCGGCACAACGGCAAGCCCTTCTATCTATAAGCCCTTCTTTCTACTAGAAGAGGTCGCTAGTTCAGCTTCTGAGCTCGCCCTCGTCTCGCCGCGGCCAGACGGGGTCGACATGATGCTCATCCTCCAGCGCCTCGACGACGCGCGCCCGCTCGTCGATCTCAGCCGGCCACATGGCCGGTGGCACCGGTAGCTCCTCGCTGAGCTCGCGCGAAGCCGCGGCCGCCGCAGGGTCACCGGCTTGGTCCGCTTCGAGCCGGCTCTCGTCGGTGTCGACTGGAGTTTTGCCGACATCACCGGTCTCGCCGATGTCGTCATCGTCCTTGTTTTCGCGATTTTTGCCGCTGCCGGTGCGATCGATGGCCATAGTTCCCCCGTGGCTGGGTTTCGGTTGACGCATGTCGCAGTAGTCGAGCCATGGGGCTGGCAGTCGTTTATTGCAAGCCCGCTCGGCCTCAGGCGAAACGGATTCTGGCTTCGCTCAGGCGCGCGATCGCTCGGGCGAGCACCGGCAGCTCGGCGATGAGGGACACGCGGAAGAACTGCTGGCCGCCCGGTCCGAACGCGTTGCCAGGACTCACCACGACGCCTGCTTTGTCGATCAGGTGACGAGTCCAATCCTGCGCTGAGAAGCCGTGCGGGATCGGCAGCCAGACGAACATCGTTCCGTGCGACGGCTCGACGGTCCAGCCGAGCGAGCGAAAGCCGGCCAGCAGCGCATCGCGCCGCTCGCGGTAGCGCTCGACGACTGGGCGTTCGAGCTCACGGTAGTGATCGAGGGCGTAGGCTGCACCGGCCTGAATGGCCGCTGGAGTGCCATAGCCGAGGTTCGTGCGGACGGCGTGCAGAACGTCTATGAGCTTGCGGCCGCCAACGGCAAATCCAATCCGTGAGCCGGCCATGTTGAAGGTTTTGGAGAAGGAGTGGAACTCCAGCGTCACGTCCTTCGCCCCGGCCACCTGGAGCGCGCTCGGCGC
>JBIOHX010000031.1:0-18211 GCA_044449465.1 Gemmatimonadales bacterium | reverse complement strand
GGCGAGCTCGTGGCCGGCGTCGCGCACGAGGTGAACAATCCGCTCACTGCTATCAGCGCGTTCGCGCAGATTCTCTTGCGCGAGAGCGACCTCACGGCGATGCAGCGCGAGTCGATCGAGGTGATCAGCTCCGAGACGATGCGCGCGAGCCAAGTGGTCAAAGATCTGCTCGCGTTCGCGCGTCGAAGCGAGCCGATGCGCGCGCCGGTCGATCTCAACAGCGTGGTGCAGGGGACGCTCCGGCTCCGCGGCTATCAGCTCACGTCGACGAAGGTGCAGGTCCAGACGACGCTCGCCCCGGAGCTTCCCGCAGTCATTGGCGACGCGCGGCAGCTTCAGCAGGTTTGTCTGAATCTGGTGACGAACGCCGTGCAGGCGATGGCCCCGCACGGAGGAGGCGAGCTGTTCATCTCTACGTCGACGGACGGTGCGGACGTCGTGCTCGCGGTGCGCGACACCGGCCCGGGCATCCCCGATGCCGTGCGGCCGTACGTGTTCCAGCCCTTCTTCACGACCAAGGACGAGGGTGAAGGCACCGGACTCGGGCTCAGCGTGAGCTACGGTATCGTTGCCGCACACGGCGGGCGGATCGAGGTGACGAATACTTCGGCGGCCGGCACGACCTTTCGCGTGACCCTGCCCTCGCATCGCGACGAGGCAGACCAGCCGCCCGCGAGCGGCGCCGAGGCCGCGTGGGAGGGGTCGCGCGTACCCGTGAGCTGAATCACGTTGCGACCCTTTTCGCGATTCGTTTGTCTAAAGGAGGGACGCCATGCCTCGTTTCTTTCCCACCCACACGATCGAGATCCGGCACGACGAGCCGGGTGCGCTCAGGCGGTTTTCCTTCTCGCTGGTCGAGATGGCGATCGTCACGGGCGTGCTCACGCGCGTCTTCCGCCTGCTCGTGCTGACGCATGGCTCGAACAACTGGCTCTACCTTGGCGGCGTCTTCGCGCTGGGGATCATCGTGCTGCTCGGTATGCTCACGGTGCATCTGGCGAACTATCCGCTGCACCAGTATTTGTGGCGCGCGCCGGCCTTCGCGGCGATCGAAGTCGCAGCGGAGATGGCGGCGAGCGCGCTGCTCATCCTGCTCGGCCGCGAGCCCTGGGGACCCGTGCGCGCGCACTGGGACGATTGGCTCGGCATGGGCCTGAACACGCTGTTGACGCGCGGCACCGCAATCGTGATTTGGGGATTAATTCTGGCCGGCGTCGTACAGCTCGTGCGCCGGACGATCGTCCACGAAGACGACGAGCCGACGGAAGCGCCGGCGCGCTGATCGCGCACCGCGCGGTCGCGACGGTGGTCGGGTAAGCTTTCCGTAAGAGGGCTAGCGAAGGCGCGCCCGCGGGGCAGTTTCCTGGTCGACGCCACGACCGTGGAAACTCGCTCGCGAGAGGACGCATGGGTACGGATCGTCGATCGTTCCTCAAGATATCCGCGGCGGCTGGTGGAGCGATCGGCCTCAACGCGCTGCCGCGCGTCGCGGGCGCGCTCGAGCGCCACGCGGCGGACCTTCCCGCGCGCCGCACCGAACGCGCCGCCGCGCCGCTCGACATGCTCATTCTCGGTGGTACGGGGTTCACCGGTCCCGAGCAGGTGGAGTACGCGCTCGCGCGCGGCCACAAGGTCACGCTCCTCAATCGAAACAAGACGCGGCCCGATTTCTTCAAGGGGCGGGTCGATCAGTTGATCGGCGATTTGAACGGCGATGTGAGCGCGCTTCAGGGCAAGAAGTTCGACGTCGTGATCGACAACCCGACGACATTCCCCGCCTGGGTGCGCAACGCGGCGAAGTACCTCAAAGGCAATACGGGCCAGTACATCTTCGTGTCGACGGTTTCCGTCTACTCCGACGACAGCCAGCCGAACAAAGACGAATCGGACAAGACCACACCGATGCCGGCGGGGGTGGATCCGTACACGACCGATGCCGCGAACTACAAGTACTACGGCGCGCTCAAGACGTATGCCGAGCAGGAAGTTCAGCGGCAGTATCCGGGGATCAGCACGGTGGTGCGTCCGGGATTGATCGTTGGGCCGCTCGATCCGTCGGACCGTTTCACCTACTGGCCGGCGCGCATCGGGCGCGGCGGAACGGTGCTCGCTCCCGGCAATCCGAACGACCCGGTCCAATTCATCGACGCGCGCGACCTCGGCGAGTTCACGGTCCGTCTCGCCGAAAACCACACGCTCGGCGTGTTCAACGCGACCGGTCCGTCGAAGCCGCTCACGGTGGCCGAGATGCTATACGGTATCAAAGCGGTGACCACGGCCGGAGCGCAGTTCGTGTGGGTGCCGGAAGACTTTCTCACTTCGCAGAAAGTCAATGGCTGGTCGGATATGCCGGTGTGGGTAGGCGACGCGCCGGACACGCGCGGCTTCGCGCGGCGGGACATCGCTCGCGCGCTCGCGGCGGGACTCACTTTCCGGCCGCTCGCTGTGACGGCGAAGGACACGCTCGACTGGGTCATGGCGCTGCCGGCCGCGCAGCAGCAGCGGATCGCCGACGCCAAACGCGCCGGAATGAACGCCACGCGAGAAGCCGCCGTGCTCGCGGCGTGGGCGGCGAAGTCAGGCGGCAGGGCGGGAGCCTCGCGGTGAGCTGGCTGCGCCGACTCGTCGACGTGCGGGACGCCGAGACGCGTCCGATGTTGATGAGCTTCTTGTATTTCTTTTTCGTCATGAGCGGATATTTCATCCTGCGGCCGATCCGGGATGAAGTAGCCGCAGCGTCCGGTGTGTCGCGGCTGCCCTGGCTGTTCACCGGCACCCTGACGGTGACGCTCTGCTTCAACCCGTTGTTCTCGGCGCTCGTCGTGCGCTTTCGCGCGCGACGCGTCATCGCGACGAGCTACCACTTCTTCGTCGCCAACCTCATCGGCTTTTACCTGTTGATGCGGCTGGCGCCGGCCAACGATTCGACGCTGGGCGTGTGGACGGGTCGCGCGTTTTACGTCTGGACGAGCGCGTTCAACCTGTTCGTGGTATCGATCTTCTGGTCATTCATGGCCGACGTGTTCCGGAGCGAGCAGGCGAAGCGCCTGTTCGGGTTCATCGGCGTGGGCGGAACGCTCGGCTCGATCGTCGGGTCAGGGGTGACGGCGTCTCTGGCGTCGCGGATCGGGTCGGTCAACCTGCTGGTCGTGTCGTCGGTGCTGATCGAGCTGGCGGTGCTCACGGTGGTCGCCTTTCCGCAGCTGTCGAGCGGACGCGCGGCGACGCGAGGCGACGCGCCGATCGGCGGGCGCGTGTGGGCAGGTATCACGGACATTGCGCGGTCGCCCTATCTGCTCGTGATCTGCGGTTTTCTCATTCTGTACGTGATCGGCTCGACCTTTCTGTACTTCGAGCAGTCGGACATCGTCGGCCGAACCTATCTGACGCGCGACGCGCGCACGACGGTGCTCGCGCAACTCGAGCTCGTGGCGCAGGCGCTGACCGTGCTGACGCAGCTGTTCTTCACCGGGCGCATCATCCGCTGGATTGGGCTCACGGCCACCCTCGCGATTCTTCCGGTCGTCAGCATACTCGGCTTCGCCTCGCTGGGGTTGGTGCCCGCGTTCATGACGCTCGGCGTGTTCATCGTCGTTCGCCGCGCCACGAATTTCTCGCTCACGAACCCGGCGATGGAAGTGCTGTTCACCGTCGTGCCGCGCGAGGAGAAGTACAAGGCAAAAAACTTCATCGAGACGTTCGTCTATCGGGGCGGCGATCAGGTGGCGGCGTGGGTTTACGCCGGCCTGGCGGCGCTCGGGCTGGGGATGGCCGGCATCTCGTTCGCCGCCGTGCCTTTGGCCGGCGTCTGGTTTGGCTCGGCGGTCTGGCTCGGACGGCGCCAGGCGCGGTTGGCTGCGACGAGTGGCGATGTCGCCATGCCGGCGTCGATGCCGGTGTCTGTGCCTTCGCCGGCCTGACGCACGACCGGCAAAGAAAGGTCTCCACAATTGCGAGGGGCTGAAATGATGCTTGTCATCCATCGACGCTGGGCACAGCGGCTCGCCGGGCTTACCACCGTCAGTTTGATGCTCGGGCCCGCGCCGCGGCTCGCCGCGCAGTCTGCGGCAGCTAGCCCACCGACGCCTTGCGTCGGCGACGCAAACCGTCACCGCTTCGACTTCTGGATCGGCGAATGGGAGGTGCGCACCCCCGCGGGGCGGCTCGACGGTCATAGCAGCGTGCAGCCGATCGCCGGCGGCTGCGGCCTATTGGAGAACTGGAGTGACGTGCACGGCGGCAGCGGGAAGAGCCTCAACAGCTACAACCCGGCGCTCGGACACTGGGAGCAGTTCTGGATTGGCCAAGGAGGCGCCGTGACCGAATACCGCGACGGCGAATGGCGCGGCGACACGCTCGTCTTTCACGCCGCGGCGACGGTCGGTGGCCGACCGAATCAGATCCGCCTCAGCTTCTCGCCGCTGCCGGACGGAGCGGTTCGTCAGTTCTCGGAGCTCTCAGCGGACAGCGGGCGGACCTGGAGGGTAGGGTACGAGTACATCTACCGGAAGCGATAAGCCGTCAGGGCTTTGACTCTGGGGCTCGAGCATTCGTTCCAGAACGTCGCGCGGTGGTGTCAAAACTTCAATCTGAGCCCGGTCAGTATCGTCCGACCGGGCACGATCGTGACATTGTCCGGCTCTCCGCGCTGATAGTTGAGCAAGTTCTCGCCAGAGATGTCGAGCGCGAGGCCGGTGCCGATGTCGTGCGACGCCGCGGCGCGAAGGCGGAAGCCGCCGTCGTAGCGCCGCCAGAAGCTACGCAACTCCGTGCCAGTCGGCTGCCGCGCGCCGGCCGCGCCGGCCGCGTCGCCGATCATGAGGAATCTCGAAAGCGCCAGCTCGTCGTAGTTGATCCAGTCGAACGCGCGCGAGCCACCGATCGACGCGCGCCAGCGTGAGGCGGCCCAGGCGGCGGTTATGCTCGCGGTGCGTGCCGGCACCTCGAGCGCACGGTCGCCCGACCGCAAATCGCCCGCGTATCCCGGCCCGAGCTGAAGCACACGACTGTCGACGAAGGACAGCGCGCCGGTGGCCGTGAGCCGCGACCACCCACTCGATGCCGCCACCTCCCAGCCGCGATTCGCGATCTCGCCAACGTTCTCCGGGGCGAGCAGGACCATGTCCGCCGGCAAGCGCGCGCCGCCGTCGATGGCGACGCCCTGGATCAACCCCGAGGCGCGCTGGTCAAAGCGCGTGACGTGAAGCGCCACCACGCTGCGGTACGACAGGTCGAAGCCCGTCTCGATGCCGGCCTGCTCTTCTGGACCGAGAGCGGCGCGCATCGCAGCAGCCGACGCGCCGGGTCCGACAACGGCACGTGCCGGTTCCGACGGCGGCCGAATGCCCTTACCGTAGGCAGCCCGCAGCTTGATGGTGAGCCCGTCGCGATCCGTCACCGCGGTTGCGCCCAGCATCGGCAATAGCACGACGTCGTGCGACGCAGCCAGGCGACTGTCTTGCTCCGCGCGCAGCCCCGCCGTGCCGAACAGCGTGTTGGCGAGCGAGCCGCTCCCCTGGACCGTGAGTCCCGTCGTGTTCTGCCATACCTCCATCGGACGCGCAGTCATCCCGCTCGCCGACGGCCAGCTCTCCGGTGCCGATCGCGCCATTCCCGTCATCGTTTCGCGAAGCGTTGCGTGCTCGGCCGAGAAGGTGAGCACCGCGTTCGTCGGCTCGGCTCGGCCGAGGTGCAGCTCGCTCGTTGCTCGCAGCGTCGCGCGGTCGGCGACCCCCTGCGCCGCGAGCAGCGCCGAATCGGCGAGCGTGCGCACCATGCTCATGTCGATGGCGGCGTTGGACAACCGGTAGCCGTCGACGCCCGCGACGAACGAATGCGTCCACGGCCCCTCCGGTTGCGCGGTGGCGTTGATGCCGAAGGTGTACTCGTTCACCGCCTGCGGCGCCGCCGAGCGCGTGCTCACCAGCCCGGAATCGCGGGGCGCTGGTGCGTCGGCGAACATTGTGGCCGGAGCGCCCGACTGCTGCGTAAAGAAGCGCGCCGTCACGGCGAGCGAGCTGTGGTCGCCGATCGTCCGCGCGCCGCCCGATACCATCAGGTCGCGGCTGAATCCATCGGGCACGAAGGCGCCCATGGTCTCGCCGGACACGCGAAGGTCGACCGAGCGCGTCGCGGTGCCGCCGGCAATCGACGCCGAGTGGCTTTGCGCGAGCACGTCGTGCGAGAAGGCACTGTGCGACATGCCGGCGGCCGTGTGCAGCGTAGCGTGCACGCCATCTTCCGGCGCGTCCTGCCGCGTCACGATGTTGATCACGCCGCTGATGGCGTCGGCGCCATAGAGCGCTGAGCTCTGCGGCCCGCGAATGACCTCGATGCGGTCCACGGACGCGGGATCGAACCGCGTGACGATGAGCGGGTTCGCCACCTCAATGCCGTCGATGTAGATCTTGGGATAGCTCAATCCGAACGAGCTCGCGCCGCGAATGCTTGCGTAGGAGCTGAGCATGCTGGCCGGCGACTGCGCCCAGCCCCAGACACCAGGCGCGTACAGGTCGAGCGCGTCGGACAACGATCCGGTGTTATCGCGCTCGAGCGCGCGCCCGTCGATCACTCGCTCGGCGACCGGCGATGCCCGGCGCGGCGCGGCGAGCGCGGTTCCGGTAATCACCACGCGATCGAGGACGCCGAGGGAGTTTGCCATGTCCGGCTCGGCGCGCGGCGCGGCGGGCGATTGCGGCGCGAGCACGACCTCGTCGCCGCCCAATCCCATCGCAGCCACGTTGGTGCCGCGCAGCAGGCGCGCCAGGACGGAACCGGCCGGCGAATTCGCCGCGCTCAGGCACATGCCGCGATCGAGCGGCAGAAGCTCGCTGCTGTACGAAAGTCGGAATTGGCCCGCCGCGGCGACGCGGTCCAGGGCATCCCGGAGTGACAGGTTCTCGCCAGTGATGGAAACGGGGCGGTCTAGCGGTGGCGCGTAGCGCGCGCGCGGAGACGGGGCGGCGCCGGAGTCGGCCTGCGCGCAGGGGCGCGCCTGGGCGACCGCGGTCTGTGCAACGCACAGCGCCGCCGCGACGCCCATCAAGCCACGTCCCAACCGCACCGTGCGCCGATTCACCGTATGGGAGCAGCTCCCCGTTTCATCGTGAGGGTCGCGGTGTCGCCGTGGAGCTCCACGTGCGCACCGAGCGCGAGCCCGATCTTGGTGAGCGCGTCGTCCACCGGCTGGTCGCTGTCGAACGTCGTCGTGACGTGACGGTCGGCGAGCGACGAATCGGTGACCTCGAGTAGTACGCCATACCACCTATGAAGTTCGCCGGCGATCTGCGCCATCGGCGCGTTGCGGAAGGCCAGCCGCCCGCTCATCCAGGCAATGTCGTCCGCGACGGGCACGTGCCGCTCAGCGCGCGTGACGCCGGTCAGATCGACCGTACCGCGGTCACCGGCTGCAAGCGTTACGCCGGTATCCGTCGCGGGGCCCGGCGCCAGGGCCCGGAGGCGAACGCTGCCGGCGAGCACCGACACGCGCGTTGCGTTGCCGGCATCGCTCTCGACCGCGAAGGTCGTCCCGATGTCTTCGATCAACGCATGGTCGACGCGAACCGTAAATGGCCGCGCCGGGTCGTGCTGGACGATGAAGACCGCGTCCCCATGCAAGGACACGTCGCGCCGCCCCCGCGACAGGTTCGCAGGCACCTCGAGGCGGCTGTCGGGGCCGAGCACGACGCGCGAGCCGTCGGCGAGGAGCAAGGAGTCGCGCCGACCGACGGCGGTCGCGTAGGCCCGGGCCGCTAGCTGGTTGGGCTTCGGCGTTTCCCCCCGCCGGACGACGAGCAGGACAATGGCCGCGGCCGCGAGGAGCGAGGCTGCCGTGGCGATGCGCCAGCGGCGGGTCGCGGGCGAACCGGGCCGGGGAAGCGTGCTGGTATGGCGCTGGTGGCCGGTGTGAGCCGGCGTGCGCGTGTCGTTCATGTGCTGGTGAACGCGCACGAGCGCCGCCTCGACGTCGACTTGGCGCGCCACCGGATCGGCGATCGGCGCGGAGAGTGCCTCGACGAGCGCGCGGTCGGCGGGATTGGCATTCAGCCAGGCGCGGACGCGGGCGCGTTCACCGGCTTCGGTCTCGCCGGCGGCAGCGCGCGCGAGTGCGTCCCAATCGGGGCTGGGCGTCATACCCTATCGACACATCATGGAACGAATACCCTTAGGCGGATCGAGCGCCGACCCGAGGAGTATACCGGAGCCTTGTGACCGCGACCAGCCGCCCTACAGACCGTGGATGACCCCAGCGCCGATCGCGAGTTGCTCGCCGGCTTGCGCACGGGCGAGCAATCGGCGTTCGACGCGATCTTTCGCGCCTACTACTCGCAACTCGTGTCGTTCGCGCAGAGCCTTCTACACGACCGGGGCTCGGCGGAGGACGTGGCGCAGGACGTGATGCTCGAGCTTTGGCGGCGGCGCGATGCGCTGGCCATACACGAATCTTTGCGCGCCTACCTGCTGCGCGCCACGCGGAACCGCGCGTTGAATCAATTGCGCCATGCGAACGTGGAACGGCGCGCCGAACCGTTCCTCATGGGAGAAGAATCGATCGACGCCGCCGGCGCGTCGCACGTCGTGGCAGGCGAGCTGCGCGCTGTCATCGTGTCGGCGATCACTGAATTGCCACCGGGGTGTCGCGAAGTGTTCGAGTTGAGCCGTGTCCATGGCCTTCGCTATACAGAGATCGCGGCCACGCTCGGCATCTCGGTCAAGACGGTCGAGTCACAAATGGGAAAGGCCCTGCGTCACATGCGCGCGCGACTGGCCCCCTGGCTGCCCGCCGGAAGCGAACGGTAACGGACAGCGGCGGGTTAACGCGCAGAGGCATCCGGCGTCTCCCAGGGCGCCGGGCCGGGTGACCGGCCGCGTGTCGGAGGTCAGGGAACCCCAGCGTCGCACCCAACACAAGGATTGTATCATGAGGAAAGTATCACTTATCTGCCTCCTATCGGTCGGCGCCGGCCTCGCCGCCTGCAGCGGCGATTCGACCAGCGCCCCCTCGAACGGCCTTGTCGTCGACATGACGGCCTTCGCCGCCGCCCCGGCGGGCTTCGATCAGCTGTCGACGAGCTTCAACGGCAGCCCGACGGCGTCGTCGTTCCTGCCGACCTTCGATCGCGGCGACCAGGGCGAGAATCAACGCCACAGCTTCGGACCGCTCGGCAAGGGCCCCGGCTTCGGCATCGGGTTGATGGGAGGAGGCCTCGGCAAATCCTTCCTCGGCGAGGGCATCGGCTTCTTCCTCGCGCACGACTCGGACAACTGCGCGTTCGACAGCGCGACCGGCATCAAGACCTGCACCGTCACCAAGCGCAACGGGCTGACGATCACGCGCACCCTCGAGTTCGCAGCGGCCGGCGGCGCGCCGCAGCCCCAGGTCGACGCAACGACGGACGCGGTGACGACGACGACCGCGGTCACGGGCACGGTGACGCGCCGAGACAGCAGCACAAGCACGATCGACGCGGCGAGCACGGCGACGGTGTCCGGCTTGTCGTCGGCGAGCACCGTGCGCACGGTGAACGGCAAGGCGCAGGGCACGGAGACGACCAACGGCGGCTCGTTCATGGGCATCGCGTTCAGCGCGACACGCACGGCGGGTGACACGATCACGGATTTGACGTTCAACAAGACTGGCGGCCCGAACTTCCCGACCGGCGGCACCGTCGTCCGGAGCATGACGGTGAACGTCACCCTCCAGGGGTCGACGCCGGCGACGTCGACGCGGCGCGAGGTCGTCACTTACGACGGTTCGTCGACGGCCAAGGTCGTGATCACGCACGATGCCGCGACGCAGAATTGCACGCTGCCGCTTCCCTTTGGGCGTCTGACCTGCCAATGAGTGCCGCGGCCTAGGAGGCGAGCTCTAGCGTGGTGACGATGGGCGGGCCCATGATTCCGCGGGGCCCGCCCATCGTCGCTTCTGAGAATCCTTGGCCTGTCGTTCGGCCTGGCCGTGACGCTCGGCAACTCGATCGGAGCCGGCATTCTGCGTACGCCGGGTGACATCGCGGCGCTCCTGCCGAAGCCATGGCTGTTCGTCGGGATCTGGGTGGTCGGCGGATTGTATGCGCTGCTCGGCGCAAACGCGCTCGCCGAGCTGGGGACGATGCTGCCGCGGAGCGGGGGACAGTACGTATTTGCGCGCCACGCGTTCGGCCAATACGCGGGCTTCGTGGTGGGGTGGATGGATTGGATCTCGACCTGCGCCGCCACGGCCGCGATCGCAATCGTCATCGGCGAATCCGCGGCGGTGGTGGCATCGCTGTCATCGCACGACGCGGCGCCGATCGCCATGGCGGTGACCGCAGTGTTCACGCTGCTGCTGCTGCGGGGTACCAGAACCGGCGACCGCGCGCAGCAGCTCACCAGCCTGGTCAAAGCCCTGGCGCTGATCGCGCTGGTCGTCGCCTGTTTCGCGTTTGGCGCCCGTGCGCACGTAGCCGCGGCAGCGGGGTCGATTCCGCGCGCGGCGACGGGATTCGCGGCGCTGATGCTCGCGGCGCAGGCGGTGATCTACACTTACGACGGATGGTCGGCTCCCGTCTATTTCTCCGAAGAGCTCGATGATCCGGGCCGGCAGATCCCGCGGTCGATGTTCTACGGCCTCGCGCTCGTCGCGGCGATCTACCTGCTCGTCAACATCGCGTTCGTGCGGGCGCTGCCGACGTCGGCCCTGGCCGGCGCGCCGCTCGCCGCGGCGACGGTGGCGAGCGCGATCTTCGGCGGGCGCGGCGAGCTGATCGTCCGCCTCCTGGTCATCGTATCGCTGCCGAGCGCGGTGAATGCGTGTTTGCTCATTGCGTCGCGTACGCTTCACTCGGTGAGCCGCGATGGATTGGGTATTCCCGCGGCGACCCGGGTGAGCTCCGGTTGGACGCCGACCGTGTCGATGGCGCTGAGCGGACTTGTGGCGCTCGCGTTTCTCGCGACTGGGACGTTCCAAACGATCATCGCGATCGCGGCCTTTTTCTTCGTGGCCGATTATACGCTGTCGTTCTTCGCCGTGTTCACGCTGCGCCGCCGCGAACCGGAAGCGGCGCGGCCTTACCGGGCCGTCGGGCACCCATGGACGACGGGATTCGTGCTTGTCGGGTCGCTGGGCTTCTTGGCGAGCGCGGTGGTCGGCGATCGACGGAACAGCCTGGCGGCGCTCGGGATCCTCGTCGTGAGCTATCCCGCGTTCCGGTTGAGTCGTCCATTCACCGCGACGAAGGCTGTCCCGCTCCCAGCTGGCTCTGGCGATCCGTATGTTTCGGAAGCCCGGGGTGACCAATAACCGCTCGTAGCTCGAGCAGGCGGAAGCGCATGATCAAGCATGACAAAGAGCTCATCGTCGTCGGCGACCGCGTCCTCGTGCGGGTGGAGGAGGGCGAGGAGCGGACGAACGTCGGGCTCTATCTTCCGCCGACGGCGATCGACAATCAGGCAGTCCAGGGTGGAACGATCGTCGCCACGGGACCGGGGCTGCCGATGCCGAGCCCGGACTCGTTCACGGACGAGCCCTGGCACGCGCCGTCGCGGGAGACGCGTTTCCTGCCGATGCAGGCGCGCACCGGCGACTACGCGCTGTTTTTCCGTAAGGCGGCGGTCGAAATCACCTTCGAGGGGGAGCGATATCTCGTGGTACCGCAGGGTGCGATTCTCGCCCTCGTGCGCGACGAATAGGCCGGCTCCGGCGAGCCGCGCTTCGGCGGCAACTCGACACCACACCCATTCACGTTTGATAGCGGGCATTCAAGCAAATGCGTCTTCCCCAACAGATGTACGACGAACGGCTCGTGACCCCAATGCGCCAAGAGCTCACGCGGCTCGGTGTGAAGGAGCTTCGAACCGCCGACGAGGTCGATCAGGAGCTCGAGCAGGGCACAGGCACCGCGCTCGTCGTCGTGAACTCGGTCTGCGGCTGCTCGGCGCGCATGGCGAGGCCGGCCGTGGCGATCGCGCTGCAGAATCCGATCAAGCCCGGCCGTTTGACGACCGTGTTTGCCGGTCAGGACGCCGAGGCGACGGAGCGGGCACGGAGCTACTTCACCGGATACCCGCCCTCGTCGCCGCAGATCGGGCTGCTCAAGGACGGGCAGCTCGTGTTCATGCTCGAGCGCTGGCAGATCGAAGGCCGGCCGGCCGACGAGATCGCGCACGATTTGGTGAACGCGTTCAATCGGTACTGTGCGGCGTAGGTCAAAGGCGTAGGGCGCGAAGCAGCTCGCGGTACGAATAGGAGCGACGCGGTGGGCCGCTGCTACTTGCGACTCAGCGAATACACGTACGCGGCCACGTCGCGGATCTGATCGTCCGTCAACGGTGCGGGACGTGCGCCGCCGCGCGCCGGCATGGGGTTGTGGTGCGTCGTGTCCTTGATCTCCTCGCGCGGGATGCCCGACGTGATGATCTTCACGAAATCGTCATAGCTGCCGCTGACGTGCATGTAGTCACCGCTCGTCAGATCGGGGCCGCCGCGGGCGCCCTTGGCGTCCATGCCGTGGCAATTGCGGCAACTGCGTGCGTGGAAGAGGGAGTCGCCCTGCGCCACCATCATCGCGGTGACGCCGGCGGGGAGACCGTTGGCGGGCTTCGCCGCCGTGTTCATCGTGCCGGTCTTGTGGCAGGCAGCCGTGACGAGGGTTATCGCGGCGGCGGTGAGAATGAGGGTCGATCGGCGGATCATGCGGTGAGTCATGGCTTCGGGATGTAGGGAAATGAAGTTGCGCCGGCAATTGTCCAAAATCGCCGAGTCTGCCAAACACATCCACTACGAACCCGGCGGCCGGATCGTTCGATCCCGGCGCCGCCGCGCCTCGCTTCATCGCTAGCGCGGCAGTGCGCAACTCGACTAACGCAGCCAGGGGAAGAGCCGCCGCCAGCTCCAGTGCTCGCGCGGCGCGCGACGGCTGGCATGCCGGGTGCGCCGCTGCGGGGCCGTCGGCACGGCGTAGGCTACCGTGTACGTTCTCGTCGCGCGGGCCATCAGTGACGGCACCAGCAGCCGCAGCTCGCCGGCCGGTGCGGGCAGCAGTCGCGCGTCGGACAGCGCGGGAGCTCGGGTCGTGACGTCGCGAACGTGCACCACCAGGTTCTTGATCGCGCCTGGTCCGGTGTTGTGCACTGTCACCAGGACTCGGTTGCGCGAGGAGGTGTCGACGCGCGCGGTCACGGCGGCGCGGGCGCGCCACCAGTCCGCGATGTTGCCCGTCGTCGTGCACCACACCGTGGTGTCGCTCGCGATCGCGCGCGCCGCCTGCGCGAGCACGGGCACCCACTCGGGACGGGCAAGCACCTGCGAGTGGTAGCTCAACACGTACGCACCGCCGAGCGCGCGCGTCTGTTCGAAGTCGCCGAGGAACACCCCGAGCGCCGCTCGCGGGTCGGAGCGATGTTGGCCGACGGCGGCGAAGTCGTCGCTGCCGAATCGTCCGATGAGGACGACGGTGTCGGCGCCGACGGCGAGCAGCTCGGGCGACGCCGATCGCTGGTCGTTCGCACCAAATACATACGTGCCACCCTCGGCGGCCCAAGCGGCGAGCGTCGAGACGTCGAACTGCTCCTCGGGTGGACGGAGGCCGCGCGTCGCGTGGCCCAGGATGCCGGTCAGATCCTGCTGCGATTCGGCGAGGCGTTGCCGCTGCGCGTCAGCCGGATTGCCGCCGAGCACCCAGTGATTCCGGGTGTGCGATCCGGCCTCGCCCTCGGCCGCGAGCGCGCGCGACAGCCGCGAATACGGCATCGCCAGGCGCGTCGTGAGGAAATAGGTGCCTGGGATGTGCGCGGCGTTCAACGAATCGAGCGCGAAGGCCGCGTTCCCGAACTCATCTTCCACGTCCTGTGCGATCGCCGCCGCGGCGCGCCGCCCCTTGGGCCACGCCTCGAGTGTCGCGGTCGGCTCGCCCGCAGCCCATTCGACGGAGTTGCGCACGAGCAGACGCGCTATCTCGACGCTCCACGGCCGCGACGCGACGTCGCGGAGCTCGAAACCCCAGTACACCACTCGTGCTCTGCCGAGCGTCGAGCGAGATACGGCGGCGTCGAGCAGCGGCTGTCGGTCGGCCGGCGCTGGCATCAGCGAATAGTCGCTATAGAACGCGTCGCGCGATGATCCGCGGAGCGCGACCTGCTGGCCGGGGTTGAGCTCGAGCCGCGCGCCGGGCGGAATGCCGTCGGCGAGCGGACTGCCGGCGGGGAAGGCGACATATACCATCGGCCGCGAGCCGAGCACGTCGGCGCGCGCGGCTCCGGTGGCGGTGACAATGAAGCCGTAGCCGATGAGCCGGCAGCCGATGTCGCGATTGCCGGTCAGTCCGGTAAAGATCAACCCGCGGCCGTCGTCGGCCGCCGATTCGATCGCCTGTCGCGACGCGATGGTGAGGCACGGGGAGGACGGGATGACGAGCACGCGCGCGCGCCGGCTGCCGATGTTCTGCGGGGCGACGACTCGCACGTCCGCACCGGATGCGACGAGCGCGCGGC
The DNA here is from genome assembly GCA_044449465.1 of Gemmatimonadales bacterium. Lineage (GTDB taxonomy): Bacteria > Gemmatimonadota > Gemmatimonadetes > Gemmatimonadales > Gemmatimonadaceae > JAQBQB01. Next base: position 3,742 of record JBIOHX010000031.1, on the reverse strand, counting down.
GCCACGTATCGATGATCGAGTCGAGCGTCGCCGGCGAATCGTAAAAGCGAGCCGACTCGTCGTCGCGCAGGATGTCGACGGACACTGGCTGCGCGAGGCGGGGTGATTCGAGCAGCGACGGCAGGCCCTGCACGACGACGGAGCCCGAGAAGCGCTTGACGCGCGGCGCCGTGACTGCGTCGGCATTTCGCCGCGTGAGAATCACCGACACGCCTAACACCGCCGCGGCGAGCAGCCCGCAGGCAAGGGCGGAACTCCGGAAGGCCAGGAGAGGAAACGCGAATCGCCGAGTCTTCAGCATCGGCCTCATGACTCGTCGCTCGCGCCATCCGGCGGTTCGGCGAGGATGCGCTCGAAGAACAGGGGCAGGCCGTCGGTCGCCGGCTCGGCGTGCGGCCGGCGGCTCTCGCGCAACTTGTACGCCGCGTAGCTGGCAATCGCCATCAGAATCGTGACGAGGAACGACACGAGGATGATCGTCGACAGGAGCGTGTCGAGCTTCATGTCAGAGGCGCCCCGCCCGCTCGAGCTTGCCCCACGTCATGTCGATGCGCGCCAGCTCTTCGACGATGGCGAACAGCTTGGCGACGTCGATCATGACGATGAACACGAAGCGATACACGACCGCGTAGGGGACGAGCCGCAAATCCTCCTCCTCCATACCCACGGTGTGCAGCGCCGCCGCGACGTCGAGCATGGTGAGCAGCATCCACCAGTAGAACACGCCGGCCGCCGCGCCTGCCGACAACGCGGCGAGCGTGAATAACGAATTGCCGAGGACGTTCATCACCGGCCACACCAGCGCCTCGAAGGCCATCGACGCGAGCGACAGCCTTGCGGCGCCGCCGTGCTGGAGCGTAGCCACCGACCAGGTGTGCTTTCGCAGCGTCTGCAAGATGCCGCGCGTCCAACGGTACCGCTGCTTCACGAGATCGAGGTAGCGCTCGGGCGCTTCGGTAAAGGCGACGGCGCGGTCTTCGTAGACGATGTGCCAGCCCGCCGTGAGAATGCGCACGGTGATGTCCGCATCTTCGGCGAAGGTGTCGTCGTGGTAGCCGCCGAGGCCGACGAGCAGGTCGCGGCGGAAGACGCCGATCGGGCCGGGGATGATATTCACGGCATGCAGGAAGCCCTGCGCGCGCCGCGCCATGTTGAGTCCCTCGATGTACTCGAGTGCCTGAAGCCGGGTCCAGGCGTTGACGCGATTGACGACCTTCACGTTGCCGGCGACCGCGCCGACACGCGGATCGACGAAGTGACGCATCGCGTGGCGCACCGTGGCCGGCGCCAGCCGCGAGTCGCCGTCCATGCACAGCACGAATGGGGCACACGCGGCGGCGATCCCCGCGTTCAACGCGCTCGCCTTGCCGCCGTTCGATTTGTGCAGGACGCGCACGCTCGCGCGGCCGTAGCTGCCCGCCAGTGCGGACGCGCGCTCGAGTGTGCGGTCGGTCGATCCGTCGTCGACGACGAGCACGTCGAAGGCGGGATAGTCGAGCGCGAGCAAGCTCTGGATGGCAGCACCGATCACCGCCTCTTCGTTGTACACGGGGACGATGATCGCCACGCGAGGCGTCGCCGCATGCTCCATGGTCCGCGCGTGATTCTCGACGTGGTGCAGGTAGCCGAGCCAGAGCAACACCACATAGCGCAGTACGAGGACCAGCAGAAAGGTGAGCACGAAGGCAATGCCGATCTGCAGCGCGACCGTGCTGGGGTCGGCGGCGAAGCGCACGGAATCGAAGCTCGCCATGTGCCCGGTTACCGCAGCACGCGGAGAGTGACGGTGAGGCTCATGCGTTGGTATCCGCCGGCCCGGGCGCGACCATAGGCCGCGTCGACCGCGCCTTCCCACCAGGCCGCGCGAAAGCTGGCCTCACCGCCGGTCGAGAGCTGAACGGCCGAACGTCGGATGAGCTGCCGTTCGACGCGAGGCGGGGTTGGCCGCCTCGGGTTGGCTGCACCAACGATGGCCGTGGTATCACGTTCGGCGTCGGTGGCGTATCCCGCGAGCACACGAGCCGCCAGCGAGAATCCACGCAGGTGACGCGTCGCGAACTCGGGTCCAATGGCGTTCGACACGTAGTGCACGGGATCCCAGTACAGGGTCGTCGGCGCCGCGTACGACACGACGCTTCCCTGATAGACCGCGAACAGATGGGGAGACGCGCCGCTCAAAGGCAGGCGCGCGTAGGCGTCGAACGACTCGCCCATATTCGCATCGCTCAGCCACGTTCGCGTCCAATCTGCCGCAGCGTCGATCGGGCCGAGCGGCCCGCCGGTCGAAAAGGTCGTCGTCTTCGCGACGAGCGCGGGCGTGTCGCCGCCGGGTCGCGATAGCACCGCGGGTGTGAACAGCGATTCGTACGCTGGCTCGCGCGACAGATCGAGCGCGAGGTCCCAGGCGTCGAGCCAGCCGGCGAGCGTGACCGACCCGCGGCCGAAGGTCGCGAGACCCGGATGGGCGACGAACCCGACGTGCACGGCGGCATCGAGCATGGCGCGTCCGGAGACAGCCTGGCGCGCGAGACCGATCGCCGCGGAGGTCCCGGTCGCGGCGAGAGCACCGACTCCGCCACGCTGCGCGATGCGCTGCACGCCCACGTCGACATCGGACGTGAAGCCATCGCTCAACGCGTCGCTTCGGCTCGCGTCGATGGAAAGGAACGAGACGCCCGAGTTGTCGGCGGCCGATTGACTGGTCGCGCGCCAGCCGGGATCGCCGACCGCGTCGGGCGTGAACGCCAAGACCGGCCGTTGCTCCCGCGCCAGCTCGGCGGCGGCGGCGGCGACATCGCGCCGGCTCGACGCGTCAGGTGCGATGCGGCGGGCCGCGTCATAGAGCAGACGCGAGTTCACAAAATCCTCTCGGTCGCGCGCGAGCGATCCGAGCAGGTAGTAGCCGTCGTAGTTCGGGGCGACGGCGATCGATCGCGAGAGATCGGCTTGCGCGGCGGCCGTGTCGTGAAGCGCGAGCGCCACGTTGGCGCGCCCGACGTAGGCCGACGCCGTGGGCGCGGCAGCGATGAGCGTATCGTACGCCGCGCGCGCGGCCTCGAACGATCCGGCGTCGGAGAGGGCGCCAGCGAGCGCGCGCCTGAGGCCGGTGTCGGCGGGTGTTTGATCGAGGCCGACGCCAAGGAGCGCGATCGCCGAGGAGCGCGCGCCGGCCGCGACATACGCGTCGGCCTCTTCGCGGACGAGCGTAGGCATGGGCGGGGCCTCCGCATTGCCGGCCAGCGCGGCCAGCCGCAGCGTGTCGAACTGCGCGATGGCGCGGCGAGGGTCTTCGCGAGCCAATGCGCGAGCGAACGCGAGGCGATACGGCAGGTAGCCCGGCGATTCACGAATCCAGGCGGCGGCCTCGTTGGCGGTCGGATCGAGCGCCGAACGCACCGAGCGGAGGAGCGGGTCGACGACGGCGGCATTCTGCCGGTCGCGCGCGACGAGCAGCTCGCGTTCCGCTTCGCGCGGGTGGTCGCCCCAGGCCAGCGCGCGCGCGAGCCCGAGCCGGTAGCCGCGGTTGCCGGGATCGCCGGCGAGGAGTCGGCGATATTCCGCTGCCGCCTCAGCGAAGCGGTTGGCGTTGAGCAGCGTGGTCGCGAGCTCGGCGCGGACCTCGCGGCGCGATGCGGCAAGCGGGCGCGCGGCCTGCGCGGCGGCCTGCGCGGCGGCTTGCGCGACTGCGGTGCCGGCGAGCGCGAAAGAAAGACAGATCGCGGCGAGGCTCGCGCGCTCGAGT
>JBIOHX010000030.1:0-18264 GCA_044449465.1 Gemmatimonadales bacterium | reverse complement strand
GTCAGGCGGAGTTGCCGGCGCGCCTGCCACCCCTCCTCGACCACCACGGCCGCCCCGGCCGGCGCCGGCGGCCCCAGCCGCTGGCCCCAAGCGCTTGAGCGCTTCGGTGGCGACGTCCCACTCCCACCGCGAGCTGTCGGCGCTGAAGGTGAACGTCTTTCGATCCTTCGAGAAAGTGATCGACGTGAACGGCAAATTCTGCGGATCGTGCGCGTGATGGCTGAGCTCCGACAGCTGCGCCGCGACCTTCCCTTGGTCGAACAGCGGCTTCTTCGTCTTGCTCGTCGGCACGACGAGAAAGAATGTCGAGCCGTTGTGGTCCTTCCAGTCGTAGCACAGCGAATCGCTCTGGCCGAGCCAGTGCGGGTTGACCGCGCTCGTGTAAATGCGCGGCCGCAGACTAGCCGGCGAGAATTTGTCGGCGAGCTCCCAGTTCGCGCGGTTCGCATGCTCTTGCTGCGCGACGAGAGACGTGAATGGAAGCACGCCGAGCACGAGGGCCGCGGCGGTGGCGCGAAGCGATCGAATCGCAACGGGCGTGGCGGACATGCGGAGACTCTCCCGACAGGAGACGGAGGATGGATGACTGGGTGGGCGGTTCGCGACACACTACAGGCCGGCCGCGGAACCCGCTAGACGTGCAACGCCCCGGACGGCACAAACGCTGCGCGCCGCCGCGGGGCGTCAGCAGCTCGCCCCGCTCACCGCGACGGCGGAAACTCCTGGGTCCGGACCGTCGACCCCTCGACATCCGGCGTGACCTGAACCACGATCGCCGTAATGTTGTCCAGTCCACCCCGTCCGTTCGCCTCAGCAATGAGCAGATGGACCTTCCGCTCCGGCTCGGTGCGCGACATGAGCAGGGCCTGCAGTCGCCGGTCGTCGACCATGCCGGTGAGGCCATCGCTGGCGACGAGGAACAGATCGCCGGCGCGCACTTCACCGCGATAAATGTCGGGCTCCACATCAGGACTGGCGCCCACGCACCGCGTGATGACGTTGCTGTACGGGTGGTAGCGCGCCTGCTCCGGTGTCAGGAATCCGGCGTCGACCTGCTCCTGCACGTAGGAGTGGTCTTTCGTGAGCTGGTGCAACGCGCCGTCGCGTAGCAGATACACGCGCGAGTCGCCGACCTGGCCGATTAGATAGCCCGCCGGCGACACGAGCAGCACCGACGCCGTGGTCCCCATTCCCTGCTTGTCGACCTCGGTCATCGTGCGATCGTGGATGTTGCGGTTCGCCTTCCGCAGCGCCGCGGCCACTTTCTCGCCCGCCGACTGGTTCCCCAGGTCCCCGGCCGCGCCCTGCAGCTCGAGCTCGACGATCTGGACGGCCATCTCACTCGCCACTTCGCCCGCGGCATGGCCCCCCATCCCGTCGGCGACGATGAACAGCCCGCGATCGGTCGTCGCGTTGACCGCGTAGTGGTCCTCATTGCCCGAGCGGATCATGCCGACGTCGGTCCGAGCGGCGTAAAGCAGTCGCACCATTAGCGATTCATCAAAAAGAGAACGACCGCCGCCGCGACGGCGAGCAGCACGATGGTCCACAACCACCCTGGAAGTCGAGCAGAGCCGCCGGCCGGTGCCCGTGTGCCCGTATGCGCGGCCGGCTTGAGCTTCGAGCGGTCGACCCCCGCGATCGCTCGCGTACCGGTGCCCGCATCCGTCGGGCGATCCGACGCGCGAAAGATGGTCTTGACGCCGCCGAAGCGCACATCGGGGGAGCCATCCAAGCGCCGCTCGCTGATCAAGCGCTGACCGCCGACATAAGTGCCGTTGGTCGAGCCGAGGTCGATGACGTACCATCCATCGTCGCGTCGCTGAAGCTTGGCGTGCGTGTCTGAGACGCTGTCGTCCGCGATGATCACGTCGTTGTGCGCGCCGCGGCCGACGTGGGCGAGCGGAACGCATACCTCGTGGCGGCGGCCATTCGACGGTCCTTCATTGATGACCTCGAGGGTCGCCAGCGCAGGCCGCGCTTCGGCCGGCCGCGCCGGCTCGGTCAGCGCCGAGGCCGTGGCTGGGGCCGAAGCCGCGATTGGTGCGGCCGCGGTCGGCTCGAGCGCATCGGCGCGCGGATGATCCGCCGCGGGTACAGCGGCAGCCTCCGCCGGTGCGGAGGCGACATCCGCGTAAAAGCGGAATTCCTCGCTGCCGATCCGGATCACGTCCGATCGGGCGAGGAGCTGGGTACGATCGACACGCGCGCCGTTCACGAGCACGCCATTCGCACTCAGATCGCGGATGATGTAGCCGGTTTCGACCGGCATCACTTCGGCGTGCCTACGTGAGACGTCGTTCTGTGCCACGACCACATCGGCGCCGGGGTCGCGGCCAAGAAGAACGCCGCTCTCCGTGATCACGTACTCCTTGCCATCGACGAGCGACACGAGGCGGCCGCCGGTGGCGGTCGTCGCGCGGCCGGACCCGGGCCGGCGGTGCGCCATCGCCGCGATCGCCGCGGCGGAGACGTATTGCGTGGCGCCGACCTTGGCGTCTTCCGCGTAGAGCAACTCCGTGCCGGCGATCTCCACCTTGTCGCCGTGCATGAGCGGCGTGGGATCGACGAGCGGGATGCCGTTCACGCGCACGATCGGCCGGCTGGCGCCCTCGGCGCGACGGATCACCGCCGCGTCGTCCCCCGCCACGTCGACGATGGCTTGAACGCCGAGCGCATCGTCGACGTCAATGCAGACGTCGGCGTCGGCGCCGCCGCCGAGTCGGTTTGGCCCCCGTCGCAGCGAAAACTGCTGATCGTTCATCTTGATGACCGGCATGTCGATGCGCTCGGCGCAGCGTTCGAGCTCGGGGGACGCGGCGCAGGCGGGACCCGCGGCGCCGGCGTCGAAGGATCGGGGCACTCCGGCAGAAACTACCCCAAAGGCCCCGCGGCTGGCAAGCGTCATGCGCCCGCTTGCAGCGCCGCGCGCGCGTCAGCGCCTTCAGTCTCCGAACCGGCGGCCAACGCATCGCGCAAAGCACCGGCCTGCAACCGGTAGAGCCGATCGTACAGACCGCGTTTCGCCATGAGCTCGCGGTGCGTTCCGCGCTCGCGAACCTGTCCGTGGTGCAGCACGAGGATCTCGTCGGCGTCCACGATTGTACTCAATCGGTGGGCAATCGCGATCGTGGTTCGCCCGCGCATCAACTCCGACAGCGCGCGCTGGATCTCCGCCTCGATCTCGCTATCGACCGCGCTCGTCGCCTCGTCGAGGATCAACAGCGCCGGATCGGCGGCGATGGCGCGCGCGAACGAGAGTAGCTGCCGCTCGCCGACACTGATCGACGCCCCGCGCTCGCCGAGCACCTGCGCGTACCCGTGCGGCAACCGCCTAATGACGCGGTCGGCGCCGACACGCGCCGCCGCCGCGGTGACGTCGTTCTCCGAGATCGGGTTGGACAGCCGAATGTTCGTCAACACGTCGCCGGCGAAGAGGAAGATGTCCTGCTGGACGTACCCGATCAGCGCGCGCAGATCGGGCAGCGGGACCTCCCTGACGTCCACGCCGTCCACGAGAATACTGCCGCGCTGCGGATCATAAAACCGAAGTAACAAATTGATGATCGTCGTCTTGCCGGCGCCGGTGTGGCCGACGAGCGCCAACGTTCGCCCAGGCTCGACTTTAAAGCTCACGCCCTTGAGCACCCATTCCGGCGACGCGGGCTGGCTGCCCTCGCGTGCGACGTGGCCAAGATCGTATGCGAACCACACGTCGCGAAATTCAACCGTGACTCCGCGCGGCCGGCGCGCGGGCGCCTGGCGAGTGGACGCCGGCACACCGCCGGTGTCGGCGGCCTCGGTGTCGAGGAGACGGAACACCCGCTCCGACGCGGCCATGGCCTGTTGGAGTGTGTTGAACTTGTCCGAAAGATCTTGCAGCGGCTGGAAAAAGCGGCGGACGAGCTGCAGGAAGGCCGCCACCGTGCCGACCGTAAGCGCGCCAATCTCGGCCCGATGGGCCGCGGCGACGATGAGGCTCGCCAGCGCGATCGTCGTCAGGATCTCGATCGCTGGAAAGTACAGGGCGTAGTACGTGATCGAGGCGAGATTGGCGTCGAGGTGCGCGCGGTTGAGCTCCTCGAACCGCGCCGCTTCGGACGACTCCTTGCCAAACAGCTGCACGATGCGCATCCCGGAGATGCGCTCCTGCAAATACGCGTTGATGCGCGCGATGCGGGTTCGGATGTCGCGATATGACGTGCGAACTTTGGCCCGGAACACGTACGACGCCCAATACACGAACGGAATGACGCCGAACGACGCCAGTGCCAGCCGCCAGTCGATCGCGATCATGACGACGCTGATCGCGAGGAGGGTGAACAGGTCGCCCAATCCCGCGACCACACCGGCGGTGAATAGTTCGTTGAGCGCCTCGACGTCCGTCGTCACGCGGGTGACGAGCCGGCCCACCGGGTTGCGATCGAAGAACACCACCGGCAGGCGCTGGACGTGGCCGAAGATGTCGCGGCGCAGGTCGCGCATCACGCGCTGCCCGAGCAAGCTGGTGAGGATCGTCTCGCCGTACTGGCAGCCGAAATCAAGGACTAGCGACCCGGCAAAGATGATCGCGCTCCACCAAACGAGCGGCACGTCGCGCCCGGGGAGCGCTACGTCGATCACCCGTTGAGTCATCAGCGGGCCGACGAGCTGTAGCAGACCATCGAGCATCAGGCAGCCGAGCGCCGATGCGACGAGCCAGCCGTAAGGACGAACGTATACGAGGAGTCGGCGCACCAGGCGCGCGTCGTACACTTTGCCGACGATATCCTCTTCGTTCATCAAACAAAGGTATCAGCGTCGCTCGGCGCGCTCGACGGGCTCAACCAGGAACCGATGGATTCTGCCGGGGCTGGTACATCGGTTGCGTTAGCGAATGCCGACGTCTGTCGGCGAATGCCGACTTCTGACCCTCATCGGAGGCGATGCTATGGGTATAGTCGCGTGGATCGTCCTCGGCTTGATCGCGGGTGCGATCGCCAAGGCGCTCATGCCAGGACCCGACCCGGGTGGAATTATCGTGACGATCCTGATTGGAATCGTCGGCGCCTTCCTTGGCGGATTCCTTGGCAACATGATCACCGGTTCCGGGCTGAACGGATTCTCCCTGTGGAGCATCCTGTTGGCCATCGTGGGTGCGCTGATTCTGCTGTGGATTTACCGGGCCACGACTCGGTCGCGTCGCACGACCACGACGCTGTAACGCTCGCGAGGCACCGCCTCGCGATACGATCGAACGAGCACCTGACTTCGGCCATAGCGGCTCCGACTATTCTTCTCGGATGCCGCTATGGCTTTTTTGGGTTCTGCTCGGCCTCATCGCCGGCTCGCTGGCCAAGTTCATCATGCCGGGCCGCGATCCGGCGGGCTGCATCTTCACGGTCTTTCTTGGCATCGTTGGCGCGTTCATCGGCGGCCTGATCGGAACCCGGCTTGGCTGGGGTCGCATCGCCGCGGGCGCCCTCGATCTTCGATCGGTTGGCATCGCGACCTTTGGCGCCGTCATCCTTCTGGGGATCGGACGGGTCCTTAGACGGAGGAAGTGAGGTCGTGGTCGCCGCGCTCGTCACGTCATCTTCGCCATTTCTTCGGGCAGCGCCGTCCGCTAAATTCCGCCCGATGAAGGTCTTCATCCGGGTTCGCGGCGCGCGGCAGCACAACCTCAAGGGATTCGACCTCGAGATTCCGCGCCGCGCCTTCACGGTCATCACCGGACCGTCCGGATCGGGTAAGTCCTCGCTGGCGTTCGACACGATCTACGCCGAGGGCCAGCGGCGCTACGTGGAGTCTCTGTCGGCATACGCGCGGCAGTTCCTCGAGCGCATGGAGAAGCCCGACGTCGACTCGATCGACGGGCTGTCGCCAGCCGTGGCGATCGAGCAGAAGAATCCAACCAAGACTTCGCGTTCGACTGTTGGCACGGCGACCGAGATCTACGACTACCTGCGTCTCTTGTGGGCGCGCGTCGGCCATACCTTTTGCCCGCTGTGCGGTCGCGAGATGCGGCCCGACACCGTGCAGTCGGCCGCCGACACGCTGCTCGGCCTGCCGCCTGGCACGCGCTTCTACATTGCCTTTCCGCTCGTCCTCTCCGACCAGGTGACGCACGAGGTCGTCGTGGAAAATCTTCGCGCTCAGGGCTTCGTTCGCGTTGCGGTGGACGGCGCGGTGATGCACCTCGAGGAGCTCGCGACCACCGCTGCCGTCGATGTCACCTTCGCCAAGCAGCTGCTGGTGATCGTGGATCGCCTCGCGGTTGCCGACGACGCGCGCGGCCGAGTCGCCGATGCGCTGGGCACCGCATTCCGCGAGGGCGACGGCGACTGCATCGTGCTGTTCACGGAAGCGGTGCGCACGCCGCTCACGCCGAAGCCAGTCACCCAACTGCGCTTCACCGAGCGGTACGAGTGCGCCAACGACGGCACCCGCGCTCCTCTGCCGACGCCGCAGCTCTTCTCGTTCAACAGCCCCCGCGGCGCCTGCCAACGGTGCAACGGGTTCGGCGCCACGCTCGAGTACGATGAATCGCTCATCGTGCCGTATCCGTCGCGCACGCTGCGCGACGGCGCCATCGACCCGTGGACGAAGCCGCGCTACGACAACAAGCGGCGAGCCCTCGCCGAATTCGCCAAGCGCGAAAGCATCTCGTTCGACACGCCCTGGCAGAAGCTCCCGGCCGCGGCGCGGCAGAAGCTCCTCACGGCAAAGGTGCGCGGCTACAAGGGCATCCTCCCGTTTCTCATCGACCTCGAGGAGAAAAAGTACAAACAGTACATTCGCGTCTTTTTGCGGCAGTACCAGACGGCCCGCGAGTGCCCGGCCTGCCACGGCAGCAAGCTCCAGCCCGAGGCGCTCAACGTGCGCGTCGGCGGCGAGACCATCGCCGACATCTGCGAGCTGCCGGTGGACCGCCTGCTTGCCTGGCTCGAGGCGCTCGACCTGGTCCCCTTCGATCGGCACGTGGCGGCGCACATCCTCAAGGAGGCGCGCGACCGGGTCCAGTTCCTCTGTGACGTCGGGCTGAACTACCTGACGATGCACCGCGCCACGCGCACGCTCTCCGGCGGCGAAGCGCAGCGCATCGGTCTCGCCAACTCGCTCGGCTCTCAGCTCGTCGACACACTCTACGTGCTCGACGAGCCGTCAATCGGCCTCCACTCGCGCGACATGGAGCGGCTGCTCCGCCTGCTCCACCGGCTGCGCGACACCGGCAACACCGTACTCGTCGTTGAGCACGACCCGGAGGCGATTCGCGCCGCCGACCACATGGTGGAGCTCGGGCCGGCCAGCGGCGAGAAGGGGGGCCAGCTCGTGTTCAACGGCCCGATCTCGCGCGTGGCCGAGAGCCCGCTCACGGGGGCGTATCTCACGGGGAAAAAGCAGATCCCGGTGCCGGCGGAGCGCCGGCGTCTGGGTCCGCGATGGATCACCCTTACCGGGGCGCGCGAGCACAACCTCAAGGGCGTGGACATCAAGATTCCGCTCGGCGCGGTCACGGCGGTCACCGGCGTTTCCGGATCTGGCAAGAGCACTCTCATACACGACGTACTCCTCCGCGCCCTCGAGACCCGCCTGCACGGCGAGCACGGCGCTAAACAGCACCTCGGCGAAGCCGTCGGCGAGTACGACGCGCTCACCGGGGCCGACGCCATCGACGACGTCGTCGGCATCGACCAGAGCCCGATCGGCAAGTCGCCGCGCTCGAACCCGGTCACCTACGTGAAAGCGTTCGACGAGATACGGCGAATCTTCGCCGATGCGCCGCTCGCCCGGGAGCGACGCTATACGGCGGGCACCTTCAGCTTCAACGTCGCCGGTGGCCGCTGCGAGACCTGCGAGGGCGCCGGGTATCTCGAGGTCGAGATGGTGTTCATGGCCGACGTCTTCGTCCCCTGCGACGACTGCGGCGGCAAGCGCTTCAAGCCGGCCGTGCTCGACGTGCGCGTCAACGGCAAGAACATCTACGACGTGCTCGAGCTCACGATCGACGAGGCGATCCGCTTCTTTCCGCGCGAGGAGAAGCTCGGACAGGCGCTCTGGCAGTTGCAGCAGGTGGGACTCGGCTATCTCCGCCTCGGACAGCCGGCGACGACGCTATCCGGCGGCGAAGCGCAGCGCCTCAAGGTCGGACGGGAGCTCGTCTTCGGCGCCAAGAAGAGCGGAAAAAAGCTCTACGTCATGGACGAGCCGACGACCGGTCTCCACCTCGACGACATTCGCAAGCTCGCCCAGGTGTTCGACCGGCTCGTCGACGCCGGCCACACCCTCGTGCTCATCGAGCACAACCTCGACGTCATCAAGCTCGCCGACTGGGTGATCGATCTCGGACCGGAAGCAGGCGACCGCGGCGGGGAGATCGTCGCCGTCGGCCGGCCGGAGGAAATCGCGCGGGTGGAGGCGTCGCACACGGGGCGTTGGCTCCGCACGGTGCTGCCCGGCTTCTCCGAGTACGATGCTGCGCACCCGGCGAAGTCGGCTTCGCGCGCCGGCGCCGGGGGCCGTTTAAGTCCCTCTGCCGCTTGGGCTTGAACGGCCTCGACGCTCGGTTGACTTGGACGCCGGCGCTACTAGCTTATAGCGACTGATCCCCGATAGCTCAGTTGGTAGAGCAGGCGACTGTTAATCGCCGGGTCGTAGGTTCGAGTCCTACTCGGGGAGCTTCCAGACGCGCTAGCAGAGTGCGACCGCTCGGGTCGTCGGCTGGCGCGTTTGTCGTTCCCCGCTTCCCCCGCTTCCCCTCCCGCTCGTCTCCAGCTCGCGTCAACTGCGGCGCGCTGAGCCGCGTGCGCGCGGTGGCCTGGCCGGTGCCTTTCGTCTGGTGTATTACGACGCACCACCGAGCCAACCGATCCGAATTCAGAGAGTTGTATAGATGAGCCCAGTCAATCCGCGCTCCCGGTCGCGCCTCCTTCCAACAGGCATGATTGCTCTGACCGCCGCTTGCGCCGCGCTCGCTGCGTGCGGCGCCAAGCCCGACGCCAAAGCCGCGACCGGCAAGCAATCCAGTACAGCGGCGAACGGCGAAGTCGCCAACGGCGCGCCGCCGACACCAGCGGTCACTCATCACGGCGCCTCGACCTTCTTGCAAGTCGACTCCGTGCATCCGCATCTGGTGCCGGGCCGCAACGCGCACGACAGCGTTTCCTACTACTCGGCGATTCGCGCCGGCACGCGCGCCGTTGCCCACTGGCCGGCGTGGCCCGCGCCTCTCGCCGGTTCGCTGCTGCCCGATCATCGCATCGTCGCCTTTTACGGCAATCCGCACTCGAAGAAGATGGGCGTCCTGGGCGAGTATCCCGAACAGCAGATGCTATCGATGCTTGACGCCAAGGTCGCCGAGTGGAAGAAGGCCGACCCATCGGTGCCGGTGATCCCCGCGATTCACCTCGTGACCGTCGTCGCGCAAGGTACGGCCGGCGCCGACGGCGGTTGGCGCCGTCGCGAGAACCCGCAGACGATCGAGCGCGCCTACCAATGGGCGAAGAGCCGGAATGGTCTGTTGTTCATCGACATTCAAGCCGGCCACAGCACGCTTCAGCAAGAGCTGCCGCTGCTGCTCAAATACCTCCAGCGGCCAAACGTGCATCTCGGCATCGACCCCGAGTTTTACATGCACTACAAGCGCGAGGGCGTCCGACCGAGCGCCAAGGTTGGCCAGATGATGGCGAGCGACGTGAACTACGCCATTCAAACTCTCGACAAGCTCGTCGCCGACAACCACCTGCCGCCCAAGATCCTGATCGTCCACCGCTTCCGCGCCGACATGGTGCCCGACGCCGAGAGCATCCATCCCACGCCGCGCGTCCAGGTGGTGATGGACATGGACGGATGGGGTCCGCCGTGGCTCAAGTTCGATTCGTATCGCGACTACATCGTCGCCCACCCCGTCGAGTTCACGGGGTTCAAGCTGTTCTTCCACAACGACGTCAAAGGGGGCGACCCGATCCTCACGCCGTTCGAGGTGCTGCGGCTCCTGCCTAGGCCGTTGTACATCCAGTATCAGTAGCGTGGAGCGTGGAGCGCAACCGCGGAGATGTGAGACGCGCCAGCGCTACTGCTCGACGTGCACTACCGTGATTCGAATCAGGTGGTCGAGCTTAGGGAACGCGCGGTCGACATAGGCATTGCCGCCGGCCACCAACGGCCCCTGGTGCCCGGCGCGCACACCGCCGCCCGACGTCTCGCCGTAACCGCCGTACAACCGGTCGACGACATCCTCCATGCCGGATATGACGCGGCCGATCGGCGCGAACCCTTGGGCGTCGAGACGCGCGTTGTCGACGAGGTTGATGTAGAGCTGCGTCGTGCGCGCCCCGGGACCCGTCATCGCGAAGCCGATCGTCCCGCGCACGTTGCTCGTTTTCACCGAGTCGTCCGGAAATCCGCGGTGGTACCACGTCGTTGCCACCGCCGAGTCGCCGGCGACGCCGAACTGCGCGATGAACGCGGGGACGACGCGCGTGAAACGTGAATCGTCGTAGTAGCCGGCGCGGACGAGATCGTAGAACCGGTCGGCGCCGAGCGGCGCCCAGTCGCGGTGGATCTCGAGCAGAAAAACTCCGGCCGACGTTTCGACGCGGGCGTCGAACAGTCGCGGTGCTTGCGTTCGCCAGAACGCGCTGTTCGGGTCGAGCAGCGGCGCACGGGCGGGCGGCGGAGGCAAGTCCGGCCGCTGACGCCATGCGCATCCAGCGATCGACGCGCACAGCGCCCACATCAGCGGACCGATGAACGGTCGCGACCGAGTGAGCGGAGCAAGTGTGAAGTTCACGGTGTGAAAGCTGTGCGGCGGGGTGGACGAGGGCGAGGCCGGGGACCGAATACGCGCCGGGCACCGCGCCCTCCCGCTAGCCCTTGCCGCGACCGGAGGCGAGCTTTGGCGGCATGCGCTCTCTTTTCGATCGTCTCGCCGCGGCCGTCCTCGTCGCGGTCACCGCTGCCTCCGGCGCGCGCGCCCAAACCAAAGCCCTTCGCTTCGCCGCGGTCGTCACCGGCGACGGGAGCGTCGTGCGCAACGGCGTCGTCGTCATCGACAGCGGTACCGTTACGCGCGTGCTCGCATCCAGCGATCCACTCCCGTCCGGCGCGCAGGTCGTGGACCTGTCGCGGTACACGGCCATTCCCGGCCTGATCGACGTCCATACCCACATGACGTATTACTGGGATTCGACGTCCCGCACCGACCCGTGGCGGCAGCCCCCGCGCCGTCCCGAGGAAACCGTGAGGCTGGCACGCATCAACGCGCTCCACACACTCGAAGCGGGGGTCACCACGGTACGCGATCTCGGATCCTCCAACTACACCGACATCGCGTTGCGCGATTCCATCAACCGCGCCGGTTGGATCGGACCGCGGATGTTCGTCGCGGGCTACGGCTTGCAGAAGGCGCGCCCTGGCACACGCGCGAATGTCGACACCACCCGCACGCAACGCGGCCGGGTATTCAACATCGCGCAGATCCCTGACGCAGTACAACAGCAGGTCGACGCCGGCGCCGACTACATCAAGATGTACGGCTCGAGCGGCAGCGGCGCGGACGTCACCGGCAATGAGACCTTCACCTTTGACGAGATGAAAGCCGCCGTCGACGCGGCGCACGCCAAAGGCAAGCGCATCGCCATCCATTCCTACGGACCGGTAGGCGGTCGCGACGCGGTGAACGCCGGCGTAAATACCCTCGAGCACGCGATCGACCTCGACGACGCGACGCTCGCCGATATGGTCCGGCGAGGCACCTTCTACGTGCCGACCATCGACCACAACCGCTACTACGCCGAGTACGCGGCGCAATTCCATTACACACCGGCGCAGGTCGCTGCGCTCGACTCCTTCCGCTTACGGAACGCCGAGACGGCGCGCCGTGCGTTCAAGGCCGGTGTGAAGATCGGTATGGGATCGGACGCCGTGTTCAACATGTTCGGTCAGAACACCCGCGAGCTCGGCGAGTTCGTGAAGCTCGGCATGACGCCGGCCCAGGCGCTCGCCACCGCCACGACGAACGGCGCCGCGATTCTCGGCATGGAGCAGCGGCTCGGCCGCATCGCTCCCGGCTACGCGGCCGACATCGTCGCCGTCGATGGCGACCCACTCGCCGACATCGACGTCGTGCTGCATGGCGTGAGATGGGTCATGAAGGGCGGAACGGTCGTCGTCGACAAACGCTAGACATCGCGCCCGGAGAGGCGGCGGCGCGTATATTTCCCGCGCGTCATCCACTCGCGCCCTCGGCCATGGCCACACGTTCTTCCGCCGCGCGCACGGCTCCGTGCGTCGGCGTCATCATGGGCAGCAAGTCCGACCTCAAGCACCTGCAGCCGGCGATCGATCTACTCGTCGAGCTCGACGTGCCGCATGAGGCGAAGATCGTGTCGGCGCATCGCACGCCGGATTGGATGTTCGAGTACGCGTCGTCGGCCGAGTCTCGCGGCATCGAGGTCATCATTGCGGCCGCCGGCGGTGCCGCGCACCTGCCCGGAATGGTCGCCGCCAAGACCGTGCTGCCGGTGCTCGGCGTGCCCGTGCCCGCGACCACGCTCAACGGGCTCGATTCGCTGCTCTCGATCGTGCAGATGCCGAAAGGAGTTCCCGTCGGTACGCTCGCCATCGGCGAGCCAGGCGCGGTGAACGCCGCGCTGCTCGCGACGGCGATCGTGTCCGCGCAGCGCCCCGAGCTCCGCGAACGCCTTCGCGCCTGGCGCGCCCGGCGCACCGAAGACGTGCTCGCGCACACCGACCTCACCACGCCCTGAATGGCGGAGATCGCTCCTGGCTCGACGATCGGCATTCTCGGCGGCGGGCAGCTCGGGCGCATGACCGCGATGGCCGCTCGCACGCTCGGCTATCACGTTCATGTGCTCGACCCGGACGCCGAGTGCGCGGCGAGCGGCGTCGCCGACCGCGTGGTGCCTGCGAGATTCGACGACGCCGACGCCGCCGCCGATCTCGCGCGCCAGTGTGACGTCGTCACGCTCGAGATCGAACAAATCGGCGTCGCCGCGCTCGCCGCGGCCGAGCGCCATGCGCCTGTTCGACCGAGCCCGTCGATCCTCGCGGTGGTACAGGATCGCGGCAAGCAGAAACACTGGCTCAGCGAGAAGGGGTTTCCAATCGGTGCGCACCGCGTCGTCGACGGCGAAGCGGAGCTCGCGGCCGCCGCCGCGGCGCTCGGTCCGCTGTTCGTGAAGGCCTGCCACGGCGGGTACGACGGCCGCAGTCAGGCGCGGCTCACTGATTCCAAGGAAGCGGCGGCAGTGTGGGCGTCGCTCGGTGGCAGGCAGACTGTCGCTGAGCAAGCGCTCGACCTCGAGGCGGAGCTCTCAGTGATGGTCGCGCGCCGGCCGAGCGGCGAGACCCGCGTGTATCCGCCGGCGCTCAACCACCACGAGCGGCAGATTCTTTCCTGGTCGGTGATCCCGGCGCCACTGCCCGAAGGCACGTTGCGCGACGCCGAGGAGATCGCGCGCGGCATCGCCGGGGCGTTCGCTCTCGAGGGGATTCTCGCCGTCGAGCTGTTTCTGCTGCGCGACGGATCGCTCCTCGTGAACGAGCTGGCGCCGCGGCCGCACAACTCCTTTCACGAGACGGAGGTCGCCTGCTCGACGAGCCAGTTCGAGCAGATCGTGCGCGCGGTCTGCGATCTGCCGCTCGGCGACACCACCGTGCTGCGGCCCGGCGCGATCTACAATTTGTTCGGAGATCTTTGGCTCGACGGCCCGCCGGCATTCGCGCCCGCGCTTGCCCGGTCAGGTGTGCGGCTGCATCTCTACGGCAAGCGCGGCGCGCGTGCCGGCCGCAAGATGGGCCACCTCTCCGCCATCGGACACACCCCGGCCGAAGCCCTGGCCAGCGTCCGCGACGCGGCCGCCACGCTCACCTCCTCCAGCGCTTGAGAGGTCTCTTTTGTTCACGATCAGGAATGTTGCTTCTATAATCGTGCTCGCCGCGGCGGCGGCCTGCGGGTCGCCGGCGCCGGCGGCGTCGCCGGCTCCCATTCCTTTGCCCAGTCCGTCGCCCGCGGCGCCCGCCAAAGCGCCACCGCCATCACCCGGACTCACTGCCACTGCCACGCTCCGTGATCTCACCGGTACGCGCGTCGGGACGGTGACGCTGGTCGATACCTACGCCGGCGTGCTCGTCTCGGGTACGGTCGCCGGACTCGGTCTCGGCGCCCACGGCATCCATCTGCACGCTGTCGGCAAATGCGAGCCGCCGGCCTTCGCCTCGGCGGGCGGACACTTCAACCCCCAAGGCAAGCAGCACGGCTATCGTAATCCCGATGGCCCCCACCTCGGGGACTTGCCGAACCTCGACACGCCAGCCGCCGGCGAGCTGCGCTTCGAGTTTCTCGCTCCAGGCATCACGCTCAAGGGCTCGAACGCCCTCCTCGACGCCGACGGCGCGTCCATCGTCATTCATTCCGGGCGTGACGACTACACGACCGATCCGGCCGGCAACTCCGGGGCGCGGATCGCCTGTGGCGTGATCACGGTTCGCTAATCGTGCGCATCGCCGAATTCGCCCTCGAGCGCTACTTCGCTCGCTGGGAATTTACGGCGCGTCATCTGCTCTGCGCCTCCGACGTCGAGGCCATGCCCCTCGACGAGTTGCTCACGCTGGCCGACAGCGACGGTCGGCGCCGCTGGGAGACCCTGCGACTCGGCTATACCGAATCGCTCGGGCTCCCGGCGTTGCGCGAGGAGATCGCGTCCCTCTATAACACGCTCTCCGCCGACGACATCATCACCTTTGCCGGCGCGCAAGAAGGCGTGTTCGTCGCCATGCACGCGCTGCTCGCGGCCGGCGACCATGCGGTGGTCGTTTGGCCGGCGTATCAATCGCTCTACGAAGTCGCGCGGTCGATCGGCGCCGAAGTCACGCTCGTACCGCTCGATCCGCGCGACTGGTCGCTCGACGTCGACGCCGTTGCCGCCGCAATGCGCCCCAACACACGGCTCATCGTCGTCAACTCACCGCACAGCCCGACTGGCGCGCAGCTCTCCGCCGCCGACCAAGCGCGACTCGTGGCGGTCGCCGAGCTCCACGGCGCGCATCTCTTCTCCGACGAGGTCTATCGCTTCCTCGAGCATGGCGCGCCGCCGCTGTCGCCGGCAGCCGACTGCTCCGCGCGAGCGATGAGCCTGGGCGTCATGTCCAAGACGTTTGGCCTGGCCGGGCTGCGCATCGGGTGGATCGCGTCGGCCAATGCGCCGCTCCGCGCCCGGATGGCCACGATTAGGGATTACACGACCATTTGTAGCGCGGCACCGAGCGAGGTCCTGGCGTTGATCGCGCTGCGGGCGCGCCGCACCCTGATCGCGCGGGCCATGGAGATCATGCGCGGCAATCTGGCGCTGCTCGACGGCTTCTTCGCGCGCAACGACGAGCGCTTTCGATGGGTCAGGCCGCGTGCGAGCACCGTGTGTTTCCCGGAGCTGGTCGACGGCGACGCCGACGAGTTTGCCGCCGAGCTCGTGCGCCGCGAAGGAGTTTTGATCCTTCCGGCGTCTCGATTTGGCTATTCCGGCAATCATTTCCGGCTCGGCTTCGGCCGCCGCGATCTGCCCGAAGGGCTGGAGCGCCTCGAGAGGTTAGCCAGGGGTGGCTAAGGTGACGCTCGGCACAACGGAACGCTGTTTGCGCCTGGGGCTGGCGTGCCCAAGCCACCTGCCAGCGAACCGATCGATCCGCGCCGGCCGCATCCACTGACCTCTGTCGCCGCTGCCGCGGCGGGCGGCGCACTGCTCGCATTCGGGCGGCGCGAACGTGGCGGCGCCCTCACCCGGTTGATTGGCCTTGCTCTGATCGGCGTCGCGGGCGAGCCGATCATGCGCGAGCGCCTCAGGCGGGCCGGCGCGCGCCGGCGGGCGTTCACTGCCCACGCATCGATCGAGATCGCGCGGCCGGTGGCCGAGGTCTTTCGTTTCTTTAAAGATTTCGAGAACTTCGCCCGCGTCGTTGGGTCGATTCGCTCCGTCGTCGATTACGAAGATGGGCGTTCCCACTGGGAGATTTACACGCCGGGGGGTGACACGCTCGAGTTCGACGCGGTGGTGACGAAATACGTCCCGAGCAGCGTCATCGCCTGGGCGAGCGTTCCCCACAGCCCGATCGAGACCAGCGTGCTCGCCCGTTTCAAGCCACTCGCGGCGAGGACCATGCGCCTCGACGTCGACGTCTCGTACTGCGTCGTGCACACCGGCCTCGGCGACGCGGTGCGCGCACTCGTATCGCCTCGTTCGACCCAACGGCTCCACGCCGCCTTGCAGCGTGCGCGTTTCTATCTCGAGTCGCTGCCGGTCAACGAACCGACGAATCATCGCCCCGCGGATCTGCCCGCGCCGAGCGCGCCCTAGCTGGGCGACGGATTGGCCGCGGCGCCGGCGCTCTGGCGTTCGTCGTCGTCGCGATCCGTCGCGCGACGCCCCCACTGCCGGCGGTCGCCAATTGGAGTCACGCTGTGGTCTTCGGGCCGCGACGTGTGCAGCTCGAACAGGCGGAACGGCGGACGATCCGGATAGCTCGCCTTGAGCAGTTGGTACGCCACGTTGAACACTGGAATCCCCGACTGCGTCGTTCCCTCAGGACTGCCCTTGTGCGCGTGGCCGTGGAAAACCGCCGTCACTTCGAAGCGCGTCAGCGGATCTTCGAGTCGGCTCGAGCCAAGAAAGGGAAAGATCTCCGGCGATTCGCCCTCGACGGTGGCGCGGATCGGCGCGTAGTGCATGAGCGCCACGCGATGCTCCATCGTCAGGCGAGCCAGCGCCGCCTCGAGCTTGAGCGACTCCTGCACCGCCTCGTGCACGAACTCTTTGATGATCTTCTCGCCCCACGGTCCGAGTGCACCGCGGCCGAATCCGCCGCAGAACCCGCGCACACCGGCGAAGCCGACGCCGCGAAATTCCCAGGTGTCGCCATCGAGCATGTGCACGCCGACGTCCGTCAGCACCTGCGCGATCTCCCGCTCCTGGTCCGACTCGAAGTCGTGATTGCCGAGCACACCGACCATCGGAATTTTCACCGGCGCCAGGTCGCGCGCGAGCACGCGCGCTTCCTCGACGAGTCCGTAATCGGTCAGGTCGCCGCAGAGCACGAGCACGTCGGCGCTCTCAGCGATCTGCGCGAACAACGGCTGCAGCGTTCCCTGTGACGTCTTCGAGTAGTGCAAGTCGCTGATCGCCGCGAGGCGAACGACCGACTCGGTCATTGGCATCGGCATCGCGTTTCCTCGTATCTCGATGGATTTTTCGTCATGGCCTTGTCTACTGCTACAGATAGTTTCGGGCCACGACGACCAGGACCTGCGGCGTGCTCGGCGGCGCGCTAGCCCCGGTCTTGCACTTGGCGGGGTGCAAGGAGACTCGACCGTCGCGCCATGGCCTATCAATCGACGCTGGACCACCCCGGACGCGATACCAACGCCTTCTATCGCCGAACATTGCACGTGCTCAGCGATGCGCGCGTGCCTTTCTTGGTCGGCGGGTCACACGCCCTGCTCAACTACACGGGCATCGTGCGCGACACCAAGGATTTCGATCTGTTCGTGAAGCAGGACGATCTCGAGGCCGCGCTCGAGGCGCTCCGACAGGCCGGGTACAACACCGAGATCACCTTTCCGCACTGGCTCGCCAAGGCCATGCACGGCGGCGACGTCGTCGACCTGGTCTTCAGCTCGGGAAACGGCGTCTGTCGCGTCGACGACGAGTGGTTCCAGTTCGCGCTCGAGGCCGACGTGCTCGGCATGCCGGTGAAGATCGCTCCCGTGGAAGAGCTGCTCTGGCAAAAATCATTCGTCATGGAACGTGAACGGTACGATGGCGCCGACGTCGCGCACATTCTGCGCAGCTGCGCCGAGTCGCTCGACTGGGACCGCGTCCTGCGCCGCTTCGCGCCCTACTGGCAATTGCTGCTCTCGCACCTCGTCCTCTTCACCTTCATCTATCCGTCCGACCGCCAGCGCATCCCGCCGCGCGTCATCCTCAGTCTGGTCGATCGGCTGAAGCAAGAGCTCGAGGCGCCGCCGAGCGACGATCGGGTCTGCCGCGGCACGCTCATGTCGCGCGCGCAATACCTGCTCGACATCGGACGCTACGGCTACGCCGACGCCCGCCTCCTCCCCCACGGCAACATGTCGCCCGAGGACGCGGTCTACTGGACATGGGCGATCGACAACGTGGACTGATGGACGTGGATCGTGGATCGTGGATCGTGGGACGTGGGACGTAACTGCAAACTGACGACTGACACCATGCTTGCACGATCCACGAT
>JBIOHX010000029.1:0-18283 GCA_044449465.1 Gemmatimonadales bacterium | reverse complement strand
CTACTCACGCCCGCGCGCGTGTTGCTTCGGCTTCTCACCGGGGCCCCGGCCCCCGCCCCCCACCGGCACGCCGTGCCGGGGGTCGGACCCGGGGGGGTGGGCCCCTGGCCCCCTGTCATCATCCCACCGAAACAGCATCGGGGCATTCTCTCGACCTTTTTGCGAAGCGACGGCACGCTCGGCGATCTGCTCTGCCGCCGGTCGGGCGGCTCGGCGCGCCCGTTCTCGGCGGAGGTGCTGGCCGAAGGGTCGCAATTCATCACCATGAACGGCCGCGAGACCTTCAAGAACGCGGTCCGTTCGATGTCGGAGGCGGCGGCTCGCGCGCTCGACGCCGCCAAGCTCACCGCCGCCGACCTCGACCTCATGATCCCGCACCAGGCGAACGTGCGGATCATCGAGGCGACGGCCAAGCATGCGAATATTCCGATGAGCAAAGTCTATGTGAACGTCGACCGCTACGGCAACACGTCCGCGGCGTCGGTGCCGATCGCGCTCGCCGAGGCGATCGAGCGCGGCGTGGTCGGCGAGGGGGCCACGGTGCTGCTCGTCGCATTCGGCGCCGGCTTCACCTGGGGCTCGATGGTCGTTCGGCTCTGATCGGCTCTCACCCTCGACCCTCCACGGACCGCCATGGACGTCGTACTGCTCTTTCCTGGACAGGGCTCGCAGAAACCGGGGATGGGGAAGGACCTCGCCGAGGCCTTTCCCGCCGCCGCCGACGTGTTCGAGCGCGCCGACGCGGCGCTCCAGCTTCCGCTCAGTCGGCTCTGCTTCGAGGGACCCGCAGACGAGCTCACCCTCACCCAGAACGCACAGCCGGCGCTGCTCGCGCACAGTGCCGCCGCGTGGGCGGCCACGCGCGACGTGATCGGCGCCGACGTCGTCGCCGCGGCAGGTCATTCGCTCGGTGAGTTTACGGCGTACCAGGCCGCCGAGTCGCTGTCTCTCGATGACGCCTTGCGCGTCGTACGCCGCCGCGGCGAGCTCATGTTCCAGGCCGGCGTCGACCGGCCGGGCGGAATGGCGGCGATCCTGGGTGATACCAACCCCTCGATCGAGGAGATTTGCGCCCGGGCCACCCGCGAAGCTGGCCTGGTCGTCCCGGCCAACTACAACTCGCCGGGGCAGATCGTCGTCAGCGGCGAGGACGCGGGCGTCGAGCGGGCCCTGACCATCGCCAAAGAATCCGGCGCCAAGCGCGGCGTGCGCCTCAAGGTGAGCGGGGCATTCCATTCGCCGCTCATGGAGAGTGCCGCCGGTGGGTTGGCCGAAGCACTTGCCAAGCCGGACTTTGGCACCCCGCACTTCGTGGTTTACGCGAATGTCACCGCGGAGCCGGTGATCGAGAGCGGTCGCGCCAAGGCGCTACTTCTCGACCAGCTCACCCAACCGGTGCGCTGGACCGACGTCATTGGCGCCTTGGCGGCGCGCGACCCAGACGCGCTTTTCCTCGAGATGGGACCTGGCTCCGTGCTCGTAGGACGAGTTCGCAAGATTGCGCCCCATCTCAAGACGGCGACATGCGGTACCGCGGCTGAAGTAGGACAATTGCGCGGTCAGGTCACGGCATGACCGCGATATGAAGATTGATCTGAGCGGACGTACGGCGCTGGTCACCGGGAGCACGCGGGGCATCGGCCGCGCGATCGCCTCTCGCCTCACCGAAGCGGGGGCGCGCATCGCGGTCGTCGGGCGGGACGCCACACGCGCCGGCGATGCCGCGGCCGAGCTGTCGCTCGTCGTTGGCGGGGCAGGCGGGGAAGCGCGGGGCTACGCCTGCGACGTCGGCGACGCAACGGCGGTGGCGGGCCTCGTCGAGCGTGTCGAGAGAGACTTTGGCGCGATCGACATCCTCGTGAACAACGCCGGGCTGACGCGCGACAATCTCCTCTTTCGCATCAAAGACGACGACTGGGATGCCGTCCTCGACGCCAATCTCCGTGGCGCCTTCGTTGCCATTCGCGCCGCGGCGCGGGGCATGATGAAGCGGCGCTGGGGGCGCATCATCAACATCGCCAGCGTCGTCGGCATCGTCGGTAACAAGGGACAGGCGAACTACGCGGCGAGCAAAGCGGGGTTGATCGGACTCACGAAGTCAGTTGCTAAGGAGCTCGCGTCGCGCAACATATTGGCCAACGTCGTGGCACCCGGCTTCGTCGAGACCGACATGACTTCCGCGATGAGCGACGAGGCAAAACAGACGCTGTTCACGCAGATCCCGCTGGCGAGATTGGGCGCGCCGGACGACATCGCATCGATCGTCGCGTTCCTCGCGTCGGAGCATGCGTCTTACATCACCGGGCAAGTGTTTGTCGTCGACGGCGGCATGGTGATGTGACCGGGGAAACCCTGCGTCACCTCACCCCGGGCCCCCGAAGCTCGCTAGATTATTCGCACCATACTACCCTCATCCGAGAGAGGCACGAGTCCCATGGCTGACAACGCTCAAAAGGTCCGCGACATCATCGAGAAGGAGCTCGGTGTGGAGCGTGAGAAGCTCACCAACGAGGCCAGCTTCATCGAGGATCTTGGTGCGGACAGCCTCGACATCGTCGAGCTGGTCATGGAGTTCGAGAAAGAGTTCAACATCGACATCCCGGACGAGGACGCCGAAAAGTTGCGCACCGTCGGCGACGCGATCGGCTATCTGAACCAGAAGATGGGAACGAACGCGTAATGAAGCGTCGGGTCGTCGTCACCGGTATGGGGGCGATCACGCCAGTCGGCAACGACGTGGCGACGACGTGGCGTGCAATCACGGCCGGTGTGTCGGGCGGCGGTCCAATCACCAAGTTCGATGCGTCGAGCTTTCCCGTGCGCTTCGCCTGCGAGGTGAAGGGCTTCGACCCGCTCGCGTATCTCGACCGCAAGGAAGCGAAGCGCGCAGATCCCTTCGCCCAATACGCCATCGCCGCCTCCGTGCAGGCGATGACCGACGCGGGCCTGGACGATGCGAGCCGGTACGATCCAAATCGTTTGGGCGTCATCATCGGCAGCGGTATCGGCGGCCTCAAGACCTTCGAGGAGCAGCACGACGTCTACCGCGAACGTGGCGAGAGTAAGATCAGCGCGTTCTTTATCCCGATGTTCATCTCCGACATCGCGGCCGGTCTCGTCTCGATGCGCTTCAACGCCCGCGGTCCCAACTACGCCACGATCTCCGCCTGCGCCACCAGCGCGCACGCAATCGGCGACGCGTATCGCACCATCCAGTATGGCGACGCGGACCTCGTCATCACCGGCGGCTCCGAAGCCACCGTGACGCCGATGGCGATCGGCGGCTTCGCGAACATGAAGGCGCTCTCCGAGCGCAACGAATCGCCGGAGACTGCGTCGCGGCCGTTCGACGCAACCCGCGACGGCTTCGTGATGGGCGAGGGGGGCGGCATCGTCATCCTCGAGGCGCTCGAGCATGCCATCGATCGCGGTGCCCGCATCTACGCCGAGATCGTGGGATATGGTGCCACGGGCGACGCGTATCATCTCACGGCGCCGGCGCCCGAGGGCGAAGGCGCCCAGCGCGCCATGCGCCGCGCCATGCAAGACGCCAAGCTGTCGCCCCCGGAGATCGACTACATCAACGCCCACGGGACCTCGACGCCGGCCAACGACCTGAACGAGACGAAGGCGATCAAGGCAGTCTTCGGCGAGTACGCCAAACGCGTGAACGTCAGTTCCACCAAGTCCATGACGGGCCACATGCTTGGCGCCGCAGGCGCGGTGGAGTTCATCATCGGCGCGCTCGCCGTGCAGGACTGCGTCGTACCGCCCACGATCAACTATCACACGCCCGATCCCGACCTCGACCTCAACTACACGCCGAACACCGCCAAGCACCATCCCATTCGCGCGGTGTTGAGTAACAGCTTCGGCTTCGGCGGACACAACGTCACGCTCGCCATCAAGCGCTTCGAGGAGTAAACGACGCCCATGCCGGTCGCCGCGCAGCTCGACCGCACGCTGATCTCCGACCCGGCCCTTTCGCCCGTCGCCGACAAAGTGGAACGGGGCGAACGGTTGTCGGACCGCGACGGGCTCGCACTATTCGAGAGCGGCGACCTCCTCGGAATCGGACACCTGGCCGACGCGGTGAATCGCGCCAAGCACGGCGACCGCGTCACCTTCGCGGCGAATCACCACATCAACCCGACCAACATCTGCATCCTGCGGAAGACCTGCGTCTTCTGCTCGTATGCGCGCCTTCCGAAAGAAGAGGGAGCGTACCGATACACCATGGAGCAGGTCTACGCCGAGGCGGCGACGTCCAACAGCACGCTGACGCGCGAGTTCCACATCGTCGGCGGGTTGGACATGAAGGCCGGGCTCGCGTACTACACGGAGATGTTCCGCGGGCTCAAACAGCGCTTCCCGCACGTCCACATCAAGGCGCTCACCGCCGTCGAGATCGCGCACGTTGCACGCATTGAAAAGCTGTCCGTCCGCGACACCCTCGTCGCCCTCAAGGAGGCGGGGCTCGATACGATGCCCGGCGGCGGCGCCGAGGTGTTCAGCCCCGGCGTGCGGGCCACGATCGCCGACAAGAAGCTCTCCGGCGAGGAGTACATCAACGTGCATCGTGAGGCCCATCAGCTGGGCATTCGCTCCAACTGCACGATGCTCTACGGCCACGTGGAAACGTACGCCGACCGAATCGCGCACCTCTCCATGCTGCGGGAGCTCCAGGACGAAACGGCGGGATACCTCGCGTATATCCCGCTCGCCTACCATCCGGACAACAACGAGCTCGGAGAGACGTTGCACCGCAACGGCACCGCGACCACTGGCTTTGACGATCTCAAGAACCTCGCGGTCGGCCGGCTCTACCTCGACAACATCGACCACATCAAGTCGCACTGGATCATGGTCACACCGTTCGTGTCCCAGGCCTCGCTCCATTTTGGTGTGAACGACCTCGAAGGGACCGTCGTGCGAGAAAAGATTTACCACCAGGCCGGTGCGCACACGGCGCAGATGCTCACCCTCGATCAGATTCTTCGGCTCATTCGCGGCGCTCGCAAGGAACCCGCCGAGCGCGACTCGTTTTACAACATCCTGCGCACCTTCGACGCCGACGACACATTTGCGACGCCCGCGGGCGCGCGCGACGTGGCCGCGGACTGAGCCGATCGGCATGCGCGTCGGACGAATCCCGTACATCAACTGCTACCCGGTCTATGGCGCGATCGACCGCGGCGTCCTCCGCCTGAACGCGGAGCTGGTCGACGGCGTGCCGACGGTGCTCAACCGCGCGATGGCTGCCGGCACGCTCGACGTCAGCGTCATCTCCGCGGTCGAGTACGCGCGCGACGCCCGCCGGTATCTATTGCTCCCCGATCTCTCGATCTGCAGCGACGGACCCGTCCGGAGTGTCGTACTCTTCTCCAAACGTCCAGCGTCGGAGCTGCAGGGCCGGCGAGTGCTCGTCAGCAAAAGCTCGATGACGAGCGTCGCCCTGGTCGAGCTCCTGTTCGAGAACGTGTGGGACGCCAAGCCTGCGTTCGTGCCGGCCAACGCCGAGCTCTCCGATGTCGCGCGGTTCGACGAAGAGGAGCACGACGCGCGGCTCGTGATCGGCGACGCGGCGCTCCACCTGTGGTCGCGCCTCCGCGCGCCGGAGCTCTACCCGGACGACGGCACTTTCGCCGGCTATCGCTACGCGTACGATCTGGGCGCCGAGTGGAAGTCGTGGACCGGGCTTCCATTCGTGTTCGCCGTCTGGGTCGCGCAACGCACGACGCCGGTGGCCGACGCGCTCGGTGTACACGCCGGCCTGATCGCGTCGCGGGATTGGGGGCTGGCGCATCTCGACACGCTCGCCGCGCAGGCCGCGATCGCGACCGGCGTCGACCGCGCGGTGTGCCTCGAGTATTTGTCGGGGCTCGACTACGGGCTCTCATATCATCATCTCGCGGGCCTCACGGAATTTTTCCGCCGGCTCGTCGAGGCGGGAAAGGTTCCGAACGGCTCGCTGGCCTTTTTGCCTGCGGCGTGAACAACTGCCTCTGGCCGTGGCTTGCCAAGGTGGATTCCAACACATTTGACACGAATCGTTCGACAGCGTAGAGGTGTTTCATGCGTGACATTCTGGATTTTTACACGAACGCGTCGCTGCTCGAGCTGGGCGCCGAGGCGGATCGCGTGCGGCGCACCAAGCATCCGCACGACACCGTCACGTACATCGTCGACCGGAACATCAACTACACCAACGTCTGCGTCGCCGATTGCGGCTTCTGCGCCTTCTACCGGCGTCCGAAGCACGGCGAAGGTTGGACGTTGTCGTACGAGCAGATCGGCGCCAAGATCGACGAAGCCAAGGAGTTGGGCGCCATCCAAATTCTCATGCAGGGCGGGCACAATCCATACATCCCGTTCGACTGGTATCTCGACCTGCTCAAGTACATCAAGACATACCATCCGATTCACATCCACGGCTTCAGTCCGAGCGAGGTCGACTTCTTCGCCAAGACCTTCCGCATGCAGGCGATCGACGTCATCCGTGAGTTGATGAAAGCGGGGCTCGATTCGATCCCCGGCGGCGGCGGCGAGATCCTCGTGCAACGCGTACGAGATCAAGTCGCGAAAAAAAAGGCAGGCGCCGACCGCTGGCTCGAGATCATGGAGCTGGCGCACGGCGAAGGGATGAAGACCTCGGTCACGATGATGTACGGCATCGGCGAGACGCTCGCCGAGCGCCTCGAGCACCTCGAGCGCGTGCGCGAGGTGCAGGCGCGAACCTACGGTTTCACGGCGTTCATCTGCTGGCCGCTCCAGCCGGAGAACACGCCGTCTATGTCGCACATGCCGAAGACCGACGCGATCGAGTACCTGCGCACCGTCGCCATCGCGCGCATCGTGCTCGACAACGTGCCCAACCTGCAGGCGAGCTGGGTGACGATGGGCCTCAAAATCGGTCAGACCGCGCTCCGTTTTGGTTGCAATGATTTCGGCTCGCTCATGATCGAGGAGAACGTCGTCTCTGCCGCCAACACCACCCATCGGACCACGACCGCCGAGATCGAGCGCCTGATCGTCGACGCCGGGTTCAAGGTGGCGAGAAGGCGCCAGGATTACACGATCTTGGGTGGGGCATTGGACCTGGGACGTGGTGCGATCGCGCGGGCCGGCGCCGCCGTCGCGGCTCCCACGGCATGATCTCCAAGCCGCCGGAATCACGCCCAACGTCCAGCGTCCAACGTTCAACGCGCGTTGGCATCGGCTACGATTCGCACCGCTTCGCGCCGCCGGGACCGCTCATCCTCGGCGGCGTTCCCATTCCCAGCGACGTGCATCTCGAAGGACACTCGGACGGCGACGCGGTGGCCCACGCGATCACCGACGCCGTTCTCGGCGCGGCCGGGGCTGGCGACATCGGCGAGATGTTCTCCGATCGAGATGCCGCCAACGCCGGCCGCGACTCGATCGAGATGCTGACCGTCGCCGTGGCGCGCGTCGGGGCGCTCGGCTGGGCGGTGCAGCAGGTTGACGTCGCCATCATCGCCGAGAAGCCGCGCGTGTCATACCACCGCGAGTTGATGCGCGCCCGACTGGCCGCGGCGCTCGGCGTCGACGTCAGTGGCGTGAGCGTGAAAGGCAAGACGAACGAGGGGATGGGATGGATTGGCCGCGGCGAGGGCGTCGCCTGCATCGCCGTGGCGACGATCGTGGCGACGATCGTGGCGACGATCCCGGCCGCCGACGCGTGAACGGACGATGGCTGACGAGAGCGCCGTGCTTCGCTTCCAGCTCGAACGCTTCAGCGACTTCCTGACCCTCGAGCAGGGCACGTCGCCGCGCACGCTCGAGGCCTACCGCCGCGACGTTGAGCGACTGGTGGATTTCGCCGGCCTGCACGGCGCGCCGACGCCGCTCGACGTTACGAGCAGGCTGCTCCGCGACTTCGTGTATCACTTGAAGGACGTCGGCCTCGCACCGGCATCGATCCGGCGCAACATCTCGGCGGTGAGAACTTACTTTAGGTTCTTGCTGGCCGACGGCGTCGTCGCCCGTGACCCGAGCGAACGACTCGAGACGCCGAAACGGTGGCGCACCCTGCCCGAGGTGCTCACGGTGGACGAGGTGATGAAGCTGCTCGCGGCGCCCACGCTCGACGAGCCGCTGGCCTTTCGCGATCGCGCAATGCTCGAGCTGGCGTACGGGGCCGGCCTCCGCGTGTCGGAATGGATCACGATCGCCGTGCGCGACGTGCTGTTCCAAGAGCGCCTCGTTCGCGTCTTCGGCAAAGGCAGCAAGGAACGGCTGGTGCCGATCGGGCGTTCGGCCATCGGCGCCG
This sequence comes from Gemmatimonadales bacterium, assembly GCA_044449465.1. Classification (GTDB taxonomy): domain Bacteria; phylum Gemmatimonadota; class Gemmatimonadetes; order Gemmatimonadales; family Gemmatimonadaceae; genus JAQBQB01. Next base: position 9,990 of record JBIOHX010000029.1, on the reverse strand, counting down.
TGGCGACGTATCTACGCGAGCTGCGGCCGCGCCTCGAGCGGGGGGACGGGAAGGGAATACTGTTTCTCAACGCGCGCGGAGAACCGCTGACCCGGATGGGCGCGTGGAAGATCCTACGCAAGCATGTCGAGCGGGCGGGGATCACGAAGCCAGTCTCTCCGCACACCCTCCGGCATTCCTTCGCCACGCACCTGCTCGAACGGGGCGCCGACCTGCGTGCGGTGCAGGAGATGCTCGGCCACGCCGACATCTCGACGACGCAGATTTACACCCATGTCGACCGGGAGTATCTCCGGCAGGTACACCGCCAGTTTCATCCGCGCGGCTGAGCGGAACAGGCAACGACAGCGGACTGGGCGAGCGGTATATTGCCGCATGCTCCTCGTCATCGACAACTACGACTCGTTCACCTACAACCTGGTCCAGTACCTGGGGGAGCTGGGGGCGGAAACGATGGTTCGCCGCAACGACGCGATCACCGTCGACGAGATCGGCCGACTCGCGCCGTCGGCGATCGTCGTCTCGCCCGGCCCGTGCACGCCGTCCGAGGCCGGGGTGACCGTCGAGGCGATCCGGCGCTGGGGCCCCAGCATCCCGACACTCGGCGTCTGCCTCGGGCACCAGGCGATCGGTCAGGCCTACGGCGGCGCGGTCGTCCGCGCCGACCGGGTGATGCACGGCAAGACGTCGGAGATCTGTCATGACGGAACTGGCATCTTCGCCGGCCTCCCATCGCCGATGACGGTAATGCGCTACCACTCCTTGATCGTGGAGCGCGGATCGCTGCCGGAATCGCTCGAGATCGTGGCCGTGGCTTCCGACGACCCCTCCGAGGTGCACGCCGTCCGGCACCGCGAGCATCCGGTATACGGTGTGCAGTTCCACCCGGAATCGATCATGACGCCGCAGGGCAAGGCCCTCCTACAGAACTTCCTGGAGCTCGCGCGTTGATCCGCGGCGCGGCGCTCTTCGCCCTGCTTGCATGGGGCGGGGTAGCGCGCGCCCAGACGCCGCGCATTCTCCTCCGCGACACCGGCCCGGGCGATGGCGGCGACATCCTGCGCGCGGTGCTCGCCCAGCCGTACCACCTGGTCCCGCCGGCTGGCACGCCATACGTCGTTCCGCGCGACAGCGCGGTGCGCGGACCACTCGTCGTCTTGGGACGCGACGCCGTCATCGACGGTACGGTCGACGGCGACATCGTCGTCGTGGCAGGTGATCTCTACACCCACCCGGGGGGCCGAGTCACCGGCGGAGCGGTCACCTTCGGCGGCGGGATCTACGAATCGGCGCTCGCGACGATCGCGGGCACGCGAACCGCCTTTCGAGATTTCACCTACGACATCGAACCGATCGATGGCGGCTTCGCGCTCTCCTACCGATCGGTCGTCGTTCGCTCTCGATCCGCCTTCGAGTGGGCTGGCCCACTCGGCTTTGTCATGCCGAGCTACGATCGCACCGACGGCTTGACGCTGCCGATCGCGGCCGACTTCCCGAGCTCGCGCTCCGGCATCGACTTCGAGCCTGGCGTCGCCTATCGCACGGAGCTCGGCGCCTTCGACCCATCGGCCACCGCGACGCTTCGGGTCGGCCAGCAGTCCATCGTCGAGCTGTCGGCACAGCACGCGACGTTCACCAACGACAGCTGGATCCGGCCCGACCTCGTCAACAGCGCCGCCACGTTGGTCCTTGGCGACGACATGCGCAACTATTTCCGCGCCACCCGCGTCGAGGGCACGGCGAGCCGTCGTTGGGACATCGGCAGTCGATCGCTCGAGCCATTTGTTGGCGTGCGCTGGGAGCGCGCCTCGAGTGTGCGGCCCGATTCGGCCGCACTCGGCGGCCCGTGGAGTGTGAGCGGGCGTGACAGCCGGGACGACATGCTGCGCCCCAACCCACGAATCGACGACGGAGACATCTCATCCCTGCTCGCCGGCGCGGCACTCACCTGGAAATCGGGCCCCGTGTCGACCGAGAGCCGGCTCGACGTCGAGGTCGGCCGCGGCGCGCGCATGTTGTCCGGCCCATCGAGCGGTGCCACGTTCGCCCAGACCACCCTCGACGCACGCTTCACGCTGGACGCCTTTCGCGGCCAGCGGCTGCGCATGATCGCACACGGGGTGCTGACGACGGCCGGCCAAACTCCTCGACAGCGATGGTCGTATCTAGGCGGTCCAGGCAGCCTCGCGACCCTCGATCCACTGTCCCTCGGCGGCGACGAGCTCGTGTACGTCGACGGCGAATACGACATCCCGCTTGGTCGCGTGAGCCTGCCGCTCGTCGGCTCGCCGGTAGTGACACTGCGTGACGCGATCGGCGGGGCAGGCGTTCGCGCCCTGCCGGCCCTCGACCAGGCCCTCGGCGTTCGCATCTCCCTGAGCTACTTGTACGTCGAGGCTTTGGTGGATCCGGCTGCCAGGCGCGGGATTCTTGGATTGGGGTTCAGCGCCTCGCAATAGGCGAACGCCCTGTCGCACCGGTCGGTTTGCGCGCGTTTCCAGCCCGGTCTACATTTGAGCACGTGATTGTCGCGGCCGTGTGCGCCACTCCCGCCGAGCGCCACGCATGAGGACGCTCGCCGTCATCCCAGCCCGGCTGGGCGCCACGCGCCTCCCCCGAAAACCCCTCCGCCAGCTCGCCGGGCTCCCGCTCGTCGTTCGCGTCTGGAAGCGCGTCAGCGAAATCGGGGTCGCCGAGCGAGTCGTCGTGGCCACCGACAGCGAGGAAGTCGCCGGGGCGGCAGCCGCGCACGGCGCCGAGGCGGTGATGACCTCGCATATCCACCCGTCGGGCACACATCGCGTCGCCGAGGTTGCTCGCCGCCCCGAATTCGCGGGATTCGACGTCATCGTGAACGTGCAGGGTGACGAGCCCTTCGTCTCGCGCGCGGCGGTGCACGGCGCGGCGGAGATGGTCACGGGGCGCGGCTTTTCACTCGGCACGGCTGCGGTCGTCGCGGACCCGCGCATTCTCGCCGACCCGTCCATCGTCAAAGTCGTTGCGGCCGACGACGGCCGGGCGATGTATTTTTCGCGAGCCGCGATTCCGTACTTGCGCGAGGCGGACGACACCCGACTGCAGCGCCCGCGCATCTGGCAGCACGTTGGAGTCTACGCCTACACGCGCGACGCCCTGATGCACTGGATTGACCTTCCAGCGAACGCGCTCGAGCAGATCGAGCGTCTCGAGCAGTTGCGGCCGCTGGCGGCCGGCATCGACATCGGCGTCGCGCTGGTCGACGAGCCGGCGCGCCCAGGCATCGACACAGAAGACGATCTGGAACGAGCGAACCGCGACTGGCTGGCACTCACCACAGGATGATCGGGATGCAAATCGTGCAGCGACCGAACACGACCAAATACATCTTCGTCACCGGCGGCGTCGTCTCGTCGCTCGGCAAGGGGATCGCCGCCGCGTCGCTCGGCCGATTGCTCGTCGAGCGCGGGCTACGCGTGTCGATGCTCAAGTTCGACCCGTACATCAACGTCGACCCGGGCACGATGTCGCCCTTCCAGCACGGCGAAGTGTTCGTCACCGACGACGGCGCTGAGACGGATCTCGACCTCGGACATTACGAGCGATTCATCGACCGCGCGCTGTCGCAGTCCAACAACGTCACGACCGGGCGCGTGTATTTGAACGTCATCACCAAGGAGCGGCGCGGCGAATTCCTTGGTTCTACCGTACAGGTCATTCCGCACATCACCGACGAGATCAAATCGGCCGTGCGGCGGCTGTCGCCGGAGAACGACGTCGTGATCGTGGAGGTCGGCGGCACCGTCGGCGACATCGAGTCGCTGCCATTCCTCGAGGCGATCCGCCAATTCCGCCACGACGTCGGCCGGGAGAACGCGATCTTCGTGCACCTCACGCTGCTCCCGTACATCGCGGCGGCCGGTGAGCTCAAGACCAAGCCGACGCAACACTCGGTGCGCGAGTTGATGCAGATCGGAATCCAGCCGGACATTCTGATCGTGCGCACCGATCGTCCGATCTCGGACGACATCAAGCGGAAGATCGGCTTGTTCTGCAACGTGGAGTTCGGCGCGGTCATCGAGAGCCCGGACGTCCGCACGATTTACGAGATCCCGCTCCGCTTCCACGAGCAGGGGCTCGATGAGAAAGTGGCGCAAAAGCTCGGCCTCGACGGCGCGCCTCCGGCGCTCGCCGCCTGGCGCGAGCTCGTCCAGCGCGTGCTCGTGCCCCACGAGCGCGTCCGGATCGCGGTCGTCGGCAAGTACACCGACTACACGGACAGCTACAAGAGCGTCCAGGAAGCGCTCATTCACGGCGGCATCGCCAACGATGTCGGCGTCGACATCCAGTGGATGTCGAGCGAGGACTTTCTCCTGCCCGAGCGGGCCGAGCACATTCTGAGCTCGATCGACGGGTTGCTCGTGCCGGGCGGGTTCGGCGTGCGCGGCGTGGAAGGCATGGTCGAGGCGATTCGCCAAGCGCGTGGCAGCGGGCTGCCGTTCTTCGGCATCTGTCTCGGCATGCAGACGGCCATCATCGAGTTCGCGCGAAACGTCTGCGGGCTCGACGACAGCCACTCGTCGGAGTTCGCGCCGGAGTGCGACAACCCGGTCATCTCACTCATGGAGTCGCAGCAGCACGTCACGGATATGGGCGGCACGATGCGCCTCGGCGCGTACCCGTGCCGCCTCGCCCGCGGCTCGCGCGCCGCTGAGATCTACGGCCAACCCGAGGTCAGCGAGCGGCACCGGCACCGATATGAAGTCTCTAATGCGTATCGCGAATTGTTCGTCCAACACGGCATGAAGCTGAGCGGCCTCTCACCCGACGGCCAGCTCGTCGAGATCGTCGAGCTGTCGGCGCATCCCTGGTTCGTGGGCTGTCAGTTCCACCCCGAGCTGCAGTCGCGTCCGACCCGCCCCCATCCGCTCTTCGCGGGGTTCGTCTCGGCGGCGGTCAACAGCAAGCGACGGCGCCGCACCGACCGCAACGCGGCGCCGCTCGTCGAAGCTGCGGACTGACGTGCCATCGCCCTTTCGTCGCGACGCGCTGTTTCTCATCGCCGGACCATGTGTGCTCGAGAACGATGCGCTCAACCTGCGCGTTGGCGAGCATCTCGCGCGGCTCGCCGAACGCGTGCCCGGCGGCATCGTCTACAAAGCGAGCTTCGACAAGGCCAATCGCTCGAACGCCGGCGCCCACCGCGGCCCGGGGCTCGACACCGGCCTCGCCGCGCTCGAGCGCGTTCGGCGGGCCACCGGTCTTCCCATTCTCACCGACGTGCACCTGCCCGAGCAGTGCGCGCCGTCAGCCGCCATCGTCGACGTGTTGCAGATTCCCGCGTTCCTCTGCCGCCAGACCGATCTGCTCGTCGCCGCCGGTAGCACGGGCAAGCCGGTGAACGTGAAGAAGGGACAGTGGATGCATCCGGAAGGCATGCGCGGAGCGGTCGACAAGGTGCGTCGCGCGCGCGGCCCGAAGCCCTCGCGCGACGACGTCGCCGTGACCGAGCGCGGCACCTTCTTCGGCTACGGTGATCTCGTCGTCGACATGCGCTCCTTCGCCCGCATGGCCGCGGCTTGCGACGCGCCGATCGTGTTCGACGCCACCCACAGCGTGCAGCGTCCAGGGCAGGGCGCCGAGGGCTCGAGCGGCGGCGCGCGGGAATTCGTCGCGTCGCTCGCGCTCGCCGCCGCCGCGGCTGGCGCGCACGGGCTCTTCATGGAAACCCATCCCGATCCCGACAACGCGCCGAGCGATGGCCCCAACATGGTGCCGCTGGATCAGCTCGACGATCTCGTGCTCCGTGCCGTCGACGTATGGGACCGGGTGCGCCGGTGATCGACGCCGCGCTCGCACGCTCGATCAAGCTCGTCGCCTTCGATGTCGACGGCGTCATGACCGACGGCGGCATCTATCTCGGCGACGTCGACGGCAAGCGCCTCGAGTTCAAGCGCTACGAGATTCAGGATGGGCTGGGCATCGCGATGCTGCGCCTCGCCGGCCTTCACGTCGCGATCGTCACCGGTCGCGTGTCGGAGAGCGTGCGGCTGCGCGCGCTGGAGCTTGGCGTCGACGACGTGGCGCAGGATCCCGACGGCTATAAGCTGGCGGGCTTTCACGCGATCCTCGCCCGCCGACATCTCCGCCCGGACGAAACGGCGTTCGTCGGCGACGACTTTCCCGACGTGGCATTGCTGCGAATCGTCGGTCTCCCGGTCGCCGTGCACAACGCCGTGCCCGAAGTCCGCGCACTCTGCCGGCACCAGCTCGAGCGCCGCGGCGGCCACGGAGCGGTCCGCGAGTTCGCTGAGGATTTTCTCAAGGCGCGCGGAGAGTGGGAGTCCGCGTGGCATCGCTATGTCGACGCGCGGTCGCGCCCAACGCTCGAGGCGCGAACATGAACGACCCGGAGCGCGACCGCGAGATCGTCGAACGTGGGCGCCGCGAGGTGCGCAACGAGCGCGACGCGATCGGCGCCATCGAGGAGCGCTTGGGCGCCGACTTCGTGCGGGCGGTGCGCTTGATCGCCGCGTCGCACGGGCGGGTGATCGTCTCCGGCGTCGGTAAGTCCGGGCTCATTGGGCGGAAGATCGCGGCGACGCTCACCTCGACCGGAACCCCCGCCACCTTCCTCCACCCCGCGGACAGTGTCCACGGCGATCTGGGGATCGTCGGGCAGAACGACGTCGCGATCCTGATCTCGAAAAGCGGTGAATCCGACGACCTGTTGGCGCTCTTGGCGCATTTGAAAGGGTTTGGTGTACGAACCATCTCCATCACTGGGGAACCGGCCTCGGCACTCGGCCGCGACTCGGACGTTTCGCTCGATGCCACGGTCCGCGAGGAAGCCTGTCCGCACGACCTCGCGCCGACGACGAGCACGACGGCCGCGCTCGTGCTCGGCGACGCGCTGGCGGTGGCACTGCTCCAAGAAAAGGGGTTCCGACGCGAGGACTTCGCCCGCATACATCCGGGCGGCGCCCTCGGCAGACAGCTCGTGGTACGAGTCGAAGAGATCATGCTCCATGAGGCGCTTCCAGTATTGGAACAAGGCAGCACCGTGCGCGAAGCGATCGTCGTGATCGCCGAGCGGCGCGGCATCGCCATCGTCGTTGATTCCGCGCGCCGCGTAGAAGGCGTGCTCACCGCGGGCGATCTCAGTCGACTGATCGAGCGTGGCGGCGACATCATGCCCACCCCGATTCGCGACGTCATGACGCGCTCGCCCAAGATCGCCCGCGCCGGCGAGCTGGCGAGCGCGGTCGCCTACCGAATGGAGCAGCACGGCATCATGGCCATGCCCGTGGTCGATGCCGACGATGGCCTCACCGGCGTGGTGCATTTGCACGACCTCATGCGCGCCCGCGTCGTCTGATGACCGGTCTCGCGAGAATCGGCGGAGCCCTGGCCGTCATCAGCGCCCTCGGGCTCGGTGCCTGCAGTGATTCCAAGGCGCCGCCGGTCGCGGCTGCGTCCACCGTCGCTGACAGCGCCGATCAGGTGCTCATCCACGCGACGTTCCTGCTGTCGACCGCCGGCATCCAGCGCGGCCGCCTCGACGCCGATACCGCCTACGTGCTCGACCAGGAGTCGCGCTTCGACCTGCGCCACACGCACGTCGACTTCACCACCGAGACCGGCGCACCGCAGGGCACCATGGAGGCGAAACGCGGCATCTACAACCTGCGCACCCATCTGCTCGATGGCACCGGCGACGTCGTCGTCAAGCTCGTTGACGGCAAGATGCTCAAGTCGCCGCACGTGGTGTACAACGAAATCTCGCATCAGATCTCCAGCGACACCTCGTTCACGATTCTCAGTGCACAGGGCACGCAATACGGCACCGGGTTCACGTCGAACGAATCGTTCTCGAAATTCAACTGTCTGCGCGCCTGCGGCGCCAACTTCTCGGTTCAGCTCCCCGCGAAATGACGAGCGGCCACCCGCTGCGCGCCGGCCCGCCTCGCCTCGCCGCGTTGGTTGCGTTGGTTACGCTGGTTGCGCTCGTCGCCGGCGTCGTCCCTGGCCTGGCCGCGCCACGCGTCTCCGCGCAGGGGACCAAACCCACACCCTGTCAGCTCGTCCAGCAGCCGAGCACCCGCCTCAGCACCGACTCGTTGCCCGGCGTCGGACAGGTGCTGTATGCGGGCGGCGGCCCGCTGAGCGTTATCATCAAGTGTCCGAGTCGCGGCATCACGCTCCGCGGCGACAGCGCGCAACAGTACGCCGATCGCGATCAGATGATCGGCCACGCCACCTACGACGAGCCGCGCCTTCACGTGTCGGCGGATTACCTCAACTACTTCCCGGCCGACGATCGCGTCACTGCCGCCGGCAACGTGCACGCGCGTCTCCCCAGCGGGTCGACCCTCGATGGCCCCCAGGCGGAGTATCTCCACGCCTCGCCGAAGATTCGCGCCCACGACCAGATGCGCGCCATCGCCCGCCCCACGATCACGCTCGTCGAGCGCGATTCGGCCGGACGGGCGCAGCCGCCGACCACGGTCATTGCCGACAGCGTGCTCGTCGACAACGACAGCCTCGTGTCGGCGAGCGCGCACGTGCAAATCACGCGGCCGAACATGTCGGCGACCGCGGACTCGGCGTTCATCGATCAGGGACACGAGACGATGCGGCTCATGAAGCAACCGCTGCTCAAGGGGACCAAAGACCGGCCCTTCACGCTTTCGGGCTCGGTCATCGACATGTTCTCCAAGAACCGCAAGCTCCAGCGCGTGCTCTCGCGCCCCAACGCCGTGGCGACGAGTGATTCGATGACGCTCAAGGCCGACACCATCGACCTTCGCCTGATCGACGACCAACTGCAGCACGCCTACGCATGGAGCGGCGGCGACAGCACACACAGCGGCAACCGAGCGCGCGTCATCTCGCCGTCGCAGAATCTCACCGCCGACTCGCTCGACGTCTCGATGCCCAATCAGCGCGTGCAACTCGTCCGCGCCGTGCGGCGCGCGCTCGCTGAAGCCAGGCCCGACACCACCCAGTTCAAGGTGGAGGCGCCGGACACGCTCAACTGGCTGCAGGGCGACACGATCATAGCCCACTTCGACACGCTCGCCGCGCTCGATACGGCCAAGAACCCGACCATCCGCCAGCTCGTTGCAACAGGGCATGCGAGCTCGTTGTATCACATGGCGTCGAGTGACACCTCGATCCATCGCCCTGCGATCAACCATGTCGTGGCTCGTGTGATCACAATCGATTTCGACCAGCAGAAAGTGAGCACCGTGACCACCGTCGACTCGGTACTCGGCGTGTATCTCGAGCCCAAGCCCGACAGCACGGCGCGCAAGCGCCCGGTCGCTGCCGATTCCGCAAAACGTCGGACGCCCGCGGCGACTGTTGGCCGGCCCGCGGCGGCCGGAAGCAAGCCGCCGCCAACGCCGCCCGCCAAGCCACCGGCTAAGCCGCCCGCTGAGTCACCGGCCCCGTCGGCGAAGCCCACCGCCGCGCCGACGACGGGGCTCGGTCGCCGATGAGCATTCCTCCCGAGCCGACACGGGTCCGCGCGCTCGTCGACCAACTTGCCCGCGGCGACCGCTCCACGGCGCTCGCGCTCCACGCATTGATCAGCACCGCCGACGAAACGGGCGCCGCAAGCTTCGATCTCGCGGCCAAGGTCTACCGCGACGACTATCTTGGCGCGCTGCGCGCCGAAGGACGCGACGCGGAGCGCGAGGCTGGCCGCCTCAGCCTCGACGAGGTCCGGAAGCACCTCGGTGCGTCGGTGCTGCCGCGCCTGGCGGCGGACGGCGTGATCGCGTTGCCATCGGGCGAGATCGGTCCCGACGCGATCATCCGCTTTTTGCCCCGCTTCTGGAGCGAGATCGCGGCAGCTCGGGAAGAGGTCGCGACCGCGTTCCGCCAGACCGGCGAGCATCAGGGTACGCCAGCCGGAGGAGGAAGTGGCGGATACGGAGGGGGAGACCGCAGAACCGGAGTCGGAACAGCCCGAAGAGAAGCAGTCGTCCGACGAGAGCGACTGGGGGG
>JBIOHX010000028.1:0-18452 GCA_044449465.1 Gemmatimonadales bacterium | reverse complement strand
GCCCGATCCATGGTATCCGCCCATGTCGGCGAACGAACGATTGCGCGCGCGCCAATCGAGGTAGTCGGGGTACGAAGCCTCGGATCGCGAGTCGACGTTGGAGTGATACACCTCCCAGAGCGTCGCAAGGCGCTCGGGCTGTGCGAACGGGAGCGGCCGCAGGAGCACCGCGTCGACCACGGAGAAGATCGCCGCGTTGGCGCCGATGCCGAGGGCCAGCGTGAGCACGACCGTGGCGGCGAAGGCCGGTCGGGCGCGGAGCCCGCGAAGGCTGAATTTGAGATCTTGCATCAGCGACTCGAACCACTCGCGCGCCGCCGTGCGCTCGACTCGCCGGCGGTCGATGGCGGCGAGTTGGGTGTGCGCGGCGGCCAGGTCGCCGTACTCGGCGAGCGAAATGCGCCGCGCCTCGTCGGGCGAGTGGCCGAGACGGACCAGGGCTTCCGTGCGCGCGTCGAGGTGGAAGCGCATCTCGTCGTCGATCTCGTGGTGAATCGTCGCTCGGGTGGCGGCGAGGCGAAACAGCTTCTTGTGCCGTGGTGCGCGGTCGTCCGTCATGTCGGCATCCTCACGCGGTCCGGAGAATCTTGAAGACAGCGTTGGCGTAGGTCGTGAAGTCGGCGGCCTTCTGCTTGAGCTGACGCCGGCCGGACGCGGTAAGCTCGTAGTACTTCGCCTTGCGGTTGTTCTCGGAGAGGCCCCAGTGGGCGCTGATCCAGCCGCGCTCCTCCAGGCGATGGAGGGCGACGTAGAGCGCGCGGTCCTCCACCTGGATCGAGCCGTCGCTGGTCTCCTTGATCCAGCGGGCAACGGCGTACCCGTGCCGCCCGCCCCAAGACAGGGTCTTGAGGACGAGGGTGTCGAGAGTGCCTTGTAGAAGCTCGAGCTCGGCCACGGCGCATGCTCCCCGGAATGGTTCCGGGGAGTTGGACATCCGGACCTAAGAAAGGGTTTGCGCCGGCGCGCGGACCCCCGCCACGGCCCCCCGTCCAACGTCCAACGTCCAACGCGCCATCGAACCCTTTCCCGGAACCCTGCATCTAATCCAGCAACACGTGACCAGATCAGTCGTTGCCCTACCATCAGCCTACCGGGTGAGCGAACCCGACCTGATCGCTCGGGTCCTGTCCGGAGACCGAATCGCGGCGCGCGACCTGTACGACGCGCACGCGGCTCGGGTCTATCGTCTCGCCTTTCGGTTGACTGGGGACGGCGATCTAGCTCGCGAGTTCACGCAGGACACCTTCGTACGCGCGTTCAGTCAGTTGTCGCGATTCCGTGGTGAGTCGGCGCTTTCGACCTGGCTCCATCGCATCACGGTCACGGTCGTCGCGAACGCGATGCGCAAGGTGAAGCGGTTCCGGGAACGGGAGACGGACCTCGAGGACGTCCACCCGGCCGGCTCCGACAGTACAGGCGTCGACCCGGTGCTGCGCGAGCGCCTGCACCGCGCCATTACCGACCTGCCTGAGATCTACCGCACCACGCTCATCATGCACGACATCGAAGGCTATACGCACACGGAGATCGCCGAAGTGCTCGGCGTCGCCGAAGGAACCTGCAAGAGCCGCCTGTCGCAGGCGCGCGCGCAGTTGCGCACCGTGCTCGCCGATCTGGCTCCGGAGTGTGAATCATGAAGGACGAACTGACCAACGACGAACGTTTCGACGCGCTGATGCGCGACGCCGCGGAAACCTTCCGGCGGCCGGGCTCCCCGCCGCTGGAAACGATGTGGCATGAGATCGAGGCCGCGCGCTTCGGTAGCGCGAGCTCGCCCCGGCGGCGTGTGGGCTGGTGGGTGGGCATCGCCGCCACGCTGGTCGTCGGCGTTGCGCTTGGGCGAGCATCGATGTCGCTCGGCGCGGGGCAGCGGAGCGCGGCACCACCGCCGCAGACGCAGGTGGCAACGGTCGCTCCGGCGCCGCGTAGCGACACGCTCGCCGCGCCGTACGACGTCGAGACCTCGAAGTACCTCGGACAGGCAGCGGCGCTGCTCATCGCGCTGCCCTCGGAAGCACAGGCGGGCCGCGCGGCCGACACGCAGTTCGTCGGACGCGCCGGCGAGCTCCTCACCCGCACGCGCTTGCTGCTGGATTCGCCGGCGGCGAGCGATCCGTCGATGCGCCGTCTGCTCGAGGACCTCGAGCTCGTCTTGGCGCAGGTGGTCCGCTTGGAGAATGGACACAGTCGCACGGAGTTGGATCTGATCAACAAGGCGCTGGAACAGCGCGACGTCATTCCGCGGCTGCGCACTGCAGTCGCCGACATTTCTGCGAATTAGGAGAGGAACGATGAACCGCATCACCCTCGCGGTCCTTGCGGCAACGCTCGCCGCGCCTGCCTCGCGTACGGCGAGCGCACAGGACCCGACCCCGCCGACACCGCCGGCCCGACCGACACCGGCGCCGCGTCCGGCGCCCGCGCCCTTCGCCTCCAATTTCAACTTCGACCTCGACCTCGAGCAGCTGCGCGCCCAGTCGCGCGCCGCCCAGGACGCGATGCGGTCGATCGATATGAATCAGATTCGCGATCAGATGCGGGACGCCCAGCAAGCCATGCAGTCCATCAACATGGACCGGATTCGTGAGCAGACCCGCGCGGCCCAGAACGCCGCAATGTCGCTCGATCGGCTCCGCGACATGAGCGACGTCACGCCGCTCGCTTCCATTGCAGCCATGGCGCCGTTGGCGCCGTTCGCGCCGATGTCTCCGAAGTCGTTCGGCTACGGGCGCGACCCCATCGATCGCGTTCCGCCAGCGCCATGGGCGCAGGGCGACCCGGCGGACTCCGTCTATCGTGTGGCGCGCGATGCGCTCAACCGCGGCGACTACGGCCGGGCCGCGCAGTTGTTCGCGCAGGTGTCCGAGAAATATCCCAAGTCGGTGTACGTGACGAACTCGGTCTACTTCGAGGCGCTGGCGCGCTACAAGGTCGGCACCACCGAGGAGCTGCACATGGCGGCCAAGGTCCTCGAGCCGCTCGCGACCAAAACCTCAGCCTCGGTCGGGTCGAGCGGCTCGCAGAACACGTATCAGTCCTACGACGGCCAGCGAAAATCCATGAACGACTCGGAGGTCTCGGCGCTGTACACGCGGATCAATGGTGCGCTGGCGCAGCGCGGCGATCGCGACGCGGCGGCGAAGGTCGAGAAGGCGGCGAGCCAGAACGGCGGCGCGTCGTGCGACCAGGACGACATGCAGGTGAAGGCCGAAGCGCTCAACGCGCTCAGCCAGATGGATCCCGCGGGCTCGCTGAAGATTCTCCGCGCGGTGCTCGAGCGCCGCGACCAGTGCACCGCAGCGCTTCGCCGGAACGCGATCTTCATCCTCGGCCGGCGCGGCGACGCCGAGTCGTCTGCGCTGATCGGAACCGCGGCGAAGTCTGACCCCGATGTGAACGTCCGGAGCGAAGCGATCAATTTCCTCGCGCGCCAGCCGGGAGACGCCGGGTTGAACGTGCTCGAAGAGGTGTTGCGCACCGATCAGGACGAGCGCATTCAGCGGGCGGCGGTGCAGTCGCTCATGGCGAGTGACAATCCCAAGGCGCGCTCGAGCTTGCGCGCGCTGATCGAACGAAAAGACGCGGCGATCAGCCTGCGCGTCGAAGCGGTGAACAGCTTCAACAACGACCGCGCCACGCCGGACGACGCGGCGTACCTGCGCGCCTACTATATGAAAGCCGACAACGACCGCCTGCGCGACGCCATCATCGGCGCCCTGGCGCGGATCGGCGGCGGCGAGAACGAGCGCTGGCTGCTCTCTGTCGCCGACAACCAGAACGAATCGAGCCAGCTGCGCAGCAGCGCGGTCTCGCGGTTGTACCGGTCGCAGACGCTGTCGGTGGCCGATCTGTCGAAGCTCTACGACAGCGCGGATTCCTACAATCTGCGCACGCAGATCATCAACGTGCTCCAACAGCGCAAGGAGCCCGAGGCGACGGACAAGTTGATCGACATCGTGAAGAACAGCACCGACATCAACATTCGCCGTCAGGCGCTCCAAGCGGTCACCCACAAGAACGATCCGCGCGGCGCGCAGCTCCTGATGGAGATCATCGACGGGAAAAAGCCATGAGCCGACTCCGCGCAGCTTCGCGTGCGGCCGTCTTGGTCGCCGCGGCGACGATGGTGAGCGTTCCTCGCGCGCGCGGCCAGTCGCTCGCCGATCGCGTGAACGGCGCCCCGGACGGGCGCGTACAATTCAACTTCGCGGCGCGCCCAGGTGTCTGCGGCGACGGACGCACGTTCATCCAGACGGGCCCGAACAACTACTCGGGCGTGTTCTACGGCAATTCGGACTACGCCCGCGCGGCGTGCGTCGCCGGCCCGGTGCGCGTCGTCATCGACCGCGCCGACCGTCAACCGCTGTCGATCCAGACGTTCGTTGGTCCCGCGGACTCGACGCTCCGCGGCGTAATCGATCTCGGCCCGGTACGCGCACAGGTTGCCGCAGACTACCTGTTGTCGCTCGCGACCAAGATCGACGGACGGCCGGGGCGCGACGCTCTCCTCCCCGCCGTCCTCGCCGACAGCGCCAACACCGCCTCGGCACTCGTCTCGATCGCCAAGAACACCGCGCTGGCTCGCGAGACCCGCCGCGGCGCGCTCTCGTACATGGGCCGCTCGACCGACGGCATGCAGACCATTCCATCGAGTGTGACCGATCCGATTCTCAGCATCGTGCGCGACGAAACCGACAACCAGTCGGTTCGCCAAGCCGCGCTCCAGGTACTTGGCCGCCTCGATCACGGCGCGGGGATCGCGCCGCTGATGCAGCTCGCGCAGCAGACGCAGAGCATGTGGCTGGCGCGCGAATCGATGCAGACGCTCGCCCGCTCGGGCGACCCGCGCGCTCGACACTTCCTCCGCTCCGCCGTCAAGCGGACCGACCTTCCGGAGGACGTGCTCGCGGTCGCGCTGCACGCACTCGGGCAGGACTATGCCACCGCGCAGGACGCGGCGTTGCTGCGCGAGGTCTATCCGACCCTCAAGACGGATCGCTCGCGTGAGGCGGTCGTCACCGCGCTCGCCGACATGGGCGGCGTAGAGAATACGCGCTGGCTCATGGGGCTCGCGGCGAACGGCGACGAGCCGATCCAGACCCGCCGCCGGGCGCTCGACGCCGCCAGCCGCGCCGGCGCGCCGATCATGGATCTCGTCAAGCTGTACGACACGACGACCGATCCGAACATGAAGGGCGCGCTGATCGATCTATACATTCGAAACGGCGAGTCGCCGGCGATCGACAAGCTCCTCACGATCCTCAAGGGTGAGGAGAACAATTCCGTGCGCCGTCGGGCGATCTCGCAGCTCTCCCGGTCCGAGGACCCGAAGATCCGCCAGGCCCTTCAGGATTTAGTGATGAAGTAGCGGGAAACCCTCCGGCCCTGGCTGGACGTAGGGACAACGACCGATCGGGGGCCGATGCGCGGCCCCCGATCTCGTTTTTCGTCCTTTCGGGGACGACGATCGAGCCGTATCATCCCAGGCGGCCCGTTGTCCTCTCCCCCCTTCCTCTCCCCGCCATGACCGATACCGGTGCCACAGTGACCGGTGCGCCCACGAGCGCGCCGTCGTTCTGGGAAGATCTCATCGACATCTTCATCTCCCCGGTCGCGGTGTACCGTCGCCGCCAGTACAAGAGCGCCTGGCCGCCGATGCTGTTCGTGGCGATCGCGATCGGTGTCATCACCTACTTCACGTTCAACGCGATGATGCCGCTGATCGATGGCGACATCCAGCGGGCCATGACGCAGCAAATGGCCAAGAACCCGCAGCTGACGCAGGAGATGGTCGACCGGATGCGATCGTCGTCGGAGAACATCGGGCGCTATACCATCGGCCCGATCATCCTGATCAGCATGACAGTCCTCGGGCTGGTCGGCTGGCTGGTCGGCAAGCTGCTCGGATCGAAACAGACGGTCTCCGGAGCGATGGTGATGGCGGGCTGGGCGTACATGCCGCGCGTGCTCGGCGCGGTGATCGGCGCCGTCCAGGCCCTCGTGCTCGATGTGAACAGCCTGACCACGGTCCAGGCGCTCTCGCTCAGCCCGGCGCGCTTCCTCGACCCGGACAAGGCCAGCCCGCTCCTCTACCAGATGATGACGCGGCTCGATCTCATGACGATCTGGGTCACGATCCTGCTCGGCATCGGCATGTACGTCACTGGCCGGTTGAGCAAGGAGCGCGCGGCGGTCTTCGGGGTGTCGATGTGGATTCTGGGCAGCCTGTGGCCGCTTCGAACCGCGCTCATGTCGAAGTAGCGCGCGCTAGTCAACCGGTGGCGATGTTGGTCGACCAGGGCGGAGTGGCGTTCGATCGAATGCCTGGCGCCCACATCACCACACGGTTGCGGCCCAGGCGTTTGGCCACATACAGCGCTTCGTCGGCGCGCGCGCGGATCGACGCCATGATGTGCTGATCGACGACCCGCTCGCAGGCGATGCCGACGCTTACGGTCACGTGCTGCCGGCCGCGCACCGTCCGGAACACGTGCGATCGCACCTCGCCCAACATTCGTTCGGCGACGACGCCCGCCATCTCGCCGTCCGCGCCAGGTAGCAGCACCACGAATTCTTCGCCGCCCACGCGGGCCACGACGTCGCCGCCTCGCGACGACCGCGTGAGCACGTCGGCGAGCTCGCGCAGCACCGCGTCGCCCGCCAGATGGCCCGCCGTGTCATTGATGATCTTGAAATGATCGATGTCCACCGCCAGCAAGGCGAGCCGCTCGCCGCGGCGCCCGGCGTTGTGAACGGCCTGGTTGAGCACGTGCTCGAACCCGCGGCGGTTGAGGCACCCGGTGAGGGGATCGCTCAGCACCATCGACGCGACTTCGGAGCGCAAGTGATTGTACGACCGACCGAGCAGCGTGATGCCGTCGGGCTCGCGATCGCCTTCCTCGACGAACGTGCGCGAGAAGTCGCCGCGTTGTGCGCTGGCGAACAGGTCGACGAGCGATGCCAGACGCCGGTTTGCGCTCGCTTGGAGCGTGATGCCGTTGAACGCCGCGAGAAGAAATAAAGCGAGCAGCCACGACTCTTCGACCCAGGCGACGTGCATGCCGTGCACCGCCGCGGCGACGAGCAGCCCGATGTAGCCGACGAACGACGCTCCGACGACCGTCAGCGCCGGCGACCGACCGAAGAACAGCTGCGTGAACTGGAGGGCCAGAAGGCTCAGGAGAAGCGCCCGCGCGTAGTAGGCCGGCGCGGTCGCGAGACCGACGACGACGAAGATCGCGGCGACGTCGATGAGCGACAGCGCGATCAGCGTGACGCGCGACGCCTGATGCCGCCGCTCGACGAGAATGGCGAACAGCGCGACGACGACGACGTACACCGGAACCACTGCGAGGATCGGCCAGACCGGTCCGGCGATGACGCCGGCGAGACGTAGCACGACGGCCAGCGCGCCAAGGCCCACGGCGATCACAAAGCGCCGCGACGACTGCCAGACGACCAGCTCCGCATTGTTGAGCGACCCAACGCGGTTCGAATGCGGCGACCGGCCGAGGATTCGTTCGAGCGACGTCAGCGGCTGCCACTGCTGCTGGTCAAGGAGCTCGTCGTTCTCGTCGGGCGCGGTCTGCGCGCCGGGCCCGTGGGGCGGCGTCGGCACGGGGCCGACACCCGCCGAAGAAATTGACACTCAGACCCACCCTTGAATTCTGCTCAATGCTACACGCGGGACAGGAATCGACTGTGATCGGTCACACTTGCGTACTTTTGACCTGTCCGCGGTGGGCGCGCCTGCAGCGCCCTGTAGCGCCTCGCACCGTCTCGCGCCGCTGCCGCGGCGTCGCGGCGAAAAAGGTTGGTCGTCGCGAACTTCGTGCCGTGCTCTACCTGAGCGGCTCACACGATCTAGATTTCAGGCTCACTTTCGAGCGCCGACATGCCGACGTGTTTCGCGCCTTGCTGAAGTTCTTCCAATCTGCGGTCTCGCCGTCGGCGATCATCGTCGACGCGGCCAAAGCACAGGATACGACGGACGCGGCGGTGATCGGCTGCGACGCCCGCGGCACGATCGTGTACTGGAACGACCAGGCCGCGACGCTGTTCGGCTGGCCCTCGACCGACGCCGTCGGCCGCAGTCTGCTCGACGTGCTGCCGACCCACAACGGCGAGAGCGAACCGGTCTCGATCGTCGACGAGTTGCGGCGCGGCACGCCCTGGCGCGGACAATTCGTCGTTCGGGCCCGCGACGGGACGCCAATCGTCACCTTCATCTCGAACACGCCCGTGACCGCAGGCAAGCGCGTCGTCGGTGTGGTGTCGGTCTCGCGGCGCGAGCGCCGCCGCAGCTCGCGCGGGTCGGGCGAGAGCCGGCGCGCCGATTGAGCCGCGTCTCGATCAGCAAACGCTAATCGTCCCCTCTACGACGCGTCGCCGGCCGCGATCCGTTCGTGGTACTGGCGCTTGAATTCCTCGAGCACCTCGTCGGTGAACAGCTCGTCGGCGATCGCCGCGATCTCTTCCGCGTCGCGCCAGGCGGCGTGCAGCGCATCGAGCTCGCCCGCGAGGGCGCGCCGCTCGATGTCCTCGTTCGCCGCCATCTCGAGCGACAGCCGGTCCACCGCCGGCAACCTGTAGAGCGGAGTCTGCTCCTCGCTCCCGGTGCCGCCGCGTCCCCAGAACGACCGGTTCGCCAGCTGCAGCGCGAGCCGCTCGGCGAATGAGCCGCGCAGGTGCTGCTCTTCACTCGGCGCGTCGGGAAAGCGGCCCCACGACGTGCGCATGGCGAGCGACGCCACGCGCGTGAAGTAGCCCTCGGGATCGCCGGCGTCATCGAGCTTGGCGATGGCGTGCTGAACTTCCGCATGGCTCGCCACGCCGAAGTTCAACGTCGCGAGCATCTTGCCCGCTACGCGGAGCCCGGGGCCCTCGGCCAGCGTCGCGTAGCCGGTGTCGTGGCGCAGCCGCAGTTGCCACGGCGAATCCTTCTCCGGTCGCACGAGCTCCGCTGCGCCGAGATGCGCGTAGCGAACGACGAGCGGCGTGTCGTCGGCGTCGTAGACGCGAAGGAGGACACCGGAGCCGCGTCTGAACGTGCGCATGCGCAGCACGGCGTCGTCGCTGAATCCCACACCGTGCGCATAACCGACCATCGCCGCTGCAGTGGCGCGCGCAATGAGGTGGGCGCCGCGAACGAATAGGCCTCGCGACTGCGCCTCCTGCGGATCGAGTCGAGCGAGCCGCGCACCGTACCTCCACGACGCGATCTCGGGGAGCAGCGCGGGACCGATCCGTACGAGCTCGAACGATTCGCGGAAACACGCGAGACCGATGTTGTCGGTCGACATGCGGAGCCTCGTTCCGCGAAACAATCGCTCGCCATCGTCGATCGCTTCCCAACGCTCGTCCAGCGGCGAGAGGTTCCAACGGCCGCATCGCGTGCAGATGACCCACAACCTTCCCTTCCGTGGATCGAACGCCAACCGCCGGCCGACGGGAAATGTCGGCAGAAAGTGGTTGGCGCCAAGGTCCGTGTTGCAGAAGAGACAGGCGGTGTACATCGCGGGCTCAGGACGGCTGATTCCCGAATCGTAGGCCCGCGTTGCGGACGAGGCCAGAGTCCGGGTGTTCGCGGGGTGTAAGCCTTGGATTTGGCGTGATCAGCGCCTTCAGCGCGGTTCGCGATTCGACGGCGGCGAGAGCATCCGTCGCACGGTCGAGCGGGTAGCGCCCGCTGACCATCTCGCGCCACGGTTTCTCGTCGCCATGTCGCGCGGCGAGCGAGACGGCGCGATGAAAGTGGTCGTAGCGCGCGCCCCAGCAACCTTTCACCTCGACGTGCTTGCGATTGAGCTGCCAGTGCGGATGGATCTCGACCGGGCCATTGTCGGTGTAGTGGCCGCAGACGACGACGCGGCCGCCGTCGCGCACCATGTCGAGTGCCTGCGACACCGCGTCGGGCGCGCCGCTCGCCTCGATCACGACGTCCGCACCGCGACCACCGGTGAGCGACCGGGCACTGGCCACCCGATCGGGCGCCGGATGATCGAGCCCAATCGTCGCCGTCGCGCCCATACGCCGCGCGAACTCGAGGCGGTCGTTCGGCGCGCCCACGGCGATCAACTCCCCCGCGCCGGAGAGCGAGGCAAAGGCGACGCACGACTGCCCCACCGGGCCGGCGCCGAGGACGACGACCGATTCATCGAGCCTGAGCTCCGCCATGTCCACCGCGTGCAGCGCGGTCACGAGACCACAGCCGCCGCCGATGAACGTCTCGGGCGAGAGGTTGGCCGGCAGCTTGATCATCTTGACCCCCGGCTTCATCCAGATCGCCTCGGCCCATCCGCCGAGGAGGCCCTCGGCCGCGCCGTACGTAATGCCGTAGACTTTGCGTTTGGGGCACTTGGTCGGCTGGCGCGCCACGAGGCAGTAATAGCACGCATTGCACGTCTCGTGGACGTCGAGAAACGTGACGACGTCGCCTTCCTTGATGTCGTCGCCCCACACGTCGACCACGCGGCCGGCCTTCTCCTCGACCACACCGACGGAGACGTGGCCCGGGATGATCGGGAACGGTACCCCAAGACGTCCGTGATGGAGGTGGACGTCTGTGCCACAGACTTCGGAGTAGAGAGTCCGCAGCAGCGCGGCCCCGGGTGCGAGCACCGGCGGCTCGAATTGGTCGACGCGCAGCGCCTCGTTGGGCCCGGGCATCACGACGGCGGCATAGCTCACGGCACAACACTCGTGGATGTAGCCGGCGCGGTCAACACTCGCGCACGACGTCTCGTACCTGTAATGTCTTGGGCCGGCCCCTTCGTCTCCCATTCAGCAGGATTGGATATGCAACGATCCCGTTTGATCACAGTGGTCTCGGGTCTCGCGATCGCCGCAAGCTTCGCGACGACCCTGTCAGCGCAATCGCTGGACAGTTCTGTAGTGTCGGCGTTCCGTTGGCGGAACGTCGGACCGTCGAACTTCAATGGACGCGTGTCGGACGTGCAGGGCATCCCGAGCCCGTCCAAGACGTTATACGTCGCCGCGGCGGGCGGCGGCCTCTGGAAGTCGACGAACAACGGCATCAGCTGGCGTCCGATCTTCGACGACAAGGACGTCGCGTCGTTCGGAATGCTGGCCATCGCCCCATCGGACACCAACGTCGTCTACGCCGGCACCGGCGAGCCGAACTCGCGCAACACCATCGAGCCAGGCGACGGCATGTACAAGTCGACCGACGGCGGCATGCACTGGGCGCACATTGGTCTGGTGGCCTCGCAGCACATTGGGCGCATCGTCGTCGACCCGCGCAACGCAAACGTCGTCTACGTGGCGGCGCTCGGACCGGCGTGGAAGCCCGGTGGTGAGCGCGGCCTCTACAAGTCGACCGACGGCGGCACCACCTGGAAGCTCATCAAGGCCGGGGCGAACGACAAAACGGGGGCGATCGACGTCGCGCTCGATCCATCGAATCCCGACGTGGTCTACATGTCCATGTGGGAGCGGTACCGCACGCCCTATTCGCTCAACTCTGGCGGCGTGGGGTCGGGCCTCTTCAAGTCGACCGACGGCGGCGGCACCTGGAGCGAGATCAAGGGCAACGGCTACCCCGAAGGTCCCAAGGGTCGAATCGGCATCGCGATCTCGCGCAGCAATCCGCAGATCGTGTACGCGCTGACCGAAGCGGCGTCCGTCGCGCCTGGGCCCGTCACCTTCCAGCGGAATCCGGCGGCGAACGGGCTCTATCGCTCGGAGGACGGGGGCAAGAATTGGCAGCACATGAACAACATCGACACGCGTCCGTTCTACTACTCCCAAGTGCGCGTCGATCCGAAGAATCCCAACCGCGTGTACTTCTCGTCGACGTCGCTGCAGGTGTCGAACGACGGCGGCAAGACGAACATGAACGCCACCACGGGCGTGCACGTCGACGACCACGCGTTGTGGATCGATCCGAACGACGGCGAGCGGTGGGTCATCGGCAACGACGGCGGCGTCGCGATCACCTACGACGCCGGCGGCAACTTCTGGTATCCGCGCAGCCTGCCGATCGGCCAATTCTACGATGTCTCGTACGACTTCGCCGTGCCGTACAACATCTGCTCCGGCGCGCAGGACAACGGCGCCTGGTGCGGTCCGAGCAAGCGGCGCACGACGCCGGTGAACAACACCTATTGGCGTACCATTTCCGGCGGCGACGGCTTCTACACCGCGCAGGATCCGACCGACCCCGACATGGTGTGGGGCGAGTCGCAGAACGCCGGCATTCAGCAGACCAATCTCCGCACCGGCGACCGCGGCCGCGTCAACAAGCCGACCTGGAACGAGCGCTATCGCGAGTGGGAAGATTCCATCGCCATCGTCCGCGGCGACCCGCTCAGGCCGATCACGCGCGAGCAGCAGACGCGCATCGACGCCCTCCGCGCGCAGCAGAAGAAGGACTCGGCCGATCTCCAGATCCGCTACAACTGGGAATCGCCCTACTTCCTCTCGCCGCACAACCCGCAGGTGTTCTACCTCGGCGGCAGCCGGGTTTTGAAATCTCTCAAGCGCGGCGAAGACCTCTTCCCGATCTCGCCGGACCTCTCGGTCAAGAGCGACCCGGCGCAGGAGCGGGCCCTGCTCGCCCGCCTCGACACCGTCGAGCACTACACCGGCGGCATCACGCTCGATATCACGGGCGCCGAAGCGTACGGCACGGTCGTGTCGCTCGCCGAGTCGCCGCTCAAGCCGGGGTTGCTGTTCGCGGGCACGGACGACGGCAACGTCTGGCTCACGCACAACGACGGCGCGACCTGGGAGAATCTGACGCCCAAGTTCGCAGCCCTCGGCGTGCCGTGGGATGCCTACGTCGTGCGTCTCGAGCCGTCGCACTTCGATACGCTGTCCTTCTACGTGGCGTTCGAAAATCACCGGTGGAACGACTTCAAGCCGTATCTGTTCGCGACCGCCGATGGCGGCCGCACCTTCAAGTCGATCGCCAACAACCTGCCGACCTCGAGCCCGCAGGATTATCTGCACGTGATCCGCGAGGATCCGCACAACCGCGACCTGCTGTTCGTCGGCAGCTCGCGCACGGCGTACGTGTCGATCGACCGCGGGCAGACCTGGAACCGTTTCGCGACCAACCTGCCGACGGTGCCCGTGTTCGACCTGCAGATCCATCCGCGCGACCACGAGCTGATCGCGGCCACGCATGGGCGCAGCTTGTGGATCAACGACATCGCCGCCCTGGAAGAGGTGACGCCGAAGGTCTTGGCCCAGGGGACCTATCTCTTCAAGCCGAAAACGGCCTACCAGTGGGGTGAGGCGCCGCAGACCAATCTGCCCGGCAACGGCTACGGCCAGTCGGAGATGACCTACGCCAACCCGCCCTATGGCGCCGACATCGTCTATCGTTTGGCGTCGAGCGCGAGCGGCAACGCCCGCCTCGTCGTCAGCGACGCGGGCGGTGAAACACTGGCATCGCTGACCGGCCCGGGCACGGCGGGCGTGCACCACGTGACCTGGAACTTCCAGGAAGAGCGCCCTCGTACGGGGGCGGAGCTCTCGCCGTCGCAGCGTCGCGACAGCATCCTCCTCCACACGCGCGCACCAATGGTGCTCGACTCGCTGCAGAAGGCGGGGTACGACAGCGCGGCCATTGCGCGAGCCCGCGGACAGATCGCCTTCGTCAACAATCCGAGCGCGGCGCTCGGGCGGGGTGGCCGCGGTGGGCGCGGCGGCGGTGGACGTGGGGGCGCCGGCGAGTCGTGCGAACATCCGACCACGCAGTGGGAACAGTTCTGCGCGCGGCCAGGTGAGTCGACCGGTGGGCGTGGCGGCGGTGGGTTTGGCGGTCTGGATTCAGCCACGGCCGCGCTGTTCGCGCCGGGTAATCAGCCGGCCGCCGCAGCCGGCCGCGGAGGCCGTGGCGGCCGCAACGCCACGCAAGGCGCCATGGGCGACGCCTCGCTCGATCCCGTAGGCCGCATCTGGCAGTTGATCGGCGTGCCGCAGCCATCGTTCGGCGGTCGCGGCGGCGGCGGGTTTGGCGGTGCCGGCGCGACGCTGGCCAACACTGGCGACTATCTCGTGACGCTCTCGGTCGGTGGACAAACGTACAAGCAGACCTTCCGCATCGAACGCGTCAGCGGTGGGAGCGAGGACACCCCAAACTTCGGCGGCGACGACAGCCATGATGGACTTGGCCGCGTCACGCCGGCGGCGTCAAGCACGAAGCAGGCGGGGCAGCCAAAGCGGCAATAACACGCCGCCTGAATTCCGATCCAACAACCTACGATGCACTCATCAGAGAGCTCCGACATGACGCAGCACCCGCGCGCGCGGCAGCGCACTTACCACTTTGGCCGCGGCCGCGCGCTCGTCGCCGCCTTTGCCATCGCCCTTCCCTGCGCCGTGCCCCTTGCCGCGCAGGCCGCACAGGAGAAAGTGGATGACGCAACGATCGAGCGGATCAAATCAGAAGAGATGAACAACTCGCACGTCATGGACATCATGAGCTGGCTGTCCGACGTGTACGGGCCACGACTCACCTGGTCGCCGAACGCCGCGCGCGCCGGCGCTTGGGCCATGGCGCAGATGAAATCTTGGGGTCTCGCCAACGTGCACGAGGAGACCTGGGACACACCGGTCGGGCTCGGCTGGGAGAACGAGCACTTCTCGATGATGGCCACGGCGCCCGTGCCATTCATCGTCGAGGCGGTTCCTCAGGCCTGGTCGGCCAGCACGGTGGGCACCGTGTCCGGTCCGGCGATTCTCGTGCACGCCGGCTGCTCCGACGAGCTGCGCCAACTGTACGCGGGAAAGCTCAAGAACGCCTTCGTCCTCGCGGCGCTTCCACGCAATCAGCCGGTGAACGCCTTCGCTCCGACCGCGACTCGTCTCACCGACTCGGCGCTCGCCGTCATGGAAGCGGCGCAGCCTGGTGTCGGTGGCAGAGGTGGCCGCGGTGGGGGACGCGGCGGCCCAGCGGCCCAGCGTTCTCCCCTCTGCGAGCGGCAGTTCGCTCGTGATTCAACGGCCGTCGCCGCCACCGGTCGTGGCGGCCGGGGTGGCTTCGGCGGTGGACGCGGAGGCCTCAACCTCGGCGACACGACGACGGTTCGCTGGCTCGAGAATCAGGGCGCGGCGGCGCTGCTGCTCGGCGACGCGGCGCACGTCGGCGGCGACATCGGCACCAACAACGGAGCCTCGCGCGTGACCGGCGCGCCGCACGTGCCAACGGTCCACGTGGCGCAGGAATCATACGGCCGCATTGCGCGCATGCTGGAGAAAAAGGTGACCGTGCGCCTCGCGCTCGACATGCAGAACAAGTTCTTCCCGGCGAACAAGACGTCGTTCAACATCGTTGGCGAGATTCCGGGCACCGACCCGGCGCTCGAGGATCAGGTGGTGATGATCGGCGCCCACTTCGACTCCTGGCATTCGGGCACGGGCGCGACAGACAACGGCGCCGGCTCCGGTGTGATGCTCGAGGCGATGCGGCTTCTCGAGACGCTCAACCTCAAGCCGCGGCGAACGATTCGCATCGGCCTCTGGACCGGCGAAGAAGAAGGGCTCTTGGGCTCGGCGGCCTACGTGCGCAGGCACTTCGGCACACGCGATTCGACCGGCTTCCACGCCACGGACGAGCAGCGGAAGCTCGCCGCGTACTTCAACGTCGACAACGGCAGCGGCAAGATTCGCGGCGTGTACCTGCAGGGCATCGAAGCCGAACGTCCGATCTTCGACGCCTGGATGGAGCCGTTCAAGAGCATGGGCATGAAGACGCTCACGATCAACAACACCGGCGGTACGGACCACCTCTCGTACATCGGCGTCGGGTTGCCGGGCTTTCAGTTCATCCAGGATCCACTCGACTACGGCAACGTCACGCACCACACCAACCAGGACGTGTACGAGCACCTGCAGCCGGACGACATGAAGTTCAACGCGGCCGTCGTCGCATCCTTCGCCTGGCAGGCCGCGCAGCGCGACGAGATGCTCCCGCGGCCGCCGGAGCCGGGCCCGCTGCAGGCGGGTCGCGGCCGCGGCGGCGCGGGTCGCCAATAGAATTTCGCCTTCTTCAACCCATACTACGTTGGTGCACCACCGGTGCCGGCCTCCCGCCGGCGCCGGCCAGACGAGGCGGTGGGGCGGGTGGAACCCTCGCGAACCGTGCCGGCGGCGCTCGACGACCTGTATCCTCTCGTCTACGACGAGCTGAAGCGCGTCGCGCGCCAGCAACTTCGCGCGAGTGCGTCGACACTGTCGACGACGGAGCTCGTTCATGAGACTTTCCTCAAGCTGGCGGCCAATCCGCCGGCCGGGTGGGAGGGCCGCTCGCACTTCTTCGGCACCGCGGCAAGGGCCATGCGCCAGGTGCTCGTCGACTTCGCGCGGCGCCGCGGCGCTGCCAAGCGAGGCGGCGAGCTCGCACGCGTCTCGCTGAGCGACGCCGAAGGCGAGCTCGCTGTGGAGCTCGACGAGATCGTTGCGCTCGACGAAGCCCTCGACCGCCTCGACGCAGTCGACCCGCGTCTCCGACAGGTCGTTGAGCTGCGCTTCTTCGCTGGCCTGGCCGAGCGCGAAGTTGCCGAGTTGCTCGGCGTCACCCCGCGCACGGTCGAACGCGACTGGGTCAAGGCGCGTCTGCTGCTGCTCCGCGACCTCGAGGCCGGCCGATGACCGATTCGACGTCGCGCCGCGTCGGCGACGCCGAACGCTGGCATCGCATCGACCAGTTGCTCGACCTCGCCCTCGACAGCGACCCGTCTGGCTGGCCCGAGCTGCTCGACGCGGCGTGCGGCGACGATCGAGCGCTCCGCGCCGAGGTCGAGGCCCTGCTGGCCCGCCGTGCCGAAGCCCAGCGCTTCCTCGAGCGTCCGCCATCCGCTGCCGCGGCGGCGCTCCTCGCCGAGATCACCGACGCGGGCTCTGACAGCGCGGGCCGCATCATCGGCGCGTATCGCGCGGTGCGCCAGATCGGCCATGGCGGAATGTCGCGCGTCTTCCTCGCCGAACGGGCCGATGGACACTTCGAGCAGAGGGTGGCCCTCAAGCTGCTCCGCCCGGGTCTCGACGCGGATATCGACCGGGAACGGTTCAGCGCCGAGCGACAGATCCTCGCCGCGCTCCAGCATCCGAACATCGCCCGGCTTCTCGACGGCGGGGTCACGGTGGACGGACTGCCGTACCTCGTCCTCGAATATGTCGACGGCCAGCCGATCGACCGCTATTGCGGCGAGCGGGGCGTCTCGCTGCGCGACCGGCTGCAACTCTTCGCCACCATCTGCGACGCCGTGCAGTACGCGCATCGAAACCTCGTCGTGCACCGCGACCTGAAGCCGTCGAACATTCTCGTCACCACCGACGGCGTGGTGAAACTGCTCGACTTCGGGTTGGCTAAGCTGCTCGAGCCGAGCGATCGGCTCGGCGACACCCCGACCACTCGCACCGGCCATCGCTGGATGACGCCGGAGTACGCTGCGCCGGAGCAGGTGCGCGGCGGACCGATCACAACGCAAACGGACGTCCATCAACTGGGTGCGGTGCTGTACGAGCTGCTGTGCGGACAACTGCCATTCGGCAAACGAGGCGAGAGCCCACACGCGCTCGAGCACGAACTGTTGCACAACGACGCATCGCCACCGTCCGCCGCGGCGGCGCGCGACCCAGGCCGATCCCCGGTGCCCGCGCGCGCGCTGCGCGGCGACCTCGACGCGATCGTGCTCAAGGCAATGCGCAAGGAGCCGAGCGCGCGCTATCCGTCGGCGAGAGATCTCGCGGATGATGTTCGACGCTTCCTCGAAGGGCGTCCCGTGCTGGCTCGGGGCCCGGCGCTGGGCTACCGCGCTCGGCGGTTCGTGCGCCGGCATCGCGTGACCGTCATCGCCGGCGCGGCGATCGTTGCGCTGCTCATCGGATACGCGACGACAGTCGTGATCGACCGCGCGCGCATTCGCGGCGCTCTCGGCGAAGCGACGCTGGGCGCGCGCCGCGCGGAGCAAATGACCGACCTGATGCTCGGCCTCTTCCAGGCGAGCGGATCGGGGCAGACGCTCGCCGATTCCGTGACGGCGCGCCAGTTGCTCGAGCGTGGCCTCGCGCGCGCCGGCGAGCTCTCCGGTCAACCGGCCCTGCAAGCGCAGATGCTCGACGCAATCGGACGCATCTATACACAACTTGGCGACTTGGCCCGCGCGCGGTCGGTCCTCGAGCAAGCGCTCGCCATTCGGCGCAAGCTATATCCGGACGAAAACCAGGACGTCGTCACGAGCCTCGAGGATTTGGGAGAGGTCGAAGATCAGACGTCGAATCCGGCGGAGGTGGTCGCACTGAGACGCCAGACGCTCGCGCTCCGCCGGCGTGTGTCTGGCGATACGAGCCTGAAGACCATCAGCGACGTCTTCGCCTACGCGCTGTCGCTCCATCGCGCCGGGCGCTATGCCGCCGCCGACTCGCTGTTCGCGACGTGGAGCAAGGAGATGGCGCGCGAGCCGCTCCGACTCGACGGCGCG
>JBIOHX010000027.1:0-18460 GCA_044449465.1 Gemmatimonadales bacterium | reverse complement strand
CGCCGCCACCGCCCCCTCGGCCAGCCGGCACCGTGCCGATCTCTCGCGTCACGTCGGCCAATTCCTTTTCCACCGATGCGAGTTGCGTCTTGAGCTCGGGCGACATCTTGCTGCCCGACGAATCGGCCGCGCGCTTGGCTGCGGCCAAGAGGCGCTGGGCCGTATCGACCTGCGCCTGCCGCTCACGAAGGTCATGCTGAAGCTTCACCACGCTCAATCGGAACGCGTAAAGCTGCTTGAGCTCCGCATCGCTCAGCGTCACCATCGGGTCTTTCACGAGTCCGAACGGTTGGTCGAGCACCGTCGGCGCGCCGCCGCCCTGCGGCGCCACAGTCAGACGCGCGAGGTAGCGCCCCGGCGAGGCCGGGAAGGTATTGTCATTTCCACGGCCACCGAATCCACCGCCGCCGCCCGCCGCGCCGCCGCCTGCGCGGCCTCCACCGCGTCCGCCACGTCCGCTGCCGTTCAACGTGGCCGTGTCGACGGGGCCGGTGAGCGGCGGGCCGACGCGCATGTCCCAGGTGACGCGATAGAGACCGTCCTGCTTGCTCGCCGGCAGCTCGCGCACTGTCGTCCCCGCACCGTCGACGATGGCGAGCGAAACCTTGGCGTTGGCCGGCACGTCCTTGAGCAAATATGAAATATGCGGGCCCGGCTCCGGGTTCTGGCCGCTGAAGCCGCGTGACCCCATCCCCGAGTTGCGGCTGTTGTTCGGCTGGAAGAGCAGCGCGTCTTCGACCGGGAACACATACGCGACCTGCGCGGTCTTGGCCTTGGCGAGGTACTCGAGCGGCGTGATGTCGTCGAGGATGTAGATGCCGCGGCCGTGCGTGCCGAGCACGAGGTCGTTGGTGCGCGTCTGAATCTGGATGTCGTCGACCGGCACGCCGGGAAGCCCGCTCTTGAGCTGCGTCCAGTGCCCGCCGCCGTCGAGCGACGTGTAGACGCCGAACTCCGTGCCGACGAACAGCAGGTTCGGTTGCCGCGGATGCTCGCGGATCACCTGAACCGAGCCGCCGCTGGGGAGATCGGCGGCGATCGACGTCCAGCTCTTGCCGTAGTCGGTGCTCTTGGCCACGTAGGGGGCGAAGTCGTTGCTGCGGTGGCCATCGAAGGTGGCGTAGAGCGTACCCTCGCTCGAGCTCGACCAGGCGACGCGACTCACGTAGGTCGTCTCGGGTACGCTCGGAAAGGTCTCGGTCTTCGTCCAAGTCTTGCCGCCGTCGCGCGTGACTTGAATGAGGCCGTCGTCGGTGCCCACGGCGAGGAGGCCGGCGTGGATCGGCGATTCGTCGATCGTGGTGATGTTTCCGAACTCCGCCGTGCCTTCGTTTCGGCCGAGCGCGGTGGAGTCGGGGACCCCGCCGCGGAGGGGCAGCTTGTTGCGGTCGATGCCGCGCGTCAGGTCGCCGCCCAGCCTCTCCCAACTGTCGCCGCGATCAGTGCTCTTGAACAAGAAGTTCGCAGCCATGTACACCGTCTTGGCGTCGTGCTTGGAGGGCAGGATCGGCGCGCTCCAATTGTAGCGGAGCCGCTCGCCGGGCTTTGGCGCCGGCCGGATGTTCTTGGTTTGGCCGGTGCGCTCGTCGTACCGCACGACGCCGCCAGTCTGCGACTCGGCGTACACCAACTGATGGTCGAGTGGATCGGGGACGGCGTAGAAGCCGTCGCCGCCGGCCATGCGGAACCAGTCGGCGTTGGTAGGACCAAAGCTGTTTCGCGTGCGGCTCGGGCCGCCCCAGGTCTGATTGTCCTGGAGACCACCGTACACGTTGTAGAAGGGCAGCGCGTCGTCGACGGCGATGGCGTAGAACTGTCCGGCGACGATGCTCTCGATGTGATCCCAGGTGTGGCCAGCGTCCCACGACATGTACAATCCGCCGTCGGTGCCGAGGACGAGCTGCTCCGGGTTGTCGTCGTTGATCCAGAGGGCGTGGTGATCGCTGTGCACGCCGTTGCCCTGGGCGAACGGCACGAAGGTCTTGCCGCCGTCATGCGACTCGCGCGACTGCGCGTTGAGCGTGAAGACGTGGTCGGGGTCGGTCGGGTCGCAGCGCACCTGGCTGTAGTACCAGGCGGTTCCGTTCTGGTCGTTGACGTGCTGCCAGCTCGCTCCGGCGTCGTCGCTCCGATAGAGGCCATTGGTGGGCGCCTTGGCGCTGATCATCGCGTACACCGTATTTGGCCGCGATTTGCAAACACTCATGCCAACTCTGCCAATCTCGCCGGTCGGCAGCCCTTTGCCGAGCTTGGTCCAGGTCTTGGCGCCGTCGGTCGTCTTGTAGATGCCGGCCTCGGTGCCCGCCGGGAGGAACCCGTATTCGCGCCGCTCGCGCTCCTCGGAGGCGGCGTACAACACGTCTGGATTCGACGGGTCCATCGCGATCTCGCCGAAGCCCGTGTACTTGCTGATCTCCTTGGTGTTCGTCCACGTCTTGCCGCCATCGGTGGTCTTGTAGAGCCCGCGCTCGCCGCCCGACGTCCACAGCGGGCCGAGCGCCGCGACGTAGACGATGTTCGGGTCGCGCGGGTCGATGATGATGCGGCCGATGTGCTGCGACTTGGGGAGCATCGCCCCCGACCAGGTCTTGCCGCCGTCGGTCGACTTGTACACGCCCGTGCCCCAGGACGAGCTGCGCATGTTGTTCGACTCGCCCGTGCCGACCCAGACGATGTCGGGATCGGAGGGGGCGACGGCGACTGCGCCGACGGAGCCGGTGCGGACGGAGTCGAAGACCGGCGTCCAGGTAACGCCGGCGTTGGTCGACTTCCACACGCCGCCGGTCGCGGCGCCGGCGTAGATGATGTTCCCGATGTGGGCTCGTGCATCGCGCGCGTCGGTCACGGCGACGTCGGCGATGCGGCCGCTCATCACGGCGGGGCCGATCGAGCGGAAGGTCAGCGCGCGGACGAGTGTGGAGTCGGCGAGCTTCGACTGGGCAAAGGCGGCGGGAGCGCCGAGCGCGAGGAGGGCGATCGGGAGCGAGAGGCGAATGCGCGGCATGAGGCAGGGAAAGGGTTCCTAATTCTACGGCGCAGCGCGCGAGGACGCTGGAAGGTCACCCTCCTTTCCACACCGCGGGATCCTCGGTACCCAGGACCCAGACCGAGTATCCGCGCAGATGGTATTGCCGCACGAGCGCGAGCTTGGCGGCAAAGGCGCGGGCGTCCTCGAGCCAGGCGTGCTGAAAGACCCCGTCCTCACTCCATCGCGCGACCGGCGACTTCTCCTGGTCATCCCACACCGCGTGCACGTTGGCGCCAGCGAGCAGGCTCTCGGCTTTGGCGTACGAGATGTCGCGACCCCGGGCACGCGGACCGGCCTTCCGATCGTACGAGGGGTACCACCAGTCGGAGTAGGACGGGATGCCCAGCGAGATTTTCTCCGGCGGCACGCCGAGCGAGAGGACGTACCGCAAGCAAGCCTCCATCCACGGAAAGCCGGCGACCGGCCCCGGCGTGGAGTTCCCCGTGTGCTCGGCGTAGGTCATGTACGAGATGAAATCCAACGATTCGGCGAGCGCCTTGTAGTCGTACGCGCCGCGCCAATTGTCGAACATCCAGCGGCTGTAGCTCGACGTGCCGCGACTTTCGCTCAGCCGCGGCACGACGGCCGCCGAGAGCGTGCAGCCCGCCTTGTGCACCGTGTCGGCCGACTCCCGCATGAACGCGGTGAGCGCGGCCTTGTCGGCGACGTTCACGTTCTCGAGATCGAACTGGATGCCGTCGAGATGCTCGTCGCGGCAGAGAGCCCCCAGGGCGCGAAGCGCACGGCGCTTGACGGAGGCACGGGTGAGAATCGTGTGAACGAGCTGCTGGTCGAAGCCCGGATTGACCACGAGGGGAACGAGCTTGACGTGCTCGGCGCGGGCCCGCTCGACGAGCCGTGGATCCAGATGGCCGGTAATGCCACCATTCTTCTCGAACTTGAACACCTGTGGCGCCACGATGGAGATCTGGTTTGCATGCGCCAGGAAGCTTTCGGTGCTGATTTCACTTCCCGTTGCGTACCAGAGCGCCTCGAAGCCCTGCGGTGCGGGCGTCTGGGCGGGGACCGGTAGCGCGCCAGCCGCCGCGGCAGCCACAAATACCGCGACGGCTAGACGCCTCGAAGGCTGCGGGCGAGGAATGGTCATGAGGGGAAGCTATGACATCCTCGCCGCGGATGTATGCGTCGTGTAACGCGCGCTTCGCCACATTTCGATTGACATGCGCGCCGCGCCTACTCAGGTTGGAGGCCCTTCCTCCCGCCACCACATGCGCTCCCTTTCCGGTTTCGTTCTCGCCGCCGCTGTCGCCGGTGCGAGCTTCCATCCCAGCGCCGCGGCGCAGGTCGACGCGCGCATGCTGCGCCAACCCACCGTGTCGGCGACGCAGATCGCGTTCGTCTACGGCGGCGACATCTGGATCATGCCAAAGACGGGCGGCACCGCCGAGCGTCTGACGACGGCGCGCGGCGAAGAGAGCTTTCCGCGCTTCTCGCCCGACGGTTCGACGATCGCGTTCACCGCGGACTACGACGGCAACGACGAGGTCTACACGATTCCGGCCGCCGGCGGCGAGGCGGTGCGGCTGACGTACCATCCGGCGGCGGACCGCGTGGTCGCCTGGTACCCGGACGGGCAGTCGCTGCTGATCGCGTCGGCCCGCACGAGCGAGACCAATCGTTACAACAAGCTGTTCAAGATCTCAAAGACCGGCGGGCTGCCGACGGCGCTGCCGATGCCCTACGGCGAGTTCGCCTCGTTCTCGCCCGACGCCAAGACCGTCGCGTACCTGCCAGAAGCGGTCGACGCGCGCACCTGGAAGCGCTATCGCGGCGGTTGGGCGCCGGACATCTGGACCTTCGACCTGGCGACGCACGCGTCGAAGAACATCACCAACGACCGCGCGAACGACGCCCAGCCGATGTGGCACGGCTCGACGCTTTACTTCCTCTCCGACCGGGGGAAGAACGAGCGGGGCAACATTTGGGCATACGACACCAAGACGGAGAAATTCCGCCAGATCACCGACTTCGGCGACTACGACGTGAAGTATCCGTCGCTCGGGCCGTCGGACATCGTGTTCCAGGCGGGCGACCGCATGTATCTGCTCGATCTCGCCAGCGAAAAGGCGCGCGAGGTGTCGGTGAAAGTCGTGACCGACCGTGCGTCGCTCCGGCCGCACGAGCAGGAAGTGGGGAACGAGATCGCGTCGGCTGCCCTGTCGCCGACCGCCAAGCGGGCGCTGTTCGAGGCGCACGGCGACGTGTTCACCGTACCCGCCGAAAACGGCGCGCCGCGCGACTTGACGCAGACGTCGAGCGCCGCGGAACGCACGCCTGCCTGGTCCCCGGACGGGAAGACCATTGCCTACTGGAGCGACAAGACGGGTGAGTACGAGCTCACGACCGGCAACGCGGACGGCTCCGGTGCGGAGCGGACGGTCACCAAGATCGGCGCCGGCTTTCGCTATCAGCCGTATTGGTCGCCCGACAGCAAGAAGGTCGCGTTCATCGATCAGGCGATGCGCATTCACGTGGTGGACGTCGCGACAGGGCAGGTCGCGAGCGTCGACAAGGGCCTCAACTGGCTGCACGGCGCGCTGTCGAACTTCCGTGTGAGCTGGTCGAGTGACAGCCACTGGATGGCGTACTCGCGCGACTTGCCGAATGGCCAGAACGCGATCTTCATCTACGACGCGCGCACGGGCGGCACGCCGCATCAGGTGACGAGCGGCTATTACA
Source organism: Gemmatimonadales bacterium (assembly GCA_044449465.1). Lineage (GTDB taxonomy): Bacteria > Gemmatimonadota > Gemmatimonadetes > Gemmatimonadales > Gemmatimonadaceae > JAQBQB01. The sequence continues at coordinate 12,732 of JBIOHX010000027.1, read as the reverse complement.
ACGATCGTCTCCCGACCTTCGATCCCGAGGGCAAGTATCTCTATTTCCTATCCAGCCGCTCGTTCAACCCGTCGTACAGCGATCTCGACAACTCTTGGGCGTACGTCAACAGCACGAACGTCGTCGTGGCGCCGCTCCGCGCCGACGTCGCATCGCCCCTCGCGCCGCGGAGCGATGAGGAAGGCACGCCGCCGGACATGGCGGCGACGCCCGCCGGGCCAGCGACCGCGCCCACCGGCGCGGCACGCGATGCCAGCACGAGTGCGGCGAAGGAGGTTGGCATCGACTTCACCGACTTCGAGCGCCGGGTCGAAGAGTTGCCGGCGGCGGCAGGCAACTACTCGCAGCTGACCGCGCTGCCGGGGCGCGTGCTTTATCGGCGCGGCACGCGGACGGGGGCGGCGGCTGGTCCGACACCGCTCATGTCCTTCGAGCTCAACGACCGCGAGGAGAAGACGGTCGTCGACAACGCGCTCTTCTTCGTCCCGTCAGCCGACGGCAAGAAGCTGCTCGTGCGGAGCGCGCAGGACTGGTACATCGTCGACGCGAAGCCGGCGCAAAAGCTCGATAAGAAGCTGGCCGTCGCCTCGATGTCGATGACGGTCGATCCGTCGGCGGAGTGGCACCAGATGTTCAACGACGCCTGGCGGATCGAGCGGGACTACTTCTACGACCCGGGAATGCACGGTGTCGACTGGAACGAGATGCGGACGCGTTACGGCAAGCTGATCGACGACGCCGTGTCGCGGTGGGACGTGACGTTCGTGCTCGGCGAGTTGATCGGCGAGCTGAATTCATCGCATACGTACGTCCAGGGCGGCCAGTTCGAGAACGGGCCGCGGCGCAGCATCGGGCTCCTCGGCGCGGACTACTCGCTGGAGAACGGCGCCTACTGCATCACGAAGATTCTCGACGGCGGCGCGTGGGACAGCGAAGTGCGCTCCCCGCTCAAGCGCGCGGGCATCAAGGTGGCCGAGGGCGACTATCTGCTGGCGGTGAACGGCAAGCCGCTAGATACGTCGAAGGACGTCGGCGCGGCGTTCGAAGGGCTGGCGAATACCGTGGTGTCGCTCACGATCAACGACAAGCCGACGATGGCCGGAGCGCACACGGTGCTCGTGAAGCCGTTGGCCGACGAATCGCGGCTGCGCAACCTGGCGTGGATCGAGTCGAACCGGAAGCGCGTTGCGGACGAATCACACGGCCGCGTCGGCTACGTGTACGTGCCGAACACCGGTGTCGATGGTCAAACGGAGCTCGTGCGCCAATACCGCGCACAGACCGACAAGGACGGCATGATCATCGACGAGCGGTTCAACAGTGGCGGGCAGATCCCCGACCGGTTCGTCGAGCTCCTCGACCGTCCGATCGAGAGCTACTGGAAGACGCGCGACGGTGTGGTACAGCAGACGCCGCCGGTGGCGAACGCGGGTCCCAAGGCGATGCTGATCAACGGGTGGAGCGGGTCGGGCGGCGACGCGTTCCCGTTCTATTTCAAGGAAGCCGGTCTGGGTCCGCTGATCGGCCGCCGCACCTGGGGCGGGTTGATCGGCTACAGTGGCACGCCATCATTCGTCGACGGCGGCAGCGTCACGGCGCCCAGCTTCGCGATCTTCGGGACGGACGGCAAGTGGGTGGTCGAGAGTCACGGCGTCGATCCGGACATCGACGTCGTCGACGATCCGACGCAGCTCGCGAACGGCGTGGACCCGCAGCTCGAGCGGGCGATCAAGGAAGTGACGACGGCGGTGGAGAAGGCGCCCGGGAAGGTGCCGGTGCCGGCGTACACGAAGCGCATCGCTCCGTGAAATCGAGGGTGTGAATCGGTGAGCCGCGGCCGGCCCGCGGGCTCACCGATTCACGCCGTCCGCCTTCCGGGCCTCGACCAAGAAATCCGGGTCGATCTTCACCAGTGCCGTCGCCATTACGGGGGCGGCGAGTGTCTGCCAGCGTTCGGTCGGCTCGAGCCAGATGAAGTTGCCCGAGTTCACGGTGTCGCCGACGATCGCCTTGACGGGCACGGCGAAACCGGGCACGACGTTGGTCCAGCGGTACGAGAATGCGCCGTTGTCGACCTTATATTCGAGAACGGGAATCTTCGTCGTCGTCAGGTACTGTGCGAACAGCGGCGCGAGGTTCATCCCCGCCTGCTTGCTGATGTAGTCCTCGATCTGCTGGCCGGTCACCGTCTGGTGCCAGAAGGTCGACTGGATGCCGCGGAGGATGCCGCGCCACTTCTCGTCGTCGCCGACGAGCTGGCGGATCATGTGCAGCATGCTGCCGCCCTTGTAGTACATGTCACCCGAGCCCTCGGCGTTCACGCCGCGCTCGGGGATGATGGGTGAGTCGTTCTTGATGTTCCGCCGGCTGCCGATGATGTAGGCCGCGCCCGCGGCCTTGCCATCCTGGCATTCGGTATAGATGCCTTCGGCGTAGTTGGCAAAGCTCTCGTGGAGCCACATGTCGGCGTGGTCCTTGGCCGACACGTTGTTCCCCCACCATTCGTGCGCGCTCTCGTGGACGATGATGAAGTCCCACTTGAGGCCCCATCCGGTGCCGGAGAGGTCGCGGCCCAGGTAGCCGTTCTTGAAATGATTCCCGTAGGCGACGCCGCTCTGGTGCTCCATGCCGAGGTGCGGCGCTTCGATCAGCTTGTAGCCGTCGGGATACCAGGGGTACGGTCCGAACCAGTGCTCGAAGCAGGCGAGCATCGACTTCGCCTGCTGGAACTGGACCTTGGCCGTGTCGGCGTGATAGGCAAGCGGCCAGAAATCCATCGACAGCGCGCCCTTCTCACCGTTGAAGGTGTCGCTGAAATGCGTGTACTGGCCGGCGTTGACCTCGATGGCGTAGTTGTTGATCGGCTCGGTCACGAACCACTCGTACGTCGTGGTGCCGTCGGCGTTGTGCACCGTCGAGCGGAGGCGGCCGTTCGATACGTCGATCATCGGCTGCGGCACGGTGATGGCGACGCGTTGGCTATCGGGCTCGTCGCCGAGGTAGTCTTTGTTCGGCCACCAGACGCTCGCGCCCAAGCCTTCGTCGGCGGTGGCGATCCAGCGATTGCCGAGGCTGTCGCGCTGCCAGATGAAGCCGCCATCCCAGGGTGGCCGGCGCGCGGCGCGCGGCTTTCCATGATAGTAAACTGTGATCGCGCGCTTGGTGCCGCGCTGCTGCGCGGTCGCGAGTGCCACGAACAGCGCGTTGCCGTCGCGGCGCGAGGAGAGCTTTCGTCCGTCCTGCACGATGCTGTCCGCCTCCATCGGGACTTGCAGGTCGATCTGCATCTCGCCCGATGGGCGCAGCACGCGATACGTGATGGCGTTCCAGCCGCGAATGCTGCTGTCGCCGGGCGAGACGGTCGTGTGCAAGTCGTAGAATTCGACGTCCCACCAGGCGCGACCCGGGCCGTTCGTACCGCGCAGCGTGTCGGCGTGGGTGTATTGGCGGACGGGCGCCTGGGCGGCGAGGGACGTGAAGGCCGGGAGCAGGGCCGTGGTGAGCGCAGCGCCGATCAATGCGGCTTGGATCATCGGTGGTCGAAAGGCCGCCGGGCGAGGGAAAGAAAAACGCATGGGCGATTCGAGCTCAGGGGAGATAGCGAGCGATAACAAGCGAATACGAGCGCTGACGAGCGCTGACGAGCGCTGACGCAGGTTGATGCAAGTTATCAACGCGCCACGCCGGCCGCTGCGTTGACCCCGCGCCGCCCGCGGCCTACGTTCGACAGGTCCCTTCGAGTGGACCACGCCTCCATGCTTCGTCGCTCGGTCGTCGCCTGCGGTTTCGCCGCATGCGCACCCTTCCTCGTCGTTCATTCCGCGATCGCTCAGGCACCGGCCCCTCCGGGAAGCAAGCCGCTCGCGCCGCTTCACGTGATCGATCCCGCGTACATCAATCGGTCGGCGAATGCCTGCGTCGACTTCTTCGATTTTGCGAACGGTGCCTGGCTCGCCCGCGACACGATTCCCGCCGCCTACTCGTCGTCGGGCGTCGGGCGCGACATGGGCGACCGGAACCAAATCGTCGTGCGCTCGGTGCTCGACGAGGCGATGGCGAAACGAGCCTCGCTCCCGGCCGCCAGCACCGAACGCAAGCTCGGCACCTTTTACGCGACGTGCATGGACTCGTCGAACGCGGAGAAGCAGGGGCTCGATCCGCTCCGAGCAGAGCTCAATCGAATCGCGGCCGTCAAGACGCCGTCGCAGCTCGTGTCCGCGATCGCCGCGCTGCAGATGGCCGGAGGTGTGGCCGCGTTCAACATCAGCACCGACCCCGATCCACACGACGCCGCGCACTACCTGGGCGGCTTCGACCGCGGTGGGCTTGGCTTGCCCGACCGCGACTATTATCTCAAGACCGACTCGGCGACGACGGCGATTCGCGACACCTACGTCGAGCACGTCGCGACGTACCTCACGATGCCGGGCGACGCGACGGCCGCCGCGCACGATGAAGCGCGCCGCATTCTCGCGCTCGAGACGGAGATGGCGAAGGCGTCGCTCCCGCTAGTGGCGCGACGCGATCCCGCGGCGATCGATCACCCGATGAGCTTGGTCGCGTTCCGTGCGATCACGCCGCACATCGACTGGCCGGCGTACTTCGCCGACATTGGGCTTACCGTGCCGGTGCAGAAGGTGAACGTGCTCGAACCGGCGTTCTACAAGCGGCTCGACAGGCTCGTTGCGTCGACGCCGATGGCCGATTGGCGCGCCTACCTGCGGTACCACACGATCGCCAGCGGCGCGGCGTGGCTCAGCTCACCATTCGTGAATGAGGAGTTCAAATTCTCGTCGCGCTTCAGCGGCGCCAAGGCGCTGTTGCCGCGGTGGAAGCGCTGCCTGCAAGTGACCGACAGCTCGATCGGCGAAGCGCTCGGCCAAGCGTACGTCGGGAAGACCTTTCCGCCGTCGGCACGCACCCGGGCGAAGACCGTGATCGACGACATCCGCGCGTCGTTCGGTGAGCGCGTGCGCAAGCTCGATTGGATGTCCGCCGCGACCAAGCGACAGGCGCTGAACAAGCTCGCGCTGATGGGCGAGAAGGTCGGCTATCCCGAGCACTGGCGCGACTACTCCAGGCTCGAGAGCGCCGAAGGACCGTTCGTGCTCAACCTCGAGCGGGCCAACGAATTCGAGTGGAAGCGGACGATCAATCGCCCCGGCATGCCGGTCGACTCCACGGAGTGGGGGATCACGGTGCCGACCGTGAACGCCTACTACGATCCGACGAAGAACGAGGTGGTCTTCCCGGCGGGCGCGCTGGCGCCGCAGACCTTTGACCCGGCCGCCGACGACGCGGCCAACTACGGCGCGCTCGGCGGGAGCTGGGCGGGCCACGAGCTGACGCACGGGTTCGATGACGAAGGCCGCCACTACGACGCCAAGGGCAATCTCCGCGACTGGTGGACACCGAGCGACTCGGCGCACTTCACGCGGGAAGCGCAGAAGGTCGTCGACCAGTTCGACGGCTACATCCAGGTCGACACGGTGCACGTGAACGGCAAGCTCACGCTCGGCGAGAACATCGCCGACTACGGCGGCCTGCTCACCGCGTACGACGCGCTGCAGCGCGCGCTGGCACGCAAAGGGCGCCCGGGGCCGATCGATGGCTTCACGCCCGAGCAGCGCTTTTTCCTTGGCTATGCGCAGAGCTGGCGCGTGCACGCGCGTCCCGAGGCGATGCGAAGTCGTGTCACCGTCGACCGGCACGCGCCGGAACGGTGGCGGACGAACGGCCCGTTGTCGAACATGGCGAGCTTCGCCGCGGCCTTCCATTGCAAGCCGGGCGACCCGATGGTGCGCGCCGCGGCGCTCGTTCCACACATTTGGTGACGGCATGGCGACGACCGACAAGCGCGTAGACGCCTACATCGCCAAAGCGCCGGAGTATGCGCGCCCGATCCTGACGCACATTCGCGCCGTGGTGCATGAGAGCTGTCCTGAATGTGAGGAAACGCTCAAGTGGCGCGCGCCGACGTTCATGCATCACGGCATCATCTGCATGATGGCGGCATTCAAGGCGCACGTGACGTTTGGCTTCTGGAAGGGCTCGCTGATCACCGACGGCAAGGGCAAGCCGATCGACCTCGGGATGGGCAAGGATCTGGGCAAGCTGACCAGCGTCTCGGAGTTGCCGAGCAAGCGGGCGCTCACCGGGTACGTGAAGCAGGCGATGAAGCTGAACGAGGAAGGCGTGAAGCTTCACGGGCGGCCGGGAAGGCAGAAGCCGCCGCTGACGGTGCCGGGCGACCTCGCCGCGGCGTTAAGAAAGAACAAAAAAGCCAAGGCGACCTTCGACGGATTCAGCCCGAGCGCCAAGCGGGAGTACGTCGAGTGGCTTGCCGCGGCCAAGGCGGAGGATACGCGGGCGCGGCGTTTGGCGCAGGCAGTGCAGTGGATGTCGGAAGGGAAGCAGCGCAACTGGAAGTACATGTAACCGGAGAATCATGATACAGCTCGGCTTGGTGCCGATCGTCCCGATATTGTTGTTGCCGTTCGTTCTCATCTTTTTCGTCATCGTCTTTCCGATCTGGGGGGTCGCGCTGGGCGTGCTGGGCTTGCTGCTGCTGATCGCCCGCGGACTCGACCGTCTCGCCGGTTTGATCGGCGTGCACGCCCTCAAGGGCGTCGCTGACGCAATTGCCGGCGCGTTCCATTGGGTGTTGACGTTCGGCGGGCTCGCCAAGCGCGTGGGCGTCGGCGTCGAACAAGCGAGTCCTCGCCGCTAGATACGCTACCAGCGGGTGTCAGCGGCGAGGAGCTTCTCGATCTGAGCGACGGCGGCCGGTTTCGAGAACAGGTGCCCCTGCGCCGCGTCGCAGCCAAGCGCCCGGACCATCGCCAATTGCTCGAGGCTTTCGACGCCTTCCGCCACCGACGGCACGCCAAGGCTACGCGCCAGATCGGCGAGCGTGCGCACGACCTGATGGGCCGCCGGCGCCTTGTCCATCGCCGCGACGAAGGTGTAGTCGATCTTGAGCGCGTCGATACGCATCTGGTGCAGGTGCCGCAACGACGAATAGCCGGTGCCGAAGTCGTCGAGATAGATGCCGACGCCGAGCGCGCGGAGCTGATCGAGCACGGCGCGGGCGCGCTCGGGGTCGACGCTGAGGATGTTCTCGGTGATCTCGAGCTTGAGCGACGACGGCTGCAGCTTGGAGACGGCGATCAGTGCGGCGACGCTCTGGGCGAAGTCCGGCTCGCGGAGCTGGCGCGCCGATACGTTGACGCTCATGCCGAGGGGCAGGTCGCGCGGAAAGGTCTGCTGCCACTCGGCGAGCTGCAGGCAGGCGTGGGCGAGCACCCAGGCGCCGATTGGCACGATGAGCCCCGTCTCTTCGGCGATCGGGATGAATTCGAGCGGGCCGACGACGCCGCGCAGCGGATGACGCCAGCGGATGAGCGCCTCGAGCTCGACGACGCGCCCCGTATCGAGCGAGAGCATCGGTTGATAGTAAAGCTCGAACAAACCGCCCTCGACGGCGTGGCGGAGATCGGTCTCGAGACGCAGGCGCGCGTCGGCGCGGTCGTGCATCTCGCGGTCGAACATGCAGTGACGGTCCGCCCCCATCGACGTGGCGCGTGACCGTGCGATGCCGGCCTGCTGAAGCAGGCGCGCCGCGGACTCGAGCTGCCCCATGCCGAGCGCGATGCCGACGCTCGCCGTGACGAAGACCTCGCCGCCCGACGTTTGGATCGGCTGCCGCAGCGCGTCCTGGAGCCGCATCGCGACGCGGATCGCGTCGTGCTCGCCGCGAATTGCCTCGAGCAGGACGAGGAATTCATCTCGCGTGGCGCGCGCCACGGTGTCTTCGTCGCGCAGCCACGATTCGAGCCGGCGGGCAATCGTCACCAAGACCTCGTCGCCCGCTTCATGCCCGAGGCCGTCGACGATGCCGGCGAAGCGATCGATGTCGATCGAGAGCACGGCGAACCGGAACTCGCGGTGTCGCTTGGCGCGCTCAATGGCGTGCGTCAACCGGTCGGTGAACAGAGCCCGGTTGGGCAAACCGGTGGCCGCGTCGCGGAACGACGTCTCCTTGAACTCATCGGTCGCGCGCTCGAGGAGCCGGAGACGGCCGCGCAGCCCGAGCTCCGCGCCCAGCCACGACGCGAGCTCGCGAAGGAGCTCCATCTCGCGCTCCGACCAGACGCGCGGCGAAGCCGAGAATACGCAGAGGCCTGGTTGAGGCGCGCGCAGGCCGGTGTCTGGATCGTGGTGCTGCGGCTCGAAAGGGAGCGCGACGAACGCGCGCACGCCGTCGTCGAACTGCGGCGCGGCGGGCGCGCCGACGGCCAGCGTATCGGGACAAGCGATCGCGCCGGACAAGTCGAGATCGGCCACGGTCGCGATGCGAATCGGCGGACCCATGGGGTCGCCGGCGGCGAGCCGAGCCACGGGTGCGCCGAGGACGACCGAAACGAGCTTCACGGCTCGATCGAGGGTCGCGCCGGGTAGCACGTTGGCCACCGAAATGGTCTTCAGGCCGCGGCTGTCGCGGTCATCCCATCCGCTCATCGCGTAGGCTTAAGTTCTCAGGGAGGGCATTAACAGGCGGCGGCGCTGCGGCGCACCGCGCTGCGTCAGCCGGGACTTGCTCGCACATTGGACGATAGAGGCGGCCATGCCGAAACGAGAAAGCCGGGAATCGCACGGTCCGGGGCCCGGCGTCGTCGCACCGCGAGAGCCGTGACTCGGTCCCACTACGACGCCCGCGACCTCGAGGCGTTGCTGCCGCACCGCTACCCGTTCCTGCTCGTCGATCGGATCGACGTGGTGGAACCGGGGCGCCGCGTGGTCGGGTTCAAACGACTTTCATCGAGCGAATGGTGGAGCGAGAGCTGCCCGGATATCCCGCTGGTGCTGGTGCTGGAAGCGCTCGCCCAGACGAGCGGCGCGCTGGTCCGCGAATTGGCAGGCGGTTCGGCAGGCGCCATCGCTTATTTCATGGGCGCCAACCACGTCCGGTTTCGCCACGGTGCCCGGGCCGGCGACGATCTGCGTCTCGACGTGCGGCTCACGCATTGGCGGCGCGGGCTTTGTCGAACGCACGGAGTGGCGACGGTCGGAGAACGCGCGATCGTGACCGCGGAGCTGACGACCATCGTGCGGTCGGGATAGATACGCCAGGTCCGCGCTCGGCCGCCTAAATGATCGGTACGCGGAACACGTAGCTCCCCTTCACGAAGAACGCGTCGTCGGTACGCCGCAGGCGCTGGAACGCGAGCGGATCGGGCTCCGTGAGGTCGCCGCCGTAGCCGACGAACAGGACCGTGCCCGGTGCGGGACGGAAGGAGAAGAGCCAGTCCGTTCGCAACACATTCGACGCGCTTGCCACGGAGGGTACGACGGTGTCGCCGGCGGCCACGAACAAGAACTGCCCGGTGCGCGGATCGCGCAGCGCGGCACGTTCTGTCGCCGTGTACTGCGACACCACACGCACGAAGACGGAGCGCGTGAGCTGGTACTCGACCGCGAGGCGCGGAATCCAGGTCGCGGCCGACCGCTCGCCTACATCGCGGCGCTCAAAAGTGCTCGTGACGTACGTGGCGCTGACGCGCAGCCGTTCGCTCGGGCGAAGGTCGACGGATGCATTATAGTCGCGCCGCTGCACGCGAGAGGTCTCGAGAAAGTCCACGTCGTTGCCGAGCGTCGCGCCGACGGACGCGTCGACGTGCTGAAATCGAGGCGTGGACACGCTGAACGCGGCGAGCAGGGTCTCAATGCGGTCCGACGGCGCAAAGGGCACCGCCGGCGCCGCGGCGCTGCCGGGACGGGTATACAAGTTCGCATAATCAGCCGGCGCGAATCCGTAGGTCGAGAGCCGCGGGGTGACGCCGAGTGACCAGCCCCCGCGAAGGGTGAGCTGCATCTGCGCCGAGGCATGGTCCTCGAGAAGGTTGCGGCCGCGGAAAAAGTCGTCGTATCCCCAGAATCCGGTGGTCGTGAGGAAAACGTTGAACCGCTCGAGGCGCGCGCCGGGGCGGCCGTAGAGCGTGAATCGATTCGACGCGTTCGGCTCGATGAAGCCGCGTCGCGGCACGAAGCCGTTGTCGGTCTCGAACTGCGGCGAGATGCCGAGCACGTTGTAGTGGAACCCGAAGTTGCGACCGGTTCCGTCGAGAACGGCCTCCCACATGGGGCCAGACGTCGTCACGCCGCCCTCGCGGGTGGTGCTCTCGACGGCTTGGAATTGAGCGAACAAGATGCGGTCGAAGACGATATGCGTGTCGCCCCCAAAGACGCGGTTGGACCGCGCGCCGGCGACGCGGTCGCTGTAAAGGACGCCGGCGAGCGATTGCTCGCCGAAGTTCTGTACGAGGCGAACGACGTCGACGAGCGGTCGCTCGCCGGCAAAGCTTGCCCCGGCCTGGTCGACCGCCGAGAGCACGGCGACGTCGGCGCGGCCAAGCTTGCCCGTGAGCTTCACCGCGCCGTCCGGCTGCACGATCGTGCGCGTGTAGATGAGCGTGTTCGGCACGTTGAACTGATCCGAGCCTTCGACGAAGAACGGCCGCTTCTCGGGATAGAACAGCGCGAACCGTGCATCGGCGGCAATCTGCGTCGCGTCGGCCTCGACCTGGGAGAAGTCCGGCTTCACGGTGCCGTTGAGCACGAAGTCGCTGCCGAGCGTCCAGCGCACGTTGCCGCCGAGTTTCGGAGCGCCGCGATAGCTCCAGCCAGCGGCCGTGGCGGCGCAGCAGGGCGGCGCACCGCTGACGGTGTTCGTGAGCTCCGGATTCAGCTCGACGACGGTGCCGTGATGCATGCCCGTGAGACCGGTGAGCCAGCCCGCCTGGCCGATGAAGGTCGCCGATGCGCGTTTGGCCATGGTCCAGGTCTCCTCATAGCCACTGTGCTGGACGTGCCGATCGATCTGAAGGCCCCAGCGCTGCGGCGACGTCGGCGGATACCTCAGGCTGGCGAAGGGGATACGCACTTCGACCTCGTACCCCCAGTCGGTGACGTGCCCCTTGGACTGCCAGACGAAATCGGCGCTCAGGTCGTTCTGGCCCGGCGCGACGTTCGAGCCGGGAATGAAACCGCCTGTCTCGTTCTTGGTCCCGTCGGCCTGCACGCCGAGTGGATTGACGATGAACACGAACGCCCGGTTGCGCTCGTCGAAGGTGTCGAGGTGGATCTCGACGTTGTCGTCGGCCGAGACGCGGTCTCGGTCGGCGAGCGTGGCCGCCACCGGACCGTGCGGCTCGAAGGCGCGGATGCCGAAGTAGATCGCGGCCGACGAATACCAGACACGGACCTCGGTCGAATCGGGCGCCGGCCGCTGGTCGACCGGCTGGTACAGTGAGAAGCCGGTGAGCAGTGCGGCGCGGGCCCAGACCGCCTCGTCCAGCCGGCCGTCGACGTCGACGTCGGCCTCGATGCGCGGCAGGGCGACGCTGATGCGCCCCTGGCGGCCGCTGTACACCAGCGTCGAGTCGGCCGCCGCGCGAATCGGGGCGACGAATGACGAAAGCGCGAGGATCGCGAGCAGCGGTCCCATTATGCAATAAATAGTATGTGGAGGTGCGTATGTCCGGGCGCTCTACGGATTGACTTGGACGGTCTCGATCGCTGTGTAGAAGTCGCCCACCGCCGGTCCCTGCTCCGGCTTCCCGAGCTCGAGCCTTGCATGCCGCCGAACGAGGCGTGCGGTCGACGCAAGTCGGCTCGCCGGGGGCGAGTCGCATGCCCAAATCTCGCGTTGGTCTTGTGTCGCGCAACACCTGTCGTATTGTATCGCAATTCGTTCCTCTCGGAGATGCCGGCGATGCGCCGTGTTCCACTGTCGATGGTCGGGTTGGTTCTCGCGATGGTCTCGGGCGTCTCGATGGCGTCCGCGCAGCGCGGCGGCGGGGCGCCTCGAGCGCCGCGGGCGCCGCTCACCGATCCCTTCCGCTTCCAGCTTTTGGGACCCGCGGAAGGGGGCCGCATCGCGTCGATCAGCGGCGTGCCGGGCGACAATCGCGTCTGGTACGTCGGCGCCGCGTCGGGCGGCGTGTGGAAGTCGGTCGACAGCGGGGCGACCTTCCGGCCGGTGTTCGACTCGATGCCGGCGCAGGCAATCGGCGCGCTAGCGGTGTCGGAGTCGCGGCCGTCGACCGTGTGGGCCGGCACGGGTGAAGCGTGGGCGATTCGCGACGCCGATCTGTTCGGCGACGGCGTGTACAGGTCGACCGACTCGGGAACGACCTGGACGAACATGGGCCTGGCGGAGACTGGGCGGATCCAGAGGATTCTCATCCACCCGACCAACCCGAACATCGTGTACGTCTGCGCGCTCGGCCGGGCGACGGGTCCGCAGCACGAGCGCGGCGTGTTCCGCACGACCGACGGCGGCAAAACATGGAAGCAGGTGCTGTTCGTCGACGAGAACACCGGGTGTTCCGGCCTGACGATGGATCCGCGCCACCCGAACACGCTGTTCGCGGGCGCGTGGCAGGTCGTGATGCATACGTGGGCGATGTTCAGTGGTGGAGCGGGGAGCGGTATCTACGTCACGCACGACGGCGGCGACACGTGGAAGCGCGTCGAGAGCCCGGGGCTCCCCAAGCCGCCGCTCGGCAAGATCGACGTCGCCATTGCTCCGACCAATGGCAAGCGCGTGTACGCGCTGATCCAGACGGCCGATCAGGGATCGGTCTGGCGATCGGACGACGGCGGCACGTCGTGGAAGGTGGTGAACTACCAGCGGCCGCTGATCGGGCGCGCGGGATATTACATCAACAT
>JBIOHX010000026.1:0-18853 GCA_044449465.1 Gemmatimonadales bacterium | reverse complement strand
TCGCTCACGGCTGACATGACCTCAGCCTCGACGGGCCTGGAGCAGGTGAGTCCGCCCGCGCCGCCCCGCAGCTGTTCGGCGGCGACGAGCGGCGATTTGTGCGTCTTGATGTGCGGCCGGAGCGAGAGCTGGTGCGAGGCAGCGTAGCTTGCGGCGCGGTCGAGATTACGGGCGAGTCGATCGAGGTCGACGACGGGGATCGGCGTCTCGAGATCGGCGATCGGCAGCGACATGACGCGTGGGTCTCATTCAATGGAGACGGGTAAATGACAGAGCGCGAGCGGCGGTGGCAACCGGTGCAGCAGAGCGGCGACATGCCCGCGCCCGCGGGCGCCTATTCCCCGGCGGCGCGCGCGGGCGACTTCGTGTTCGTGTCCGGGCAAGTGCCGAAAGACCCGGCGACGGGCAACCTCGCGGGCGACGACGTCGAGTCGCAGACGCGGCAGGTGGTGCGGAACGTGGAGCGCGCGTTGGTATCAGCGGGGGCGTCGCTGGCCGACGTGGTGTCAGTGACTGTCTACCTGGCAGACATCGACGACTGGGGAAAGTTCAACGCCGTCTATAAGGAAGTCATGCCCCAGCCGTACCCGACGCGCACGGCACTGGGCGCCAGCCTCCGCGGCATCCTGGTCGAGATGAGCGCCATCGCGTATGTGGGCGGCGGGCTCGGCGGCGGCGGGCGTTAACGATCGGGCCGAACGGGCGTCTACCAGATCGAAAGCGCCGCCAGTCGTTGGCGCTCTGAATCCTTTCCTTTCTGGTGGAGAATCACCATGCAGCATATCCGTTCGGCGTTGGCCGGCGCGATGCTCGTATTGGGTGGCGCCGCGCTCGCGTCCGCCCAACAGGCGACGCCCGCACCCGCGCCCCAGACGCAGCAGCACGCTGAGCACGCGCACCGCGGCTTTGGCGCTCGAGGCGACCGCGCGCTGCTCAAGGGCATCACACTGAGCGACGCCGAGAAGGCGAACCTCAAGACCGTTCACGCGAAGTATGCGTCGCAGCTGAAGGCGCTTCGCGAACAGTCGAAGCCGACGTTCGAGTCGGCCCGCGCAGCGCGGCAGCGTGGCGACACCGCGGCGGCTCGCGCGATCATGGCGAAGGCTGCACCGCAGCGCGAGCAGATGCGGCAACTCATGAAGACGGAGCAGAACGATCTCCGCGGCGCGCTCACGCCTGCGAACCAGGCGAAGTTCGACGCGAACGTCAAGAATTTTAAATCACACGCCGCGCGCGCAGCGAAGCGAGAGGCTGGCGCGTGGAACAAGGGTGGGCACGCTGGTGTTCAGGTACCCACGTATGGCAGCACCCGCGGCTAGCTCGGCGCGGAATCCGACGCGTGAGTGAGCGCGGGCGTGCGGGTGGGCACGACCTCTCCCTCCGCGGCGAAGAGGCAACGGTCTGGAGCTTCGGCTTCAGGCCGTTGTTTCTTTTTGCGGCAATGCGAGGGGGCTGGGTTGGGTCATCGCGGTCACGCGGGGGATTGCGGTGGTGCGGCGTGAGCTCGAGGTGGTGAGGGGCGGGCTCGACGTGCGGGCGCGTCGCGTTGATGCGGTACAGCGCCTCGTCGACTCGACACGAAGTCGCGTTCAGGCGGCACGGACTCGCGTGAGTCCATAGGGGAGCGAGCTTGGTCTCCCAAGGTGCGAGGTTGATGTCCCCACGCGCGGGGTTGATCTCACAGGGAGCGAGGTTGATGTCCCAGCGAGCGTGGTTGATCTCACAACGAGCGAGGTTGAGCCGCTAGTGCACGAGGTTGATCCGTAGCGGAGCGAGCTTGGTCCGTAGCGGCGCGAGGTTGACGCGTGCCGGTGCGAGGTTGACCCGTAGCGGCGCGAGGTTGAGCCGTAGCAGAGCGAGGTTGAGGCGCGTAGTTGCGAGCTTGGGAGCGCAAGCGACGAGATCGAGCCGCGTAGGTTCGAGGTTCAGGTGGATGCGAGCGGGATTGAGGCGCCGTGCTGGAGGCATCGTGCGATGCGTCGAGAGCTTCACGCGGCGCGGCTGCGAGTTGGCGGGCCGGGGCGCCAGGACGCAGCCGGCCGTGACCGCATTGGCCCGGGCTCTCAGCGAGTGGGTCTCGACAGGTCCGAGCGAGAACGCTTCCCGATGCGGAGAATGTCGGGGACGTCGAAGGTGCGCGAGTCCCTGCCGGCGGTGTCGACGGCCCAAACACGAGTGGCGAGCATCTGGCGCAGGGTGACGACATTGCCGACGACCGGAGTCACGCTTTGTGGCAGTCGTCGTACCGATTCGGCGCGAACGAGCGCCGTGAGGCGGTGTCCGCGTGTGACGAGCGCCGGGATCAGGCGTCGTCCCATGTAGCCGGTCCCCCCGGTGATGCAGACGTTGGCGAGTGGCCCCTCAACTCCGGGCGAGCCGCCGCCTCGATCGCAAGACGGAACGTTTTCCCCCTCGCCCCGCTCCCACCCGGCCGCGTCGTCGTCGATGCACGTTCCCGCGCAGACTCTCTCCGTCCTGTCCTTCCTCGGCGTCGTCATTCAGCTTGGCGGCGCGCTGATGGTGATTGGACTGTTCCTCATGCTGCGGCACTTCGTGCTGCGGCGTGACTACTTCGGCGCGTGGTCGGCGGCGTGGATCGCGTTCGCGGTGGCGATCGGTGCGCTCGTGGTGCGCTATATGGTGGTGCCGAGCGTCGTCGGCGCGCCGCTCGCCGAGGCGCATCCGGGAATTCGCTCGCTTTACTTCATCTATCAGCTCAGCAAAGCGCTCGGCTTCGCGTACTTTCTTCGCGGTACGCTGAAGTACGTCGGAGGCGCGGCTGGCGGCGTCGTGGCGACGAAACGCATCTGGGGCGCCGCGGTGCTGTTCGCGGCGTTGTCCACGCTGCTCGCGCGGCATGGTCTCAACGAGATGGTCGTCTGGCAGGCCGCTGTCGCCGTGCCGGTGCTGGCTGTGTGTTCGGCGCGGCTGCTCGCGCTGCCGCGGGCTCGTCGCACGGCGGGCAGTGTGGCGACCGGGGTCTGCTTTGCCCTTCTCGCGGCGCTCTGGCTCACCTACGTCGGAGCTTTCTCGCTGTCGATCGCCGGTACGGGGGGGGTGGGCGCGCTCGTCAAGGCGGCACGCGCGATGGTGGGGTTGAACGCCTATCTCGATCTGTCGCTCAACGTACTGCTCGCGTACGCGATGGTGCTCGTGCTCATGGAGGACAACAAGCGCGAGATCGACGACGCGCAAGCCGAGCTTCGTCTCACGCACGACCAACTGCGCCGCGCCGCGCTGTACGATTTGCTGACCGACTCGCTGAACCGGCGCGCGTTCGTCGAAGGCGTTGGGCTCGACATGGTACGCACGACCTTCGGCACCGTGGTGATCGCCGACCTGGACAACCTCAAGCTGGTGAACGACCGCAAGGGACATGCGGCGGGGGATCGCCTCATTCGCCGCTGCGCCGATGTGCTGCGGGCGACGCTGCACACGCACGACAAGCTCTATCGTTGGGGCGGCGACGAGTTCCTGCTCATCATACCGTCGGCGCGGCCGGCGGAAGTCATCGGACGTTTGCAGGAAGCGATCGAGCGTGCCTCCGCGTCGTCCGGGCCCGACGGCGTCCGCTTGCAAGTCAGCCTTGGTGCTGCCGGGTACGCGAGCTTCGAGGCGCTGGCCGAGGCGATCGAGATGGCCGACAAGGCCATGTATGGTGAGAAAGGTCGACGGAAGGCCGGCGGAGCTGGTTCCGGCTCGGACCGGGGAAGCGTGGGAACGGGATCGCCTTCAACGCCCATAGCCGTCGTGCGTTAGTCTTTTACGGCACGCGCAGCTTCCCACCATCCGGAGCACACCAATGCGTTTGCAGACCGCTGCAGCCGCCGGCTTGTTGTTGCCCGCGGCATTCGCCGGTGCGCAGCTATCCAGCACCAAGCACGCGTTCACGCCCGAAGATTGGTACAAGCTCACCACGGTGAGCGCGCCTTCTCTTTCGCCGGACGGCGGCAAAGTCGCGTTCACCGTGACGACCGTGCGCGAAGCGGAGAACAAGCGGCACACTGAGATCTGGGTGGTACCGACGGCGGGCGGCGTGCCAATGCGCTACACGTCGCCCTCATTCGAAAGCGCGAACCCGCGCTTTTCGGAAGACGGCAAAATTCTTTACTTCACGTCGCAGCGTCCCGAGGTGCGCGGGCAGAACTGGGCGCTGCGCATGGACGAGGCGTCTGGCGAAGCCTATCAACCCACCGGTCCGCAGCGCGTGCTCGAGGGCTCGCAGCCCGCGGACAAGAGCTTCACGGTGACGGCATCTGGCGGTGGCGGACGGGGTGGTCGCGGCGGCGGAGGGCGCGGTGGCCGCGGCGCCGCCGCGGAGGATTCGACCGCCTCAGACTCGACGATGGCGAACGACCCGTATTCGCGCATGCTGCCGCTCGCGCGTCCGCCCTACAACGCGGTGACCAAGCCGGAGAATCCGGGGCGGTTCGACGGCAAGCAGCTCGACGACATCGGCTACAAGGTGAACGGCCAGCACGAGTTCATCCCCGGTCCGCGCACCGCGCCGCGCGTCGTCACGCCGCGGCCGGCGCAAATATCGCTCGCGCGGCCAGGCGCGGCGCCGAAGCAGATCACGAACACCAACTATTCGCATCGCGACGTCGTCGTCTCGCCCGACGGCAAGTGGCTTGGCTTCACCGCCGACGCCAACCTCCGCTCTGATTCGGCGGTGACCGCCGAGCGCGATTCCATTGCCAAGCTGCCGCCCGATCGCAAGCGCGACGAGCTGCCGCGGAACGACACCGAGATCTTCATTCTACCGGTGGCGGCGTGCGAGGCGGCAAGCGCCGAGTGCACGCCGCGCAGGATCTCGTACGCGGGCAACGAGACGAACATCCAATGGTCGCCGGACAGCAAGCGCCTCGCGTTCGTCGGCCAGCCGGCGCGCTTCAAGAATCAGCGGCTGTTCGTCGTCGACGCCGATGGCGGAAAGCCGCAGGACATCCTCGGCGCCTGGCAGTATGAGCCGGGCCAGATTCGTTGGCTGCGCAACGGTCAGATCGCGATGGTCACGTCGACCGGCGGCTCGAGAGGCGTGTTCACGATCGATCCAGCCACGAAGAAGATCTCGCCGGTGCTGAGCGGCCGCCGCGCGATCAGCGCGGTGACGTTCGACGCCGACGAGCAGCACATCGTTTTCGTGTCGACCGACCTCACGCATCCGACGGAGCTGTACATCGCGAATGTCGACGGCACCGGCGAGCGAAAGCTCACGAGCTTCAACGACAAGCTGAACGCAGAAGTCGAATGGGCCGACGCCGAGCGCTTCATCACGAAGGGCGTGGGCGGCCTCGACGTCGAGTCGTGGCTGATGAAGCCGCCCGGTTATTCGGCGAGCAAGCGGTATCCCGTGGTGCTGTACATCCACGGCGGTCCGCACTCGGATTACAACGAAGGCTGGTTCGACGAGTTCCAGAGCCTGGCGGGCGCCGGCTTCATGGTACTGTTCACCAATCCGCGCGGCTCGAGCGGAACGAACACGGAGTTCACCTACGCCAGTCGCGGCGATTGGGGAGGCCGAGATTACGATGACCTCATGCGCGCGGTCGACGTCGTGGCCAAGCGCCCGGATGTCGATTCGACGCGGATGGGTGTGACCGGCGGATCGTACGGCGGTTTCATGACGGCGTGGGTGACGACGAAGACCACTCGCTTCAAGGCCGCGGAAACCGACCGGATGATCAGCGAGTGGACTTACTGGTACGGCGCCTCGGACGCGCAGGGTCTGACCGAGGGCGAGTTCTTCGGCCACCCGTGGGAGAATCAGGTGATGTACGACACGCTGTCACCGATTCGCCATGTGAAAAACGTGAAGACGCCGACGCTGCTCGTGCAAAGCGAAGAGGATTTCCGCACGCCGATCGGCAACGCCGAGCTCTGGTTCGAAGCGCTGAAGAAGCAGAACGTGCCGGCGGAGTTCGTGCGCTACCCGCGCTCGAACCACGATCTCTCGCGCACCGGCGAGCCCTGGCTGCTCGTGGACCGATTGAGCCGGCTGCGGCAGTGGTTCAAGTATTGGCTCATGGACAAGCCGGCCGCGGCAGAAGCAACACACGGAACGGGCGGGAAGCGCTGAGCCTCGCGGCAGATCGCGGGTACGATTCGTGTACCGGACGAGGCTGATGCGCCTCGTCCGGTCGTGTTTTGCACTGACTCTCATCGCCGCCAGCGGACTGGCAGCCTGCGGTCGTTCGCACGAAGCGAACGCGGCGGGCGAAGTCGTTTCGAGCGGCGACGATGCCCTCGCGCGGGCAATCGCACAGAACCCCTCGCTCGAGTCCGCACAGGCGTTGATCGACCGCGGGCATCCGTGGCGCGCGACGGAGCTGCTCGCCCCGATGCTCCACGACAGTGCGGCGCGAACGCCAGCCGCGGTGATGATCGCCGCGCGCGCGGCGGCGGGCTGGAATGGGTGGCTCGAAGTCGACAAGCTGCTGGCCAACCAACCCTGGCTCGACAACCAATTCGATGGCGATGCGCGCGAGCTGCTCGCGCGGTCGGCGTTGGAGCGAGGTGCCGACACCGTGGCATTGGCGCAGGCGGCGGCCGCCGTGACGGCAACGCACGCTGCCGCCGCCCGCGGACCTCGGCTCGTATTTCTGGCGCGGGCGCTCGAGCGCAACAATCAATTCGACAGCGCGGCGGCGACGTATCTTCGCGCCGCGGCGGATTTGCCGCAGGTTCGCGACTGGCTCGCGCTGCGCGCCGCGGGCAGCACCCAGGACTCGGCACAACGCGCCGCGGCATTCTCCAAGGTGCGGTCCGCCGTCGCTCGGCCGCGCGTGGCATGGACTGAGGCACAGGCGCGGGAGCGATTTGCCGATCCGCTCGGTGCTGCGGCGCGCTATACCGCGCTCGGCTCGACGGTTGCGGCGCTGCGGCTGCGGCTATCGGTGGCGACCGACAGCGCGGCGCGCGATTCGATCCGGACCGCGCTGCTCACGTTCATTCGCTCACACAGCGGCTCGCCGGACGCCAAGCTCGCTGTCGACGTGCTCGACAAGGGCTTTACGACGCTGTCGCCGAGTGATGAGCTCATCGTCGCGCGGAGCACGGCGGCGTCGGGGCCGCAGGCGCGATCGCTGACGGCGTTCGCGCACGCGCTGGCCGCGCCAGCCATCGTCACGGCGAGCGATCGCATCGACTACGCGCAGGTGTTGGCTCGGGCCGGGCGAACGAAAGATGCGTTCGCGCAGCTCGACGCCGTGGCCGGCCCGCTCGCGGGTCAGGCCGCGTACCAGCGCGCGCGTATCCTGCTCACGTCGGGTACGCCCGAGGCGACACGCAGCGCGCTGCGGGACGTGGTCGCGCGCTTTCCCGCGGATACGAGCGTCGCGAGCTCCGCGCTCTATCTGCTTGCCGATCTCACGACGGACGCCGGCGACGACGCGGCCGCGCGCACGCTCTTTCGTCAGGTGTACGCCCAATATCCGCGCAGTGCGCGCGCCATCGACGCCCGCTTCCGTGCCGCGATCATCGCCTTCGTTGCCGGCGACAACAAGTCCGCCGCGCGTGAGCTCGATTCGCTCGCCACGCTCTATCCGAAGGCCGACGAGGCGACGGCGGCGCGGTACTGGAGCGGTCGCGCATGGGCCGCGGCCGGAAACAAGAAGCTCGCCGCGGCGCATTGGCGCGGGGTCGTCGCCGAGCCGGTGATCTCCTACTACACGATCGAGAGCCTGCGCCGGCTCGGCGCGCCGAGCTGGACGCCGGCGGCGCGCGCCGATTCTTTCCCGCGCATCGCCGCGGTCGACAGCGCCGCGCAGCGTATCGCGGCGCTCACGCGGCTCGGCATGGACATCGAAGCGCGACTCGAGCTCGACGCGCTGGACGATCAAGCTCCGACGTCGCTCGGACGCACGCTCGCCACGGCCAAGGCCTTTCTCGCGCTCGACCAGCCGGCGCGCGCGATCCGGTTGGGGCAGAGGATGATCGACGCCGGCGAACGTGACGCGCGCGCGTTTCGCCTGGCATTCCCGGCGCCCGACCGCGACGAGCTGGCTCGCGACGCGCGCGCGCGCGGACTCGATCCGGCGTTGGTGGCGGGCCTCATTCGCCAGGAGTCGAGCTTCAATCCGCGCGCCGTTTCGGTGGCCGGAGCGCGCGGGCTGATGCAGGTGCTTCCACCGATCGGCGAGGACGTGGCAAACTCGCTGAAATTCCCGGTCTGGTATCCCGTGCTGCTCAACGACCCAGACGCGAATCTCCAGATCGGCACAACGCACCTCGCCACGTACACGAAGCAGTACGGTGCACTGCCGCGCGTGCTCGCGGCGTACAATGCCGGCGGCTCGCGCGTCACGCGCTGGTCGACGAAGCCGGGAATGGACGATCCCGAGCTGTTCGCCGAGCGCATTCCGTTCACCGAGACGCGCGACTACGTGCGGATCGTCCAGCGGAACGCCGCGGTGTACGCGGCGCTCTACCGCTGGAAGTAGCCTCGACCAACCCGCCGAACGATCACCAGCCCGGCGCGAGCTGCACGCCCCAGACCCAATTCTTCTTCGGGCGCTGGAAGGGATGTGCCGCGTACGCTTCGAGGATCGCGTAGCCCATGAGATTGAAGCGGAACGACACGCCAGTGCTGAACACCGGGATGCGGTCCGTGCAGGGATAGACCTGCAACTGGGCCTGACTGTTGTTGACCGGCTGGGTGCAGTTGCTCGGCACGTTGTTCGCCGACGTGGCAAGGCGGAAGTCCGGTCCCTGCTCGTTGGTGTACGACACACCGGCGTCGAAGAAGGGCGAGACCTCCATCGGGAGGTACGGGAAGTTGATCAGCCCGAAGCCGGGGACGCCGAAGACCGGAATACGGAGCTCGGTGTTGATCACCGCGACCTTGCTGCCGAACAGGCGGTCGAACACCGGGCAGCCCGTGGAGGGGGCGGTGGTGGCCGACGAGTTCGTGACAACGCACTCGTCGTTGGTGAACGAGCCGTAGCCGTAGCCGCGCATCAGCGTTTCTTCACCGAGGTAAATCGGCCAGGTGGAGTTCGGATCCTCAGCGCCGCCGCCGTAGCGCCCGAGCGACACTCCGCGTATGGCGAACGTGACCGGGCGCATCATGATGTAGCGGCGATAATCGGCGAGACCGGTCTGATAGGTCACCGAGCCAAAGGTAGGCGTGTACGAAAAGCGGAACCGTCCACCATCGACCGGTGAGGTGAACGCGGCGAACGAGTTGTCGCCCACGTAGGCAATCGATGGCTCGGCGAAGAAGATCGGCTTGTAGAATGACGCCGCGTTGGAATCGGATTCCGCGAGGATGTCGCCCGCCGGATCGAACACTGTCTTGAAGATCTCGGTATTGAACCCGTAGTGGGTCACGTTCGCCGAGAGCTCGAGTCGGCGCGTGGCGGAGAACGGGTACTGCGCGAAGGTCGTCGCCGCATCGATGTAGATGCGCTGCAGCACTTGATTGACGCTGTAGAGGCCAGGGCCGAGCGCCGATTCGTCTTGCAGGAAGACGCCGCCGGTGAGGTAGGGGATGTGCGCGACGCTCGCGCCCCAGTTCCACCGCCGTTTGAGATTGATGTAGCCCACCTCGCCGCCGATGTCCTTGACGGTGCCATTGGCTTGGATGGCGGTAAAGATCTGCCGGTCGCTCAACTGGTCGCCGAAGACCATCGACACGCCGCCGGCCACGCCGCCGCCGAACGGTCCGCCGGCCACGACGCCGATGCTCGGCTGACCGATCGCGTCGAGCGCGAACGAGGAGTGGTAGGGCTCGACGGTGAAGTCAGTCGCCGGCGGCAATCCGCTGGTGGCGTCGGCGAGGTAGCTCGAGACGAGGCTCTGCGTCACCTGCGGCGGCGGCAATTGCGCGCCTTCGGCGACCGACGCCGGCGTGACCGGCGTGCCAACCGTCTCGCTGGCCTCGAAGCGGCGAATCTCGTTGCCCTGGTTGTAGAACGTGGTGAACAACATGCGCCCGGTCTGGCGCGCCACGCTGAGCGAGGGCGAGAAGTTGGTATAGCCGCTCACCCCGGTCGCGATGTGCGTGAGGCGGAACACCTGGCCGCTGGCCAGGTTGAGGCGGTAGATGTCGGGGTACCCGTCCTGAGATGAGATGAAGAACAGCTCTTGTCCGTCGGGAGAGAACTGCGGGTTGATGTCGTCGCCATGCGCGAAGGGCGCGAAGAGGCTGATGCGGCCCGTCGCCAAGTCGTACGTCGCCAACTGGAGCGGCCCGAACTTGAGCGTGTTGAAGTCGGTTTCCGGCCCGCGGTCGGTGATGAAGGCGATGGTCTTACCGTCGGGCGACCAGGTGGGCTGGATGTCGGCGTATCTGTCGTTGGTCAACTGCTTGATCGTTCCGGCGCTCAAGTTCAGCAAATAGAGATCGCTGATGCCGCCGGCGAGGCCGGAAATGGCCAGCGTCGTGCCGTCGGGGGACCAGGAGATCTGCGTCACGGCGCCGATGCCCGGCAGCTTGATGCGTCGCTCGACCTTGGTCGACCGTGTGTCGAGAATCGCGATCTCGTTCGATCCCTCGGCGTAGACGATGAACGCGAACTGCTTGGCGTCAGGCGAAAAGTCGCCGACCGAGTTGATGAAGCTCAACGCGTCGAAGTGCGGATCGCTCGCCGGGCTCGCCAACTTCTTGATGATCTTACCGGTCGCGGCGTCGCCGAGATACAGGTCGGTGCTGAACAGCCCGCGATTGGAGAAGAACGCGAACAACTTGCCATCCGGGCTGATCGCCGGCGACACCGCGGCGTCCAGGGTCTGGACGACGCCGACCAACTTCGTGCCGACGCTGTCTGGGTTGGTGCGGCCGGCGATCTGCGGCAGATACATCGCCCGATTCGCCGCCGCCCAGTCTTTGGACAGCGAGTCCTGGTTCTCGCCCAGCACGCGCACGAGGGCCGCGTCCCAGCCGAGTCGGAGCGCCGTGCGATATACCTCGACGACCGACCGGTCGCCCCATCGCCCGCCGACGTAGGCCCACAACGCTTGGCCGTAGCGATACGGGAAGAAGCGCGGGTCGGTGGTGAGCTGCTTGATCGTGGGGAACTTGTTGCGCATCACGGCGTCGCGCATCCACATCGCCGTCAGGGGGTCGTCGCGCCCCTTCGAGAAATACTCCGCCATGCCCTCGATCAACCAGAGGGGGAGCGCGTCGAGACGCATCAGGCCGCCCCCCGGCGTGCCCTCAGCGATGTTGTACTGGAACACGTGCACCAGCTCATGGCCGAGCACGTGGTTGTTCTCGGCGTAGATGCCAGTGAACGGCATGATCACGCGCGTCCGGTTGCCTTCGGTCTCGCCGCCGATGCCCTCCTCGAGCTGCTCACCGACGACGTTCGTCTGCTCGAAATCCGGTTGGTCGGCGTAGAACACCAGCTGTTTGCGGTCGAACGCGTGTCGGAAGGTGTCGGAGTGGCGTGAGTACCACCGCTCCGCCATGCGGGCGGCGTCGCGCACCGTCGTCGACTCGGCCGGATAGAAGAAGTTGTCGAAGTGATCCGACTTGAGAATGCGCCAGTCGAAGTTCTCGTACTGGACTTTATTGCGGCCGAAGTAGTCCTGTGCACGGGCCGGCGAGGACAGCACTATCACGGCGAGCGGTGCGACCACCACCGCCCAGCGCAGCGAATTTCGGATCATGAAAGACCCCGCGGAACGAGCCGCAGCAAGAAATGTTTCCGGATGTCGAGCTGGGATCGCTCGCGCGCCGACCGTGCCCAGGCGGGCAAGGGACGTGCCCTTCGCGAGATGTGGCCGGCGCAATAGAAGCTGAAAGGACATCTCGACCCCTCGGGCGCGTCAAGTGCGGTTGGGTTCGCCGTCGGGCGGGTGTGCCCGGCCGGCGCGCGCCAGCGCCTACATCGCCCCTGTGGGTATGACACCCGAGTGGTCGGGTCCCCGGAGCCCAACCGCCGAGGCAAAAGTTTGCCAGGCCCCGCGGTTAGACGTCTCCAGGTATTGCCTGCCGGGGAGATATCCTGTACAAGCCAACGCTGTTCGATCGGCACGGCCCAGACGCCAAGCTCCTGCTCCAGGCGGCGGGCTACATGGCTCTGGTATTTCTGCTGACGACGGCGGTTTTCGCGGCGCTCTCGTTGAAGCTCCAATTGCACGGGCTTTCGGAGTTCGCCCTGTTGGTGCTTGGCCCGTTGGGGTCCACGGCGGCCGTGGGGTGGCTCGGGTTCCAGTTCAGCGCCGCGATTGGGAATACGTGGAGACACCTCGCCGTCGATGGCGCGAGCACGCCATACAAGGAGCAGTACTCCTACCAGCAGGCGCTGGTCATGCAGGGTCGTCTGGACGATGCGCTCGAGTCATTCGAGGCCGTGATCAGCGAGCAGCCGGCCGCGGTCGACCCGCGTATCCGTGCCGCGGAATTGTACGCGCGCGACAAGGGCAACCACGTGCGAGCCTCCGAGCTGTTTCGCGAGGTGCAGCGGATCGAGTCGGTCTCGACCGGTGAATTCATCCACGCGACGAACCGGCTGGTCGATCTGTACAATGGGCCGCTGGCTGATCCAGGCCGCGCGCTCGTCGAGCTGCGGCGGCTGATCGAGCGGTGCCCGGCGACGCCGGCGGCGGAGCACGCGCGGGGAGCGCTGGCGGCGATCAAGCCGCGCGTGATGTCGTCGAGCTAGTCGTCGTCGACGCGCCGCTCCCGCTTCCTTTCGCCTCGTTTCTTTTTTTCCGTCAACCGCCGCTCCTTGGCTGCCCGCGTGGGCTTGGTGGGCCGGCGCACTTTCGGTACGTGGAGCGCGTGTTTGATGAGGCGCGCCAGCCGTTCGTCCGCAGCTTGACGGTTCTGTTGTTGGCTGCGCCGGTCGCTTGCCACCACGCGCACCATTCCGTCGGCGTCGAGGCGGGCCGCGAGCTTGGCGCGGAGCCGTTCACGCTCCTCGTCCGTGACGACGCGCGAGCCGGTCAGATCCCAGAGCAGCTCGATCCGGGTCGAGGAGGTGTTGACGTGCTGGCCGCCGGGTCCACCCGACCGGCTTGCCCGGTAGTGCAGCTCGGTGCGCGGAATTGCCAACCGCGGAGTCACGTTGAGGAACGCCGATTCATCCACGAGGGCCTCTCGCTCAGTGCCGCCGCCAAGCCGACCCGCCGCTGTAACGGGTTCGGCGCGGGATCGTCTCCCATGGTATAGCGAAATGCAACGATTTCCGAGGGGCGCGGCCCCGGGAAATTCTCGCAGTTTGCAACGCCTCCCTCCGTGCGCCTGACCCCTCGATCGTCCGACCTCGCACTCAAAGCCATCCTCGACCCGCGCCGGTTGTTGCGCTGGGTCTTTATCGGCCGCCTGTGCCTCGCGGTGGCGATCTTCATTGCCGCCGTCACCAACTGGTCGAGCGTCGACTCGAGCATGACGCTGGCGGCGTCGCTCGCCTTCGTGCTGTCGGCGATCGTCACCGTCCTCTCGATCGGCTACGTCGAAATATACCGGAAGCGGTTGACGCCGGCCTTTCTCTACGGCCAGGCGCTCTGCGATCTGCTGCTCGTCACCACCGTCGTTCACCTCACGAACGGCACGAGCTCTCCGTTTTCGGCACTGTACATCCTGGTCATCGCCACCGCGTCGCTGCTCGTGCCGGCGGGCGGCGGTCTGCTCGTCGCGGCGCTCGGCATCGTCATGTACTTCGCCGACGTCGTGCTGTTTCTGCGCGCGCCGCTCGACGAGCCGGGGGTTTGGCTTCAGCTCATCGCCATCGCCCTCGTGGCGCTTGGCATTCGGTATCTCTCGGCGCGCGTGCGCGAGAGCGGCGAAGGGAAGGACCTCCTCGTGGCCGCGCTGCAGCAGACGCGGCTCCAGGCGGAAGACATTTTGCACAACATCCGGAGCGGCATCGTGACCGTCGACGTGGACGGCCGGCTGATGTTCGCCAATCCGATGTCGGAGCATCTGCTCGGCATCGATCTCATCGACCACATGGGCGAGCCGATTCTCGACTGGATCGCCACCGTGGCGCCCGAGCTGTCGAACGCCGTACGGCGGGCCGTCGAATCGAAGGTGCGTACGACGCGCGGCGAGGCGATCGTCTCCAACGTCGCCAAGCGCTTCCCCGTGGGCGTGACGACGACGTATACCGAACATGACGACGACGGCGCCAACCGCACGGCGACGGCGATCTTCCAGGACATCTCGGACCAGAAGCGGATCGACGCGCTGCGGTTGCGCGCGGAGCGCCTCGAGGGCATCGCCGAGCTGAGCGCGTCGTTGGCACACGAGATCAAGAATCCGCTGGCGTCGATTCGCAGCTCGGTCGAGCAGATCGCGCGGATGCCGGCGGTGTCGGACGATCAGAGAACGCTCACGACGCTGGTCATGCGCGAGTCGGACCGCCTGTCGCGACTGCTCTCGGAGTTCCTCGACTTCGCGCGCGTGCGCAAGACCAAGACGCAGCCCGTCGATCTGGCGACGATCGCGCGCGGGGCGGCGGGCCTCGCGGCGGCCCATCCGGATCGCGACGCGACGGTCCGCATCACCTGCCTCGTGCCCGAGGGCGAGCCGGTCCGCATCGACGGCGACGAGGATCTGCTGCACCGCGCCGTCTTCAACCTCGCGCTCAACGCGCTGCAGGCGTCGCCGCCGGAGAGCGAGGTGCGCATCGAGGTGTCGCGCGGCAGTCTCGATCCGCTGCCGATCGGCGCCGCGTTGGACGACGATGCCGTGTCGCTCCGTGTGAGCGATGCGGGTCCGGGCATCCCCGCCGAGATCCGCGATCGCATGTTCGACCCTTTCTTCACCACCAAGACGAACGGCAGCGGGCTGGGGCTCGCCGTGGTCCACCGGGCGATCGAGGCGCATCGCGGCCTCGTGTTCGTGGACTCCGGCGCGCGCGGCACGCGGTTCACCGTCATTCTGCCGCGCTCGCAGCGAACCGCCGAGCGTCCGGCCAGGAGCGCGTAAGTGATCGACACTCTCAAGCCGAGCGTGCTCGTCGTCGACGACGAGTCGGGCATTCTCGAGTCGCTCAACATCCTGCTGCGCAGCGAAGGCTTCACGCCGCATCTCGCGCACGGGGGGAAGGCGGGTCTCGACCGCATCGCCGAGATGGCGCCGGACATCGTGCTGACCGACATCCGGATGCCGAACGTGACCGGCGTCGACATTCTCGCCGCCGCGCGGGCGAGCGATCCCGACGTGCCGGTCATCCTCATGACCGCGCAGGCGACGCTGCAGTCGGCGATGCAGGCGGTGAACGAAGGCGCCTTCTATTACATCCAGAAGCCGTTCCGCAACGACGAGCTGGTGGCGATCCTCCGTCGCGCCGCCGAGCACCGCAAGCTGCGCGTCGAGAACAAGTCATTGAAGCAGGCGATTCGCCGGCACGAGCGGAGCGGCATCTCGCGGCCGGTCGGCACGAGTAAGGCGTGGATGGAAATCCTCAGCCTCGTGGAGACCGTGGCGCCCACCGATTCGACGGTGCTGCTGCAGGGCGAGTCGGGGACGGGTAAGGAAGTGATCGCGCGCTACATCCACGATCTGTCGGTCCGCTGCGAGGGGTCGTTCCTGTCGATCAACTGCGGCGCGCTTCCCGAGAGCCTGCTGGAGAGCGAGCTGTTTGGTCACGTGAAGGGCTCGTTCACCGGCGCCATTCGCGACAAGATCGGTCTGTTCGGCGCGGCCACCAAGGGCACGTTCTTCCTCGACGAGATCGGCGAGACGACGCCGGCGACGCAGGTCAAGCTCCTCCGCGCGCTGCAGCATCGCGAGGTCATCCCGGTCGGCGCGACCGAATCGGTGGCGATCGACACGCGCGTCATCGCGGCGACGAACCGCGACCTCGACGAGGAGATTCGCGCCGGCAATTTCCGCAGCGACCTGTACTACCGCCTCAACGTCATCGCCATCCATCTGCCGCCGTTGCGCACGCGGCGCGACGACATTCCGCTCCTCGCGAACCACTTTCTGCAGCGCATCGCCGCGGGGCGCCAGGAGCCGGCGAAGCAACTGACCGACGCCGCGACCTCGGCGATGACGGAGTACGCCTGGCCGGGCAACGTCCGCGAATTGGAGAACGCGCTCGAGCGCGCGATCATCCTCACCTCGGGCGACGAGATCGGGTTGAGCGCTCTGCCCGAGCGGGTCACGCAGCCGCGCGCCGAGCCGCTGATCGCGACACGTACGCCGCCGAACCCGACGCTCGAGGCGGTCGAGCGCGCGTACATCATGTGGGTGCTCCAGAGCGAGAGCGGCAACAAGTCGCGCACGGCCGAAGTGTTGGGTATCGATCCGTCGACGCTGTACCGGAAACTGTCGCGGTACGGAGTCGAGGCGTGAGCGAAGGGGAAGCGGGCGCTGGCCGAGACCCGGTGAAGCGCACCTGGATCGGTCCGTTGGTCGTCGCCTTGATCGTGCTCGTAGGCGGGTTGTCGATTCTCGACACGCTGCCGGTCGGCGCGTATTTCGACGACGGGATGTACGTGATCCTGGCAAAGTCGATCGCCACCGGTCACGGCTATCGTTGGCTACAACTCCCGGGAGCGCCGGCGGCGACGCATTTTCCGCCCGGCTACCCGGCCGTGCTGGCGCTGCTTTGGAAGCTCTACCCGCGCTTTCCGGCGAACGTGGCGCTCTTCAAGGCCGCGAGTGTCCTCTTTCTCGCGATCGCGGGTGCGGGGATGACCGTGCTGGCGCAGTGGCGGCTCGGTTTCCCACGCTGGGGCGCCGTGGCCGTGGGGCTCGCCAGCTGCCTTGGCCTGCCAACGCTGATCCTTGGGGCGCAGGTGATGTCGGAGCCGCTGTTTCTCGCCGTGTTGTTTCCGACGCTTCTCTTCGCCGAGCATGTCGTCGACGGTGACAGCCAGCTTGGGCACGTCATCGCGCTCGGCGTCGCCGTGGGTCTGGCGACGCTGGTGCGCACGCACGGGATCGCGATCGCGGTTGGAGTGGGAGTAGCGCTGCTGCTTCGACGGCGCGTTCGCGACGCAGTGGTGTTTGGAGCGGCTACGACGGTGGTGCTGCTGCCGTGGCAGATTTGGTCGCGCATGAACGCGCACGCGCTGCCGGCCGCGATGGGCGGCCACTACGAGACCTATTCCGCCTGGTTGATGAACGGCCTGCGAGAGGCGGGCCCGTCGTTGATTCCGCGCACGGTCCTGGGTGTCGGCAGCGACCTTGGCGCGATCTTCGGGCTGCTCGCCGCGCCGTCCATGCGGCCCGACGTGAAGCTCGCCGCGACCTTCGCGGTGCTGGCGCTGTGTCTCGTTGGACTCCGCCGTCTCTCGCGGTCGGCGCCGGTCACCGCGCTCTTCATCGCGGCGTATACCGGCATCGTTCTCCTGTGGCCGTTCTCGCCGCTGCGGTTCGTCTGGGGAATCTGGCCGCTCGTCTTTCTGCTGCCCGTGCTCGGCGCGCTCGAGATCGCGAGGTGGCGACCGCAGATGCGTACGCTCCGCGCGGCCCGGCTGGCCGCGCTCGCTTGCGCGTGCCTGATCGCCGCGGGATACACGCGCTACACTGCTCGCGCGTATACGGGGCACTGGTGGTCGTCGATCACGCGACAGGGCGCGGCAGGCGCACGCCCCCTCGTGCTCTGGGTGCGTGCGCACACGCCGCCGGACGCCGTGATCGCGTCGAATGACGAGCCGACGATTTATCTCTATGGGAACCGGTTGTCGGTGCCGATCGCGACGTTCACCGTCGGCGAATATTCGCGCTCGCCGACGGTGACCGAACGGGCAGACGCGCTGCGCGCCATCCTCGGTCTATACCATGTCGACGACGTCGCCGTGGTCTCGCTCCCGTCGGTTCGCACGGCAATGCAAGCGATGGCGAGCAACCCCAAGCCCGAGCTCGTCTTCGTCGACTCCCTCGTCAACGGCGCGGTCTACTCTCCGGTGTCGCCGCGATGACCAGTCCCGCGGCGCCCGGACGCCGGCCGACGCCTCCCTACAGCACGACGATCGCGCGCGTTCGTCCGCGCACGCCGATCGATCGCTCGGCGATGCGTCTGTCGGTTCTCATTCCGGTCTACAACGAGCACGACACGATCGACATCATCATCGATCTCGTCCGGGGCACGCCGGGGCGGAAAGAGATCGTGTGTGTCGATGACGCGTCGACGGACGGCACGAGCGACATTCTCGAGGCGCTGCTCGCGCAGGGCAAGATCGACAAGCTGCACCGCCAGGAGGTGAACGCCGGCAAGGGCGCGGCGATCCGCCGTGCGCTGTCGATGAGCAGCGGGGACGTCGTGATCGTTCAGGACGCGGACCTGGAGTACGATCCAACCGACTGGCCGGCGCTGTTCGAGCCGATCCTCGACGGGCGCGCGGATGCGTGCTTTGGGTCGCGCTTTCTCGGGGGACCGCACCGCGTGCTGTACTACTGGCACTCCGTCGGCAATCGCCTGCTGACGACGTACAGCAACATGTTGACGAATCTCAACCTCACCGACATGGAGACGTGCTACAAAGCGATGCGAGGGGACTTGGCGCGCTCGCTCGTTCCCAAGCTGACCGCGCACCGATTCGGCTTCGAACCCGAGATCACGGCGCGACTGGCTCGGGCCGACGCCCGCATCTTCGAAGTGCCGATCAGCTATTCCGGACGTACCTACGCGGAAGGGAAGAAGATCGGATGGAAGGACGGCATCGCGGCGCTCTGGCATATCACGCGATTCAATCTATTCGCATGAACATTCGCAAATATTTGGCGTCGATCGCCATCGCTCTTCTCGCCGTCGCGTCGTCGGCCATCAGTATCGTGAACCAGTTCACGTACGACGACGTCTACGTCATTCAGAAGAACTCCCTGGTCCATGACCTGCACCGTTGGTGGCAGGTGTTCGCCATCCCGTACTGGCCGAAGCAGTGGGGCGGCGACGGCTACCGCCCGTTGACGCTGCTCACCTTCAAGATCGAATGGGTGCTCGGC
>JBIOHX010000025.1:0-18903 GCA_044449465.1 Gemmatimonadales bacterium | reverse complement strand
TCTTCCTTCTCGCCACCTTCGCCGGGCTCAACATCGCCGGCGTCGAGCGCGCAGGCCGCTTCAACGTCGGAATCACGATCGCGAAGCTCATTCCGTTGCTGCTCTTCGTCGCGCTCGGCGCGCGCGCCGTCCACGCGGCGAACCTTACGTGGACCACGAGCCCTGCCACTGCGAGCGTCGCGCGCGCATCGGCCGTGCTCATGTTCGTTTTCTTCGGTGTCGAATCCGCGCTGGTACCGAGCGGCGAGGTGCGCGATCCGGCGCGCACGGTGCCGCGTGCGATCTTCATCGCGATGCTCACGATCACGGCGTTTTATCTCGCCATTCAGGTGGTGGCGCAGGGCATACTCGGCAGCGCGCTGGCCGGGAATAAAACGCCGCTGGCCGACGCGGCCGCGATCGCCGTTGGACCCGCCGGGGAAACGATCGTACTCGTCGGCTCGGCGATCGCGACCTTCGGCTATGTGAGCGGAATGTCGCTCACCGTGCCGCGCATCGTGTTCGCCTTCGCGCGGGACGGCTTTCTGCCCGGCGCCTTCACCGCGGTGCACTCGCGCTTTCAAACGCCCTATGTCGCCATCGTCGCCCAGACGGTCGTGGTCGCGGTGCTCGCGACGAGTGGCAGCTTCGACAAGCTCGTGATCGTTGCTGACGGAGCGGTCTTGCTCGTCTATGCCGCATGCTGTCTTGCGGTGCTGATGCTCCGGCGGCGCGACGTGCGGCTGGCGGAGGCTCCGTTCCGCGTCCCGTTCGGGGCGCTCGTGCCGCTGCTCGCCTTCGCCGTCATCGTGTGGATGTTGATGAGCCTCTCCGTCGCCGAATGGCGTGCGATGCTGATCGCGGTCGTCGCGGCGGTGGCGGTGTATGTTGCGTCGCTTCCTTCCCGTCGTGCGGCCGCGACCGCAACGGAGTCGGCGTGACCGACTCGCTACTCGCCTTCCGCTCCGAGTTTCCAATTCTCGAGCAGACGACGTACCTGGTCTCCAACTCGCTTGGCGCGATGCCGCGCGGCGTCGCCGACCGCCTGGCCGAGTACATCGACGAGTGGTCGGAGCTGGGCGTGCGCGCGTGGGCGAACCGATGGTGGGAGATGCCGGTGGCTGTGGGCGACGAGATCGCCCCGCTCATCGGTGCGTCGCCGGCCGAGGTGGCGATGGTGCCAAACGTGACGATCGCGCAGACGGCGGTGTTGTCGTCGCTCGATTATGGAAAGGGCCGCGACACCATCGTGATGACCCAGCTGGATTTTCCGTCCGTGCGCTACGTCTATGACGGGCTGGCCCGCCGGCTCGGCGCCCGCGTCGTCGTCGTCCCAAGCGACGATGGGATTGGGATCGATACGGAGAGGTTGCTCGCCGCGATCGACGAACGCACACGGCTCGTGGCGATCTCGCACGTGCTTTTTCGCTCAGCGTACGTGATGGACGCGGTGGCGATCTGCCGGCGGGCGCACGAGGTCGGCGCGCTCGTCTCGCTCGACGCATTCCATTCGGTGGGAGTGCTGCCGGTCGACGTGAAGGCGCTGGGCGTCGACTTTCTGAGCGGCGGTGTGCTCAAGTGGCTGTGCGGGGGTCCTGGCGGCTGCTTCTTGTACGTGGCGCCCTCGGTCAGCCCATCTCTGGCGCCTGCCTTCACCGGCTGGCAGGCGCACGAGCACCCATTCGGCTTCGAGGCGGAGATGCGCTACGCCGATCACGCCTGGCGCTGGCTCAACGGAACGCCGGCCATCCCTGCGTTGTTCGCGGCCATCGAAGGCCCGCGGATCGTCCGCCGTGCAGGAATTGAAGCGATTCGCGCCAAGAGCACGCGACAGACAACCCGGCTAATCGAGCTGGCGGACGAGCGCGGCTATCCGGTCACTGCGCCGCGCGAGGCCGAACGTCGCGGAGGGACAGTCGCTCTCGACGTGCCGCACGCGTACGGGGTCGCCCAGGCGCTTCTAGCAAACGACGTGATCGTGGACTATCGGCCGAACGCCGGCGTTCGACTGGGCCCGCACTTCTACACGGCCGACGCGGAGCTCGAGCGCGCCGTCGACCTGATCGACTTGATTCTTCGCGACGGCGCGTGGAAGGAGCACGAGGTGAGTCGAGGCAAGGTGACCTGATCCGAACGTTCGAACGATCGGTTGCTCTCGTTTCTCGCGTCGCCGGTCGGACAGAAGTTGGGAGATATCGGCAACAAACTGACGCGCGCGCGCATCACATTGGTCATGCTGACCGGCGCCGCCCTCTGCGTTCGGCGCGGATGACCTCGTTTTCCGATGGCCCGCCGTATGCCCTTCAAGTGATTTGCCGACGGGGGAGATGAGACTGTGTTTCGACGTTTGCTCGTGCTCGCGTTGATCGCGAGTTTGCCGGCCACCGTGCACGCGCAGTTCACGACCTTTATCCCGCCGCGTCCCAAGGTGGCAGATTCGGTCAAAGCGGCCACGATGGCGGCTCAGACGGCTGCGACCGACAGCGCGGTCAACATGCAGCTCACGAACATGAAGACCTGGGTCGACTCGGCGGCGGGCATCGCCGGGCCGCCGGTCACGGCTGCCGACTCGCTCGCCGCCGGACTCTCGGCCGCGCCGAACCCAGCGGACAGCGCACAATTCCGAAATGGGCTTCCCGCGCCGGCCACCGCGAGCGATCTACCGCTCCTCGCCCTGGTAGGGGCCGCGCTGCTCGCGCTCGGCGTGCTGATGCTCTCCATGGAAGACCCCAAGCCGCGAGAGGCAGTCCTGGCTGAGCTGCAGGCAGGTCGCCGTGATAGGCGGCCCCGCGCATGATGCTGCGCAAGACGTTGGGACTCACACTGTTCACGGCGGGGGGTATCCTACTCTCCTTCGCCGGCAGTCGGTACGTCGCCGGCGCGATCCGGGCCGACGAAGCTCGACGTGCCTGGAGCGAGTCGAGTGCACGCGCTGTTCAAGCAGCTGCGCGAGTCGTGGCCATACAGAACGGTCGCGGCGGCTCGCTGGTCGATGGGGCGCCGGTCGCCCATCTGGTCATTCCGCGAATCGATCTCGACGAGATCGTCCTCGAGGGCGTTGAAGGCGAAGATCTCAACGCCGCGCCGGGACATTTCCCTGGGAGCGTCCTTCCGGGTGAAACCGGCAACGCGATCATTTCGGCGCATCGTGACCGGCATTTCAATCATCTCGACGCGCTCGAAGTGGGCGACACAATCACGACCGAGGCTGGCTCGGCTCGAACCGATTGGATCGTCGTGTCCACGCGCGTCGTCGACAAACGCTCGCCGGCGCTGTTCCACACCCGCGACGCGACGTTGACACTGACCACCTGCTGGCCGATTCGATATGTCGGACCGGCGCCGCAACGACTCGTCATCACGGCGAAGCCGATTCACCGGAACGCCAACCGCTTGGCGCTGCGGTAGCCAATAGCTGGACGGACTCGATCTCAGCGCGCCGCCATTTCGGGGCGCGCTTTAGCTTTGTTGCGTGTCCTCTTCGAACGGCCCCATTCGCATTCACGCCGACGTCCGTCGGGCGCTCGAACGCCGAGAGCCAGTAGTTGCGCTAGAGAGCTCGGTTCTCGCACAGGGTCTCCCAATCCCCCACAATCGGAGTGCCGCCGAGCGCATGGGCTCTGCCATCGGGAAATCGGGGGCTTTGCCGGCGATTACGGCTGTTGTCCGAGGTGCACCCGCCGTTGGACTCGACGAAGAAGAGTTGGAGCGCTTTTTACGGCGCGACGGTGTTGCTAAGGTGTCGGCTCGGGACGTTCCCTGGGCGATGGTTCGTGGTCTCGATGGCGCGACAACTGTGGCCGCGTCTCTCATGCTCGCCGCAGGCGCGGGAGTGGAAGTGTTCGCCACCGGAGGCATTGGCGGCGTGCACTTCGAGCCGGCGTTCGATGAATCGGCCGACCTCGCCGAGCTGGCGCGCAGATCCATGGTGGTCGTGTGCTCGGGAGCGAAGTCCATTCTCGATCTAGCCGCGACCTGGGAGCGGCTCGAAAGCCTCGGCGTACCCGTCGTCGGCTACAGAACCGACGAGCTCCCTGGCTTTTACACGGCTCAAACCGGCATCGCGCTCACGGCGCGGGCAAACGAGGCGGGCCAGATCGTCGAGCTGTTCAGAGCGCACCGCGCGCTGGGTCGGCCGCAGGCCCTTCTCGTTGTGCAGCCGCCGCCGGCAGAGCACGCGCTCGAGCGCGAAGAGGTGGACGAAGCAGTCGCTAGGGCTCGAGGCGACGCGGCGCGACGCGGAATCCGGGGTGCCGCGGTGACGCCGTTCCTCCTCGCCGCGATCGGCAAAATCACGTCAGGGGCGTCCCTCGAGACGAATCTCGCGCTGCTCGAGCGGAACGCCAGGCTTGCCGGGGAGATCGCTCGCGCGGCGAGCCCGCGATGAGCGAAGCGGCGCCGGCCGCGCCGTTGTGCCGGTCTAGGACAGGCCGCGATCTTTCTAGGATCGAGCCGCGTTGCCCGTGTGCACGCAGCCGCGTCGATCAGAAGATGGCGCGGTCGTTCGCTCTACGATCTCCCATTGAACTTGGCTGCGTCTCGATTGTAGTATAGGCATAACCTCTCGAGCTGGAGGCTTGCTGACGATGGCCACCCCGTTCCTGAGTTCTGAGGAGTACGACGAACGCGCGCATCAGTTGTACAACGAGGGTCGGTACGATGAGGCGCTCACGACGCTCCGAGAGGGACTCGCGCTCTACCCGAATTCGGTGGAGTTGCATGTGGGGGTTGGGTACGCCCAACTGGCTCGTGAGGAATATGGTTGGGCTCGTCGCTCGTTCGAGCAGGCGCTGGTGCTCGAGCCGGAACACGAAGATGGCCTCGCCGGACTTGGCGAGACGCTGCTCAAGCTCGGTCAGGACGACGCCGCGCTCCGCTGCTTCAGGCACACACTCGAGCTGGGGTACGCCGATGACGTCGAGCTGATGCTGCAGATCGGACGCTCGCTCTTTCGTGAAGCCTCGCTCCGCGACCGATCGGTGTTCTTCGAGACCGCCAAGGACTTTTTCGAGACCGCGGTCAAGCAGGTGCCCGATTCTGCCGAGGCAGTCGCGTGTCTGGGTTACGCGCAGCATCGTCTGGGTGACGACGAAGCGGCGATCAGCTCGCTGCGTCGCTCGCTTCAGCTCGACGGCGATCATGCGGAAGCGCGCATCTACCTCGCCAATATCCTCTACGATCAGACCGAATACGAGGCAGCGCTCTACCACTTCGAGCGCACTACTCCCGACGATCACTGGGACGAGCTCGGCATCTGGCGGTTGATCGAGCTCAAGCGCTCGGTGTACCGCTTGGAAGACAACGATCCCGAGCTCAAGCCCTGGGACGAGCGGCTGGCCGAGCTAGCGGGCGAGCTCGACGACATCGAGACCATGCTCGTGGAGCTCGAGACGCGTTCCGGCGCGGATGCTGCACCTGCACCGGAAACGGCTCGAGGCCAGCTCGAGCTCTTCGGCACCCTGCTCAGCTCCTTGGCGGAGCAGAAGCGGCCGGCTTCGCCGGAGCATCAGATCGTCGCGTCGGATGGAGTGGAGTTCGACGGCTCGTGGGAGGAGATTGTGCGTCACATGCGTGACAGAACGGGATTTCCCGCGCATTCCATGCA
The DNA here is from genome assembly GCA_044449465.1 of Gemmatimonadales bacterium. Lineage (GTDB taxonomy): Bacteria > Gemmatimonadota > Gemmatimonadetes > Gemmatimonadales > Gemmatimonadaceae > JAQBQB01. The sequence goes on along the minus strand of JBIOHX010000025.1, from coordinate 13,319 downwards.
GGAATTTATGGCCGGCGTGTCCCAGCGCGGATTCCGGCAGACGGGCGTGCGCATTCCGACCCACGACGCGGAGAGCTTCATCCGCGGTAGCGCTGTAGCGGGGCTGCTCCGGATCCTACGGTGAACAGTTCCGCACAGCGGAGCGCGCGCGGTGCACTCGACGCCGCGCGCCCCGCGCTGGCGCGCCTCAGCCCGTCGCGCGGATCGGAAGATCTCGCCGCGGATCTGATCGAGCTGTGGATGGCAACTGAAGCGGGGTTGCGGTCGCTCGTCGGCAGCTCGGCGCTCACCGGCCAGCCGCTCATCCGCGAAGCGCGCCAGCGCCAGCTCATCGACTTCGATCTTGCGAACTCGCTGGCCGAGTTCCAGGCGGTGCACGATCGGTTGCAGGCGACGAGCTATCAAGCGACACCGTCGGACATCGAAGCTGCGCGCGCGGCGTTTACCAAGCTCGACACCGCGCTGATGGGCGACACGGGTGTCGAGCCGCCGCGTCTCGGAGCGCGCGAGCTGCAGGCGGCGCCGGCGGCGCCGGCTGTCGTGGTGGCGCAAGGCCAACCGGCTCCGGTCGGCGCGCGGCGAGTCTACCCGGTCTGGCTCGTGGCGGCGATCGCGCTCGTCGTGGTTGCGCTCGTCGGCGGGTTTTTCGTGTTCCATCATGGCACCAGCTCGCTGCAGCAGGGTGTAGACGCATACAAGGCGGGCCAGCGCGAGGTGGCCGTGAGCGCGTTCACGCGCGCCACGCGCGAGAATCCCAGCGATCCGCTGCCGCACATCTATTTGGCGCGCATGTCGCGCGAAGTCGGCAACTTCACCCAAGCGTCGCAAGAGCTGCAGCTTGCGCTCCAGGCGGATCCGTCGAACGCGATCGCGCTGCGCGAGATGGGTGCGAACCTGCTGGCGCAAGGCAACTACGAGCTGGCGCGGAGGTTCTACGTGCGCGCGGTGCAGGCCGACGCCACCGACAAGTCGGCGCAGGGCTACCTCGGTTGCGTACTGGTGCGCCTGGGCCGCCCGACCGACGCGGCGAATTTTCTGACGCGCGCCGGACCGGGTCCTTGGAGCAACTGCACGCCGGCGCCGCCGGCGGGCGCGCCGGCACCGCCGTCGCCGTAGCGCGGGCCCCGCCGATCTCCCACCTCGGCGGGCCGCACTATTGGCTGCTTGGCATCAATCAGCTCCATGGGCTGAGCGACGTGCCCTTTCCCGCCAAATGGGTCTCGTGGAACGTAGGTTACGGCCTGGCATGCCTTCTGTTGGGACTCTATCTCCTCTGGAAGGTTTCACTCACCAAGGCCTGATCGACCGCACCGTCGCACGTGACAACTCCAGCGCTACTCCCAGCGATCGATCCGGCATCGGTCGTTCGCACGCGGCTGCCCAACGGGCTCACCGTGCTCATCCGCCGCGACGCCTCGGCGCCGGTAGTGGCAATCGTCACGTACGTGAGCGCGGGCTACTTCGACGAAACCGACGACGTCGTCGGTATCGCCCACGTGCTCGAGCACATGTACTTCAAGGGCACGCCGACGCGCGGTGTCGGTGAGATCGCCAAGCAGACGAAAGCGGTGGGCGGCTACCTCAACGCCGCGACGATCTACGATCACACGAGCTACTACACGGTGCTCCCGGCGTCCGGCTTCGTCGAAGGGCTCGACGTCCAGGCCGACGCCTACGCCCGCTCGTTGATCGACGCCGACGAGCTGGCGCGCGAGCTCGAGGTGATCATCCAGGAGGCCAAGCGCAAGGCGGACAGCCCGCCGGCGGTGGCTACTGAGACGCTCTACGAGCTGCTGCACGACCGCCACCGCATTCGCCGCTGGCGGATCGGTCGCGAGCCCGGCCTCCGTGCGCTGACCCGCGATGCGCTGGTCGGCTTCTACCGCAATTTTTATCATCCGGGAAATACAGTTCTGTCAATCGTCGGCGACGTCGACCCGGATGTGGCGCTGCGCGAAGTCTTCGAACGGTATGGCGCCTTGCCATCGGGCGAGCCGACCCGCCACCAGGGGCCGACCGAGGAAGGCGTAGCTCGCTTCCGCTGGCGCGAGTGGGCGGGCGACATCGGCCAGACGCAGCTCGCGTTCGGCTGGCGCACGCCCGGCACCACGCACCCCGACACACCGGCGCTCGACCTGCTCGCCGCCGTGCTGGGCGCCGGCCGCGCGTCGCGGCTCTACCGTGCCGTCCGCGAGCGCCGGCTCGCCTCGTCGGTCAGCGCCTACAACTACACGCCGACCGACATTGGGGTCTTCGTCGTCCACGCCGAGACGCCGCCAGGGTCGGCGCGCGACGCAATGCGGGCGACCTGGGATCAGCTTCGGACCGTGCGCGACGGCGACGTAGGCGAGCTGGAGATCGAGCGCGCCAAGCGTATCCACGAATCACAGTGGATGCGCCGGCTCGAGGACATGGAAGGGCAGGCCAACTTTCTCGCCGAATGGGAGTCGCTCGGCGACTGGCGCATGGGCGACCGCTATCTCGAGCGGCTGCTCACCACCACGCGCGACGAGCTCGTCGCCGTTGCCAAACGCTATATCGATCCCGACAACGCGGGCGTGATCGTCTATCGGCCGAATGGCAGTGAGCCGATCGCCCAATCGGCGGAGTCGATGCGCGAGCTGCTCGATGCCGAGCCGCGAATGGCGCCGTTGCCGGCCGCGCTGCCCTACCGCGCCAGCGCGTCGAGCGGCGGCCGCGCGCCGTCGTTCGAGCGAGAGGAATCCGCGGTCCGCGTGTACCGTACCGCGCGCGGCGTGCCGATCATCGTGCGTCGCAAGCCCGGTGCGCCGCTCGTACACGCCGGATTGTACGCGATCGGCGGTGCGAGTGAGGAGAGCGAAGCCGTCGCCGGGTTGACGATGCTCACCGTGCGCACGGCGACGAAGGGTACGGAGAACCGAAGCGCGCTTCAGATCGCCGAGGAGGCGGAGATGCTCGGCGGAAGCGTGTCCGGCGCGGCCGGTGGGGATAGCTTCGGCTGGTCGATCTCGGTGCCCACGCGCTACGCGGCCGCTGCGGTCGAGCTGCTGGCCGATGTCGCGCAGCATCCACGCATCGATCCGGCGGCGCTCGACACCGAGCGTACGATCGCGATCGCTGATGTCGTGGCGTTGCGCGACGACATGTCTCGCTACCCGATGCGGCTCGCAACGCAGGCGGCGTTCGCCGGGCATTCGTACGGCGTGCCGGTTGGCGGAACGGAGGAATCGCTGCGGCGCGCCACGGCGGATGAGGTGCGCGCGTGGCATCGCTCACGGGTGCTCACCGCGCCCTCCGTCATCGCGTTGATCGGCGATGCGGAGCCCGACGAGCTGGCGTCGATCGCAGCGCGCGCCTTCGCCGACCTGGAGCATGCCGAGCCGCGGGAGCTGCTGCCGCCCGCATGGCCGCAGATCGTCACCACGAACGTCGAGTCGCGCGAGCGCGCGCAGACAGCGTTGGCGCTCCTCTTTCCCGGGCCGGCGCGGAATGATGCGGACCGGTTCGCGGCGCGCCTGCTCGCGAGCGTGGCGAGTGGGTTGGGTGGCCGGTTCTTCGACGAGCTCCGCGACAAACGCTCACTTTGCTACACGGTCAGTCTGTTCGCGTCAGACCGCCGCGCCGCCGGCACGTTCGCGGCATACATCGCGACGTCGCCGGAGCAAGAGGCCGCGGCGCGCGACGGGCTGCTCGCCGAGTTCCGGCGCTTCTGCGAGGAGCTAGTGACGCGCGAAGAGCTTGAGCGCGCGCAGACGTACGCCATCGGCGTGCACGCCATCAGGCAGCAGAGCGGCGCGGCGGTGTTGTCCGACGCCGTCGATGCGTTCCTGTTCGGGGCGCTCAGCGAGCTGCGCGAGTTCAATGCGCGCGTGCTCGCCGTGTCGGCCGACGCGATGCAAGCCGTGGCCCGCCGGTATTTCGATCCGCGCTGCCGCGTGGAGGGCATCGTGCGGGGCACGGGAAAGAAGGTCTAGCGGTCGTGGGGCCCGCGTCGCGAACGGACAGTTGACAGGCGAAGTATCTCGCGCTTGCCTCGCCGGCATTGCCGGCTAGAATCGTCGCGGATGCGCGCGCGGATGCGCGCGTGCCTGCCCGCCGACCGTCAATGACAAAAGCACATGCGACGAATCCTCCTTGTGGCGACCGCCATCGCTGCGCTCTCCCTGCCGTACGGCCCCATGCGCGCCCAGACGGCCGGCTCGCTCCGCGCCAAGATTTCGCAACTATTCATCTTCGGCGACGGTCAGGATCCTCTCTTCCTCGCGGGGACGGCCGATCCCAGCAATCCGGAATCGATCCGCGAGCATGGCGATCACTTCGTGCCGTCAGCGGTCGCGGCGAATGGGAGCTTGATCGCCTTCATCGGCGGCGCGCTGTCGACGAGCGTCGGCAATCTGCCGATCGGCGCGTCGTCGGGCGGCGTGACGTTTCGCTTCGAGGGCGGCATGCCGGTGAAGACGTCGACGTCGGCGGGACCCATCTTCGCCGAGCGCGCTCAGACGCTGGGTACGGGCCGGGCGTTGGTCGGCGTCAATCGCAACTCGTTCCACTTCTCGACCCTGCGCGGCGTGCCGATGGACGACATAGAATTAATATTCACACATGAGAACGTGAACTTCCCAGGGTGCGACTCGATCGCCGGCGGCGACTGCTCGAAGATGGGCATTCCCGCGCTCGAGAACGACATCATGCAATTCCGGCTCAACCTCGACCTCAACGTGGTGGTAACGAACATGTACGCCACCTACGGAGTGACCGACTGGCTCGACCTCGGCGTCGTGGTGCCGCTCGTCTCGACGAGCCTACACGGCGAGAGCCTCGCCGAGGTGATTCCCTTCGGCGGTCCGACGGCAGCCCACTTCTTCGCGGGCACGCCCGAGGATCCCGTGCTGTCGGCGTCGCGCGCGGTCGACGGATCGGCGTTTGGGCTCGGCGACGTCGCGGTGCGCTCGAAGATCAGCGTCCACGAGACGGAGCGCAGCAGTGTCGCGCTGCTCGGCGAGGCGCACTTTCCGACCGGCGCCTCGGATGATTTGCTCGGCGCGGGTGCCTTCTCGGCGCGCGGCGAGGCGGTGATCTCCGGCATCATCGGCGCCTTTTCGCCCCACGCGAACGTCGGCTACATCTACCACGCGCGCAACAGCCAGCGACTGTGGAACGACGCGGTGCTCGCCACCGCCGGCTTCGACGACCTCATCGCGCCGAACATTACCCTCGCCGCCGACCTCGTCAGCGAGCTTCAGGTCGGCGAATCGAACCTCACGCTTCCCGGCCCGGTCACCTACGACGCGCCCTTCCACCGCGTGATCCAGCCGACGACGATTCCCAACATGCGCGACGACCTGGTGAACGGATCGTTCGGGTTCAAGTTCGGCCTCCCGAACGGCTTCACGCTCGTGACCAATGCGCTCATTCCACTCAACCGCGGCGGCGTGCGGCCGAACCTCACCTACACAACCGGACTCGAATTTAACTTCTGAAAACGGGCGGCGCGGCGCCCCGCGTCAGCGAATCACGGCCAACCGCCACGCACCGCGGGCATACCGAAGCTCGGCTTGGAAGTCGACCGCCTGACGATTGTCGCGGCCGCCGGTCGTCACGAACTCGTAGGATCCAGTCACGCGAACGGTGGCGTCGGCGCCGTCGACGTGCAGGTTCGACACGGCGAGCGACGCGTGCAGCGATCGCGTCCCGGCGAAGAAGTCCGCAAAGGCGCGCTGCTGCTCGGCGGTCATTGCGGGAAAGGCTTGCCGAAGCTGCGCTACGTCGCGTGACTCGATGGCGTGTGCGTAGGCGTCGATTGCCGCGCCGATCTCGGGGGCGGTATTCGCGTCCGGTTTCGCGCTCGTGCTTCCGGTCGACGATGTGGCGGCCGCAGGCGACGACGCTAGCGGAGCGGTGGCGTTCGCGGCCCCGGCAGTCGGGCTCTGGGGCGCGGATACGAGTGGCATCGGGCCCTGCGGCCGTGGCTCGCCCGCTGGAAGCGTGCCGCCGCCCGGCGTCCCTGAGACTTTGGGCGGCGCTGAGCCGCCACGCGCCATCGTGTCCGCCAGGGGAATGGAGGCTGTCGACGGTCCCGCCGGGTCTCGTCGGACATCGCGCGGTGCCGCGCCCGTTGCCCCCGCACCCGACACCGGCGCCGAGCCCGACCCGGGCGGGACGCGTGTCCGCAGCCGGGTTTCGCTCCCGTCGGTGGTTCGCGACTGGTGCGCCGTCGAGGCGTCGGATCGCGGCGGTGGCTCCGCCGGCTTTGCCATCGCAGGCCGATGCGTCGTCGCCTCAAGCGCCGCCGTGGAGTCGGCGGGCGGCACGGCGCTGCGTCCGGTTGCCGGCGCCGCTGGGCGCGACGGCGCTGCACGAGGCGCCAACGACCAGCCGGCGACGAGCAGCGCGACGGCTGCCAGCGCCCCGGCACCGTAGACGACCGCGCGCCGCCGCCGCCGCCGGACCGACGCCGCCGAACGCTCGCTCGCCAGCGCGGTGTCGATCGTCGCGCGGAGCGAGAGCATGTGCGCCGGCGGCGCACCGGCGTGCAATGAGGCACGAACGGCGATCAGCTCGTTCGCCATCTCCAGCGCGCTGTCGTACCGGTCGCCTGGATTCTTGGCCAGCGCGCGGGCGACGATCCGGTCGAGCTTGGCGGGAACGCGCGGCGTCACCTTCGTGAGCGACGGTGGCATCTCGTTGAGCACTTTGTACATCACGCTCTGCAGTGTGTCGCCCTGAAACGGCCGCGAGCCGGAGAGCAACTCGTACAGCACGGCGCCGACGGAAAAGATGTCGGTTGCCGGGCCGATCTTCTCACCGACGATCTGCTCTGGCGCCATGTAGCTCGGTGTCCCGAGCATGACGCCCGTGCGCGTCATGCTCGACGACGTCAGATGCGCGACGCCGAAGTCCATCAGCCGCGCTTTGCCCTCGTCGTCGACGCGAATGTTCGCCGGCTTCACGTCGCGGTGTACGATGCCGCGCTTGTGCGCGTAGCCGAGTCCCTGGAGCACGCCCGTCATCAGATCGAGCGCGTGGTCGCCGGTCAGCGGAACGTGGTGCGCCAGCAGCTCCTCGAGATCGGAGCCGGCCACGAACTCCATCGCGATGTATGGATGTCCGTCGACTTCGCCGAAATCGTAGATCGTAATGACGTTCGGGTGTTGGAGCGAGCCGGCGGCGCGCGCCTCGCGTAGAAAGCGCTCGCGCAGATCGCTGTCCTGCGCCAGCGCGTCGCTCATCACCTTGATCGCCACGGGACGGTTGAGCACCGGATCGGTCGCACGATACACGACGCCCATTGCGCCCTCGCCGACAAGCCGCTCGACTTCGTACTTCCCGATCTTGGTGGGTTTGGTTGGCGTCACGACCCAGCTCCGGCGGCCATGCCGACCAATATCCAGCGATTTCGTGCTGCCGCAACCACAGGCGCTGGTCAGCTGCTACCGCGCCGACTCCTGGAGCGCCTTGATCGCGCGCATCACCGCACCCGCCGCCAAACGCAGGCGGCCGTTCGGCGCGCGAAGGCCGCGCGCCTGGCCGTAGTCGCCCGCTTCGTACACGATCGCGCCCTTGATCGCCGGGTGATCGCTCGCCCACGCCAACACTTCCCACACGGCGTCGTCCTGCGTGCGCTCGCCAAACGCGAGAGGATATCCGCCGACACCGAACACCCAATGCTCCTTGCGGGGCGGCATCACGCGCATCCAACGGTCGGCGGTGCGCGTGTCCGATTGAATGCCGCCGCCGCTCACCGGCGACGGAAAGAACGAGAAGCCAACGACGTCGATCGGCGACGAAGGCCCCGCCGCCCATGCGTAGAGCGTGCTGTCGCGCGTGCGGTAGGACGACGCCGCGACGCCGACGCGGATCGACGGATCGGCGCTCTTCGCCACGCGCGCCGCGCGAGTGAGATACGCTTCCCATTGTACGGGCTCGCGCGCGCCCACGGCCCGTTCCCCCGTTGTATACGGATCCTCCGCCGGAAGCACGATGTCCGGGCGAATTCGGTCGATCACGAGGCGCAGAGTGACGAGCCGCTGCGCTTCGTTGAACGGCGCGGGCCCAAGCTCGGGGACCAGCTTACCGCGATATCCCAGCGCAACGACGACCACGGCGCTGTCGCGCCGCATCGGACCCAAGACGCGCGCCAGTGAATCGATGGCGAGACGGCTCGCACCTGGCACGACGACCACGCTCACAGCACCGACCCCTAGCGTGTCGAGCAGCGAGGAGTCGCTGCGCACCGCTGCCGGCGACGGCGGCCTCAGAATGTCGGGAAGAATCTTCACGCCGACCGCGAGATCGGCGTCGGCGCGATCGTGGATCTGGTCGCCGCGGTGCCGTGCGTAGTTCCCCAGCTGCCCCGTCGCGGGCAGCACGCTCACGACGATGAACAACATCCAGGCCATCGCCACCAACGTCATGAACAGGCGGAACGAGGCGGTGAGCTTGTGCAGCGCCGGGAATGCCGGCGACACCATCGGGATGTTGAGGTAGAACGGCGTCGACAGCGCACTCGACGTGCCGCTCACGAACACCATCGCCAGACTCTGCGCGGCGAGCAGCACGACGAACGGCTGAGGCACCGCACGGCCGTGCTCCACGAGATAACGCACGACGCCGATCAGCGCGATCGCCAGGTCGTAGATCGCGATCGGGATGCCCCACACCGGATTGACGAGTCGGAAGAGCAGCGCGTAGAGCGCCTGCACCGCGAACAACACGAGCATTGCCGGCCAGAGCCAATCCATCGCCGCCACGGCGCGGCCGGTGATGAGCGTCGCGGTGGCGAGCGTGAGCAGAAGCGCCGGCACGAGCAGCAGCGCCCCGAGCCCGCTCACCGCTTGAAAAAAGCGCGGCGATTGGCGGTTCTGCGCAATGCGCCCCGCCAGCACGATGTCCCAGATGACGATGATCGCACCCAGCGCGAGGTGCGCCGGCGCTAAGAGAGTTCTCATCCGCGGCCGCGAGTGTCGCTCTTGATGTCGCGCGCCGTTACGCGGCGCGACAGAACGTCCAACGCTTTGCGAAAGTCGTGCGAACTGGGCGCCAGAACATCGAACAGCAGAGCCTGCCGCTCGGGGAGCGCGTGCAGCGCGATGTGGCCGCTGTCGAGAATCAAGACGGCTGAGATCCCGCCCGCCGGGTGCTCACGCACACTCGGCACGCCGCTCAGACTGAATCCGGCCGCGCTCGCGGCGGCGATCAACAGGCCGCCGAGCAACGTGGCGTCGCGTAGCTGCTCGGGCGAGACGCCGATGAATTCCGCCGAGAGATGCGAGTGCGATTTGTCCAAGGCGCGTTCGAGCCGGCTAAGACCCGCACGTTGGAGGCGGTGGACCCGCCGGCTGTCCACCGCGGCCCCGACCAGCCGCCGCCTGCGGAGCCGCGCCGCGACTACCTGGCGCACCGCGTGTGCCTGCCGGGACGCGCGGCGCGGGCATGGACGCCGCCATCGAACGTACCCCGCCGGCTCCGACTGCCCGTACGCCAGCCCACTCGTCGTCGAGCTGACGGCGAAGGGTGCAGCGCGTGACGTTGCCGAGCGGGATTACGCGCTCCCAAGTCGGCGCCGTCGTGTCCCGTATGAGCAGCTCGTAGCTTTCGGCGCCGGCCGACGGTTGCCAGCTCACCGTCCACGCCTGGCCGCCGGACGACGCACTCGCCGAATCCGTGGCGCGCGCTTGGCGCATTGCGCGTGCGTTCGCCGGCGTCGCCGGAGCGGCGGCGAGTGATGCCACCGTGATAGCGTTGACGCGTGCGACATTGGCGACGTAGCCAAAGTTCACGTGCGCGAAGTCGTCGGTTGGCAGATGCTGGCGGTTGTAGTTCTCGAGGCGCTCGGTGAAGCGAAGGCCTGCGTCGCCCAGGTTCACGTACGGCTCATGATCGCCGCCGCGGCCGATGCGATCCAAACGCCAGACCGGCAGCACCTCGAAGCTCGGCAGATACACGCGGTCGAGGGCCCAGGTATACCGGCCGAGCTCGCGGCTCGGCGAGTTGTCCGGGTCGGCGGCAAAGATGCGCATGCTCGTCGAATCGGTCGTCCCGTCTTCAGCGGTCACGTTCCCCACGATGTCGTCGGTCATGCCGGCCGCGATGGTGTAGCCGGCGTCGTGCAGCCGCTCGGCGAGCTGGCGCGATCCGTTCAGCCCCTGCTCCTCGGCGCCGACGGCAGCGAAGATGATCGTCGCGTCGAGCCCCTTTGGAAAGCGCTTGGAAAAGACGCGGGCCAGCTCGACGATGGCGGAGGTGCCGGAGCCGTCGTCGTCGGCGCCGGGCGCCGTGCTGGTCGAGTCGTATGCTCCGCCGGCGCTGCACACGCACGAGTCGTAGTGGCCGGTGAGCACAACGACTCGCGACGTGTCGCGCCCTGGCAACCAGGCTACGACGTCGACGACGTTCGCGCTGAGGGTCGTCGTGTCACCGCGTAAGACGCGTCGAAACTCGTTCACCTTGCCGTAGTACTCGACTTTGAGGCACCCGCCGCAGGCGCGGCTGTAGCCGTCGAGCTGCGCGTACAGCCACCGCCGCGCGGCGCCTATGCCGTGCGTTGACGACATGGTGTCGGAGAAGGTGTTGCGCGTTCCGAACGATACGAGCGCGGAATCGGTTCGACGGATCTGCGCCGGGTCGACATCGGCGAGCGCGGCCGCGATGCGCGGGTCGCGCATGAGGCCAATCGACTCATCGATGCCGCGAGCGATCGGCGCGACGCTCACCACCGGCGATGCCGCCGGTCCCGTGGGGCGTGCGACCGTCGCCGGCACCCCGCACCCCGCCGTCACCACCAAACCGACGAACCCAAACTGGACAGGCTTTCTCATCTGGTCTCCGCTTCGTTCATCAGATCGCCCAACGCCCAATGCTAAAACATCGACATCGCCAGGAACGAACGCAGCGAATCGTTCGTCGAGCGCAGCCGGCTCGAGAGCAGCCGCACCGACGCCCAAAGCACCTTGTACGCCAGCTCTCGATCCGAGTCGAGCAATAGCTCGAAATCGTGCCGGCTGATCGTGAGCGCCGTAGTGCCGCCGTTCGAGATCGCGTGCGTAGAGCGATCGCCCCGGTCGAACACTGCCATCTCGCCGAACAGGCTGCCGGACTTCATCACGGCCAGCGCCTCTTCGCCACTGCCGGGGACGTCGCGACTGATGCGCACTTCGCCTTCGATGATGAGGTAGAGGCGCGTACCCTCCTCCCCCTCGCGAAAGATGTACGCCCCGCTCACGTAGGTCTCGTGCCGGCAGACGCGGGCCACACGGCCTAGCTCGGCGTCGTTCAAGTCCTTGAAAATCGAGACCTTTTTCAACAGCTCGGTGACCAGGCTCATGCCGCGAATTCTATCGAAGGAGATGGGCGAAGCTATTGGCGCTGTTCCGTGGTGGCAAGCGCGTCGCCATGACGTCGTCGCTGCCGCGATGTACTAGACGAGTTGATGTTACTTTAGTGCCATGGCCGCGCGCGCGACGCTTCGCGCTGTTCCCAATCTCATTTCGTCGTCGCGCGTCCTGCTCGCGGCGGGCTTCGTCGCCAGTCACACGACGAACCTGCGCCTCGGCCTCGTCAGCCTCGCGGCGGCGACAGACTTTCTCGATGGATGGATCGCGCGGCGCGGCAAATGGACGTCGCGGTGGGGTGCCTTGATCGATCCGATCGCCGACCGCGTGTTCGCGCTCGTAGCCGTGGCAACGTTCGTGTGGACGGGCGCGCTGTCGTTCATCGGGCTGCTCGTCATGCTCTCGCGCGACATTATGACGGCCATCGGTTTCATCGTCGCGCGGATCGTGCCCTGGCTGCGTCCGGTCCAGTTCAAGGCTCGCCTTTCTGGCAAGGTCGTGACCGTGCTCCAGTACGTCACGTTCGTGCTGATACTGCTTCGCATGCCGAACGGCGCGCGCACGGCGCTTTGGCTCGTCGGTGTGTCCTCCGCGTACTCCGTCGTCGACTACACCTTCGCGCTCTGGCGGGCGCGCGCCTGGTGACCCGCGCGCGTCTGACCCGGCGCGCATGTGCGCCCTGCGCGCTCGCCCTCTTGGCGTCGTTCGCCGCGCCGCCGCCGGCGACCGCGCAGCTTCGCACGCCGTCGCCCTTTCCCGAGTATCGCGTGGACGCAATCGTTGGATCGCGCACGGCGGTACAGGGCGGTGCCGGCGTCGTGATCCCGCTCGGGATCTACGTGCGGCTCGACCTCGATGGCGCCGCGGGCGCAACCTGGGGAAACGGCGACGTGAACGCGAGCGGCCGCTTCGACGCGATCGGTCGGTTTCTCTTCGACCCCTTCCGCGAAATTCCGTTCGGCATGTCGCTGGGCGGGGGCCTGAGCCTGCCCTATGCGGTGCGCGATCCGCGGCTGCGGCCTTATCTCACCACGGTCCTCGACGTGGAGGGACGCATGCGGGGGTCGCTCACGCCCGCGCTCGAATTGGGGCTGGGCGGCGGGGCACGTATCGGGCTCGTGCTTCGCGCATCCCCGGGACGGTGGCGCTAGTCAACCACCGTGGCCCTTGGTGGACCTTGGTGGACCTTGGTGGACCTTGGTCGACGTTCGCCTTACGCGAAAACGCCTCCGCTGAAGGGAGGCGTCTCTCTATTCAACCAAGCACTTATGCGGCCGCGGTATCGTCGCGCTTCTTGGGCGGCTGGGCGAACCGTTCGCCGAGCGTGCGGAGCTCACCGACCTGCTCGTCGTCGAGCTCGGGAAACCGCCCCGCCATGTAGGCCATCGTCTCGCCGAACCATTCCTGCTGATGCTCCGGCGTGGAGCCTACGACGCCACAGCGCATGATGTGCTGGAACAACTCGTCTCGTGCTTCCTCGAACGGCGTAGCCGTTGTTGGGGCTTTTGTCGTCCGGTTCTTCTGTTTGGCCATGAATCGGGTTTAAGGGTGAGAGACATGGAAATCTAACGATCGATCGCTCCCGGAGCACCGGTTGTGCTCGCACGAGCGCTCGACTCACCTACGCGCCAGCAAACGCAATCGCTGCGCCCATCGCGCCGCGCGCTACTCGCTGCGGGCAACAATTCCGGCCGCGCCGACGAACTCGAGCACCAAGCTGGCCAGCGTGTCCGGCGCTTCCTCGGGAACGAGCCGACCGGTGCCGGGCAGGCGCACCAGCCGGCTGCCCGGAATGGTGTCGGCAATGCGGACGCCCAATCGGGGGCTGACAACGGGATCTTGAACTCCCCAAACGACGAGGGTCGGGCAGTCGAGCTGGGAAAGGTCGACTTCCGCCATGTCCTCGTCGTCGACCGCTCGGGCGAGCGCGAGCAGGTGATTGAGGCCGTCCTGGCCGACGTAAGGCGCCAGATATCGCGCCACGAGGGCATCGGGCATGTGATGCCC
>JBIOHX010000024.1:0-18921 GCA_044449465.1 Gemmatimonadales bacterium | reverse complement strand
TGGTGCACGATTCAGTATTCGCCCTCGCCGCCGTGACCATGGTCGCAGTCGCTCTCGCCGCCGTGGGAATCCCGGCGCGCCGGTCGACCAAAGTCGATCCGCTGATCGCGCTGCGCGCGGACTGAGCGCGACTGTGGGCGGAGCCCGATGATACCGGTCAAACGCATTCATCGATTCCTTCGCGCCGTATTCGACGAAGAGGCATCGGCCGGATTTCCCCGCCTGGCGCGGGTGCCGGACACGTACGTACGCCATTTCCTCGACTACTACCGCGGTCTCACGGCCGAGGAGCAGTCCGAACTCGCCGCGGCGTCGACGCTCTGGGGGACGCATACGCTAAGCAGATCGGTGATCCGGGCGCCAAGCGCGATGAACGACGGCAACGCCGATATCGCAGGCGGCGCACGCGCAGTAGGCGCGATTGAAGGCATCGACGTTGCATCGCTCAAATCCAACGCCGCCCTGACGAGGCTGCGGGCCGAGATGTGGAATGGCAGTCATCGCGATCCGTATCGATACTCGTCGGTGCCGCTGCTTCGGCTGTACCGCGCCGAGGCGACGATGAGACGGAAGGCCGGCGAACCGCCTCCGAGCGAGTGGCATGGAATGATGGACGACTATGCCGCGTCGGTTCACGGTGCGAAGGCGCCGGCGTTGCGCAAACTGCTTCGTCAATTGATTGAGGAGCGGTTCGGAGGACGCGCGACGAAGGGAAGTGGCGGGGGTTGGATGTACGAGGGCGATCTGCGCGGCGACCGCGTAATGCTGTCCGTCGACTATGGTGGCAGGAGTGCGCAGCTACGCTACAGCTTTCGCGTCGACACTACTGCGGGGACACTGGACCTTTCGCGTGGGTTCGAAGCGTCGCTCGGTGCGGGCCTCGGCGACTGGGACTTTCTCACCGAGGAGAACGCTGCCGAGTCGATCGCGCTGCTCGGCGATTTCATCGAACAGGTCGCGCGATGGCCAGCGCAGCTCTCAGAAGGGGATTGAGTAGCCAACAATGCTAAGCCCTGAGAATGGCACGCGGTTGCGGGCGCTCGTCGACTTCAAGATCACGGCGCTCGTGCATTGGAACGCGCCGATGACGTCGGGCGCCCGCTGCAGCGTGAAGCGCGGTACCATCTTCCATGTTTACTTGAGTGCCGATCCGAGCGCGGGAATCATTCGTGCAACCCTCGAGGACCGGAAGCTAGAGGCGACCTTCGTGGGTAAGAAGGACTACGCATCGTCGAGTTACGCTGGGTTGTCGTTCCTGTTCGATGCGCGCGACATCGGCCGCCAGCTCGAGTGGCTTTGACGGCGCGCCAGCCAGGCCCTCTCGAGTTGCGAGACGGGCGCCAGCTTGCCGATCGCGGGGCGCCGTGGTAGACTCCCCTCTAACACAGAGGGGCAGCCCATGCGCCGCGTATTTCGCATCCCGTTCAGCCGCTTCCGCCTCGTCCGCGAAGTCGACGACGAGATCTCGTTCCATCTTCAATCTCGAATCGACTCCCTCGTGGCTTCGGGGATGTCGCCCGAACAGGCGCGCGCTCAGGCGGTTCGCCAGTTTGGCGACCTGGCCGGCGTCCGTGATCAACTGCTGGCGACCGACCGGGAGCGAGAGGCGATGGAACAGCGCGCACGTGTCGTCGCCGACCTGCGCCAGGATCTGGTGTATGGCGTGCGCACGCTTCGCCGCAACGCATCGCTCACGGTGCTCGTCGTTGGCGGTCTGGCGCTCGGCATCGGCTCCAACGCAGCGATTTATTCGCTGATTGACGCAGTGGTCGTTCGTGATCTACCAGTCAACGACCCCAACCGCCTGGTGATCGTCGGAGATCCCAGCGATGTCGATTCGCGCGGGCACGGGACGCCCGACGGCAGGCTCTACTCCTATCCGCTGTATGTCGACGTGCGCAACAGCGCGCGGGCTTTCGCCGGCCTGGCGGCCGTCGGCGATGTCGATCGCGTCGACGCCCGCCTAGACGACAGGCAGAGCGGACTCGAACATCCCGCCGGACGCCTCGTCTCCGGCAATTATTTCGCCCTGTTGGGAATTCGCGCCGCAGCGGGCCGACTCTTCGATTCAACGGCGGACGATCCCGCTGAACCGCCGCAGATCACGATCAGTTACGACTATTGGTCGCGTCGATTCCAGAATGATCCCTCCGTCGTCGGCCGCAGCATTCTGGTCGACGGCGTGCAGGTGACCATCACGGGGGTCGCCGCTCGGGGGTTCGATGGTGAAGTCGTGGGCGCGACGACCAACATCTGGCTGCCGCTCGCACTGCGCGACCGCCTTCACCCGAATCAGCCGATCATGCGCGACCGCCGCATGATGTGGCTGCTGCTCATCGGTCGTCTCGCGAAGGGTGCGACGATCGAGCAAGCCCGCGCACAGCTGACGCCGGTCGTCACGTCGACCATTCTCGCCAACGCCGGTCCGGACGAGCTGGCGGACATCAAGGATCGGGGAATCACTTGCGTGTTCGCATCCGGCGCGCATGGCATGTCCAGCGTGCGGGACGTTTTCGAGGCGCCGCTCGCCACCCTGATGCTCGGCGTGGCGCTGCTCCTGTGCGTCGTCTGCGTCAACATCGCCAACCTTCTCCTCGCGCGCGGGGTTGCGCGTCAACGCGAGATGACGCTGCGCCTCGCCATTGGCGCCAATCGCGCGCGCATCGTGCGCCAGCTGCTGGCTGAGAGCCTGCTGCTCGCGCTCGCGCGCGCGGCGGCCGCGCTCGTCGTCGGATGGTGGGGAAGCCGGCTACTGGTCACGATGGCGTCGCAGGGCGACCCGATCCATCTCGCTCTGGGCCTGAACGCGCGGGTGGTCGCGTTCACCTTCGGCCTGTCGATCGCGTCGGTGGTGCTGTTCGGGCTCGTGCCGGCGCTTCGCGCTTCGCGAGTCGATCTGGCGGCATCGCTTCGCGCGACATCGAGATCGGTGTCGTCGGGCTCGCGCTTTGGCACGTTGCTCATCAGCGCCCAGGTCGCGCTTTCGCTGCTCCTTCTCGTTGGCGCATCGATACTAACGCACAGCCTGCGGAGGACCGAATCGATCCGGCTCGGCTTCGATCGCGATCACCTCGTCGTCGCCGATCTCGACGTCGCGACCCCGGGCTACGCCTCGGAGCGGTTGGCCGCCGCGGTGCATGCGATTCACGACAGAGTCGCGGCAATTCCAGGCGTTGCCAGCGTGTCCTACTCGCAGAACGGGATTTTCTCGGGCACGGAGTGGCATACGGACGTTCAGATTCGGGGCTTCACGCCTCGCACACCAAACGACAGCGCCACGGCGGCGGACGAGGTCGGTGCAGGGTATGTCCAGGCGATCGGCGCGCATCTCACCGCCGGCCGCGATCTCGGACCCCAGGACGAAGGCGTTGCTCCGCGAACGGCGATCGTGAACGAGTCCTTCGCCCACTTCTACTTCAACGGCCGAAGCCCGGTCGGCGAGTATGCGCGGTTCGACGACTCCAGCGTGGTGCGGATCGTCGGCGTAATCGCCGACGTACGTAGCACGTCTCTCGACACTGCGAGCTCGCCCGCCGACCGGCGCATTTACATCCCATATCTGCATCTGAGCGGGACGACGAAGTTCAAACAACCAGGCAGCCTTCGTCTGCTGGTGCGCAGCAGCGGTGACCCGGCGGCGATCGTCCAGTCGGTGCGGCGCGCGATCGTCGAGGCCGATCAGGCCGTGCCGATCGATGATCTCGAGCCGGTCACGCAGCTGATCCGCTTCTCGATTCGCGACGAGCGACTCGTCGCGCAGCTTGCGAGCGGGCTCGGAACGCTGGCGCTCCTGCTCGCGGCGATCGGTCTATTCGGCGTGACCAGCTACAGTATCGCGCGGCGCGGCGGGGAGTTCGGCATTCGCATCGCGCTCGGCGCGCGGAGGGCGGATATCGCAAGCCTGGCGATGCGCGATGGGCTCAGACCAGTCGTCATTGGCGTGTTGTGCGGCCTACCGATGTCGATTCTCGCCGTGCGAACGCTACAGCATCACTTGAGCGGCGTCACGAGCGATCCGGTGTCGATCGCGGCGGCGGTCGGCGTATTGTTCGCCAGCGCACTGGCGGCGGTGTTGGTGCCGGCGCGTCGTGCGACGCTGATCGATCCAACGGCTGCGTTGCGGCAGGAGTGAAGGCGAACCGCGGCGTCGTTCTTGAATTGGATCGGCCTCGTGATGGTTGCGACGTTGTTCACCGTCACCTTCGAGGGGCGGCCATTCAGGCTGTTTCTGAGCAACAACGACTTCCACGCCCTGTCGTTGGTCATCATGGGGTCCATTCCCGCGGTCTGGACTTAGGGCGGCGAACCGGCGACTCGGTTCCCAGCTCGCGTGGCTGCGCGAGCCTGGCGCGGACGTTGGCGGCCCGACCGCGTGTCAACTACGCCAATCATTAGCTCCGTAGGGCCGCGGCCGGATCACTTCGGCCGGCCAGCCGCGCTGGCCGGAAGGTGGCCACAAGCGACACGGCGATCATGACGCCGAACGCGATGATGATCGGCATGGGAGCGCGTGGGTTGACGCGGAACAGCAGGTCGCCAAGAAGGCGCGTCGTAAGCAGCGAGGTGGCCGCTCCCGCAAGCGATCCGGCGAACGCAAGCCGCACGCCGTCTCCAAGGACGAGCCGCATCAGATGGGCGGGCGATGCGCCAATCGCGAGGCGCAGACTCAGCTCGCGCCGACGTTGCGATACGACGTACGCAATGACGCCGTACAGGCCGATCGCCGCGAGAAACAACGCGATACTCGCGAATAGGGCGACAAGTGCCGCGGCGAGCTGCTGCGCGGCGGTCGAGCGCGCTACCTGTTCGCTCATCGTAAGTATCTCGTACGGCGAAACGGTTGGATCGATGGCGTGAATTTGTCGGACGATAGCTGGCGCGACGCCGCCGACTCCCTTCGGCGTGCGCACGAATAGCGCAACCGCCGTGGAGGAGTGCTGGCTCAGCGGAACATAGACGAGCGGCGTCGACGGTTTGAGCAGGCTTCGGTACCTGATGTCCTTCGCGACTGCGACCACGTCCATCCACTTGTCTTGCAGCCGTACGCGCCGGCCAAGCGGATTCTTGCCCGGCCAATACCGCGCCGCGAAAGCCGCGCTCACGATCGCAACCGGTCGCGTCGTGTCGGCATCCACCGGGCTGAAGTCGCGTCCCGACTCCAGCGCAATGCCGAGCGTAGCGAAATAGCCGGGCGTGACGGCATTGTAGTCCGCGGTGGGACGTTCATCCCGTGCTGGAACGTATGCGTCCACCCCGATCGAGCCGTTGGCGTAGGGGCGCGTCGCGAATGGCGTGCTTTGCCCCAGCGCGGCCGATCGGACTCCGGCAACCGTTCGCAGCCCAGTGACAAGGTCGGCCTCGAAGCGCCGAACGCGAGAAGTATCATAGCCGCCCGCGAACAGATTCACCGTCGTGGTCACGACGCCGTCGGTTGCGAAGCCGGGCGATTCGCTCCGTTGGCGATTGAGACTCGATAGCAGCAAACCGGCACCGACCAACAACACGTAGCTCAAACACACCTGGAGCAACACCAGCCCCGAACGGATGCGCCCATGTCCTTTGCCGCCAATGCTCAGGCGGGAATCCGACTTGAGCGCGGCCGCAAGATCGACCGAACTCGCGTCAATCGCGGGCGCCACCGCGAAGAGCAGGGCGCACCCCGCACCTGCCGCGAAGCTCAGCGCAATCACGCGCCAGTCGAAGCCGCCGGCGATCACGAGTGACACGCCGCCCCTCGGCGCGAAGAAACTCCCGAGCACGTTGCGCGCGGCGTACGCCAATCCGAGCCCGCAGATCGTTCCAAGTGCCGCCAATACGGCGCCTTCGGCGAGCAACTGCTGCATGAGAAGCCCTCGGCTTGCGCCGATGGCCATGCGGACCGTTACTTCGTGCCGGCGAGAGAGTGCGCGGACGAGCAACAAGTTGGTGACGTTGGCGCACACGATGAGCAAGACGAAGGCGACGACGATCGCCATCACGCGCAGCATGGGCTGCAGGTCTTTTGCGTTGTCGAATGGCGAGTCCCATAGCGGGAGCAGGCGAATGCCGCGCCCGCGATCCAAAGTCGGATAGTCGGTCGCGAGCCTTGCCGCCACGGCCGATGCCTCGGCCTGAGCCCGAGCGAACGTCACGCCAGGGTTGAGTCGCGCAAATCCCTCGATCCAGCGTGCGCCGCGGTCGTCGAGCTTGTAGCCTGACGGGTCAAAGACTGCTTGCTGTGAGGCGGGAACCCAGAACTGCATAGCGTAGCCCACGAAGGTGCCGAGGAACTCCTTGGCGGTGACACCAATGATGGTGTGCGGCACGCCGTTGAAGGGAATCGCCTTGCCGATGACGCTGCGATCGCCGCCAAATCGATCCTGCCAGAGGCGGTAGCTGATCACAGTTTGCGGATGGCCGCCGTTGCCGACATCGACGCTCGGCTCGAACCCCCTGCCCAGCAAAAGTCGCACACCGAGAGCTTGAAAATAGTTCGCCGATACGAGCAGGCCGACGACACGTTCGGCACGCTCGCCCCCTGTGATCGTCGCGCCCGTGATCTTACTCACGATCAAGTCGGAGAAAGCGGTCGTTCCAGTCTCGAGATCGTTGAAGTCATTCCAAGAAACCTCGTCGAGATCGGGCGACCCCTTGACCGTGTTCGCCACTGCCACCAGGCGGGTCTGACCCGCGACGCCGGGATACGGATGGAGCAGAATACCGTCCATCCAACTGAAAACTGCGGCGTTCGGGCCGATGCCGAGCGCAAGGCACGCGACGACGGTCAGCGAATGGGCCGGAGTGCGGCTCAGCGTCCGTATCGCGAGACGCAGATCACGGGCAAAGTGCTCAATGAACCGACCGCCCAGGCGAGGCCGCCGTGGCGCATGAGGGTAGCCGGGCATGATCGATTCAACTCCCTAGGAATACGACGGTGGCCCTCGAACGGTGTATATGCAATGGTCCAGCGAATTGGCCATTCGCTACAATCCGTATGTGGTTCGGCCGGGACCGACCGGTTTGTAGGGATTCAATGGCGACGAAAGACTATGTGTCATGCACCGAGGCCTCCCTTCTCGTGAACGAGCCCGCAAGCCGTGACCGAGCGCCCGGATCAGTCGAAGACGCACGATTCCATGCGGCGCGTGATCGTGCAGCACGGCGCGCGCTTGGCGCGCGCCGCGTGGGGCTACGTGGATCAGGCGCACGATCACGAGGACTTGATGCAGGAGATCCTCCTCGCGGTGTGGCGAGCGCTTCCGCACTTTCGCGGCGCGGCGTCGGAAAAGACGTTTGTGCTTCGCATCGCCCACAATCGCGGCGTTACGTTCGCCGCGCGCCGGCGTCGGTTCGCACCGATCGCCGACGCCGAGGATCAGCCGGACCCGGCACCATCGGCCGAGGAACGCCTCATCGGAGATCAACGGCGCGAGCGACTCTTAGCCGCCGTGCGGAAGCTCAACGATTCGCATCGCCAGGCGATCATGTTGCACCTCGAAGGCCTGTCGACACGCGAGATCGCCGACGTTCAAGGAATTAGCGAGAGCAACGCGAGCGTGCGTTTGACGCGCGCGCGTTCCGCGCTGCGCGCCTTTCTCGACGGGGTCAACGTATGAACGACCGAGATCTCGACTGGGATGCGCTTCAGGCGCTGTGGATTCAAGCGGCCGACAGCGCGGGCGTCGTGGCGACGGCGCACCGTCAGATGGCGCGAGCCCGAACGGGCGCGTTGATCGGGCAGGGGATCGAAGCCGTCGTTGCCGCTGTGGCCATCGCATTTATTGCGCTCGCGCTGCATCATGCCGCGAATGCCGTGCATGCCACGCTCGGCATCATGGTCGGGGGAGGAATCGGCGCGATTTGGATCTGGCGGCGACGGCTGGCGCAGCGAGAACAGCGGTCCTTCGAGGCGACCGGTGCCGATCATCTGGTGCTGATGCGCGGCACGTGCAAGCGTCAGCTGCGCATGGCCCTGTTCGTCGAGGCGGTCATCGTCCTCGACCTCCTGTTCCTCATCCCGTGGTGGATCACTGGATCGCGGGTACATTCGCGTCGACTGACCGACGTCGGGTCGTTGGAGACGATGTGGGTGCCGATCATCGGTATGGTGATTCTGTTCGGATGGGCCATGCGCGTGCGATCTCGCGCCCGGCGCGAGTTGGCGGTGACGGCGAGCACGGAAGCGGAGTAAAGGGTCGCACGCCGCCGGGCCGAGTCCTTGCGGCCGCGAAACGTTCCGACGCCTCGAGCGTCGGATTCTCATGTCAACCGCGTACTTCGCGCCGGCATCGAAGGTGGCCGGCGCGCTCCGCCTGTTCCTGCTGTTGAGCATCGGCGGATTCGTCGCAATGTCGCTCGGCGGGGTTCAGCGATTCCTGGAGCGGCGCCGCATTGTGACAGAATGGCCGAGCACCGCGGCAACCGTGCAGGGCTGCGCCTTGCACGAAGACTTTCCGTTTCGCGCCGACGGGCGGGGCGTGCTGCTGTGGGTGCGCTGCACGCTCCGGTATGCCGCGAACGGACGCGACGTCAGCGCGTCGGTAGTATCGTCGACGCTTGGTACGGGCAAGACCCATGCGAAGACGGTGGCGATTCGGGATCGCGGCTTCGTGATCGTCAAGCCGTACGCCGAGTTGAAGGCGTGGCTGCGTGCACACCCGATAGGAACTCCGCTCACGGTGCACGTTGATCCGGAGCATCCGGACCGACCGACGCTGGTGGGCCTAGGCGAACCGGTGGACATTGATCCGGTGCCGGGATCGATCGCCGGGGTTGCGATGTTCGTCGCCATCGGCCTCGCCGCGCGGTGGGGTGCGAAGCGGCTCGATGCCCGTGCCGGTACGGCCAATGGTGGATAGAATCCGCTAGCGCGCGTCGACTAGGATCAGTCCGCCCGCATGACCTCGGCGGCATCGACCGACGTCGCGCGCCGCGCGGGAACGACTGACGCGGCGATGGCGACACCGAGTAGTGCCGCGCACACGGACGCGAGCACGCCGGCGTCTCGAGGGCTGACCTCGAACAGGAGTGACGCGACCAGTTGGCCGGCGACGAGCGCACCCGCGACCCCGATGACTGCGCCAGCGAGCGCAATGCGCGCGCTCTCCGAAAGCACACGCCGCGCGATGTCGCGGCGCTGAGCGCCGAGTGCCATGCGAATGCCGAACTCGCGCCGGCGCTGCGAGGCTCCGTACGCCACGACGCCGTAGAGGCCAATCGCCGCCAACAGAATGGCGGCCGCCGCGAAGGCTCCAAGCAAGGCGAGGGTGAATCGATGCGCGCGCACGGAGTCACGCAGGTAGTCGTCGAGCGAGGCGACATCGTCGACCGGTTGTTGCGGGTCGAGCTCGTGTACGGCTCGCGTGACTGTCGGAGCGAACGCGAGCGGATCGCCGACTGTGTGAACCAGGACCGCCGACCAGCGCCACGGGTATTGCACGTCGGACGTGTAAACCTGGCCTGGCGAGTACGAATCGAGCGCGAGGCTCTGCACGTGCGTCACCACGCCCACGATCGTCGCGTAGCCGTCGGAGGCCGGATGGAACTCGCCGAGTCGCTCTCCCGCGCGCTGAAAGAGCTGCATGCGACGACCGATCGGATTGGTGGTGCCGAAGATGCGCCGCGCGAACGCCTCGTCAACGACGCACACGAGCGGCGAGTCGAAGCGGTCGTCGTCGTTCAGCAACCGCCCACGAAGAAGGCGGACACCCTCGGTGTGGAAGTACGACGGGCTGACGACGAACCGATCCGCCTCGGCGGCGTCGCTTCCCGACCGGTCTGGCGCGCCGGCGATCTTGGTGATGCCGAAGGTGTCGTAGTTGCCACTGAGCGGCACGAGGCTCGTGAACGCGACGTCGCGCACGGCGGGCATGGCGCGCAGGCGATCCGCAAGCTGCTGGTAGAACAAGGTGCTCCGCTTTCCATCGTAGCGCGCGGCGGGGAGGGTGATCTCCATCGTCAGCATGTGATCAGTGCGAATGCCCGGATCGACGCCGAGCAAACGCACGAAGCTCTTGATGACGAGGAGGCTCGTCGAGAGCAGCACCATAGCCAGCGCCAGCTGAGTCACGGCGAGTGCGGTGCGCGTCCGTGTGCCGGTGTTGCCGGCTACGCGTGCGCCTGCGTCGCGTAGAGCGAGCTGCGGGTTTCGCGGCGCGAGGCGAAAGGCCGGCACCAGCCCGACGAGCAGCGTCGTGAAGGCGCTAACGAGGACGGTGGCCGCGAGCACCGCGCCGTCGATGGTGGGTGGCCGGCTTGCGAACACGGCCGGGCCGAGAGCGCGCAGCACGTTGACGGCGACGCGAGCGATCAATACGCCGGCGACGCATCCGGCGAGAGCAAGGACGGCGCTTTCCGTGACGAGCTGCCGGGCAATGCGTGCGCGGCTGGCGCCGAGGGCGGCGCGAACCGCGATCTCGCGGCGCCGCCCGAGGCCGCGGGTCAAGAGGAGGTTGGACAGATTCGCGCAGGCGATGAGCAGCACCAGCAGCGACGCGCCGACGAGCATGTACAGTGGGCGCTCGACGTCGCCGACCACGATGTTGATGAGCGGATCGACGACGGCGGTGAGTCCTTTGTCGTCTTTCGGATACGTCAATGCGAGTTGACGCGACAGCGCCGTAAGCTCGCCCTGCGCCTGCCGAACCGTCGCATTGGGGCGGAGCAGGCCGTACACGTCCTTCGATCGGCCGGAACGGCCGTCGGAAGTATCGTTGACGAAGTTCATCCAGATCGGCCGATCCAACCGCCCGGGGCCACGCAATCCCTCTGGTAGCACGCCGACGACGCGGGCCGGCGTGAAATTCAGCTCGATGGTCTGGCCGACGATGTTGCGATCGCCGCCGAAGCGCGTGCGCCAGAGGTCGTAGCTGAGCAGCGCGACATCCGCAGCACCGACCGCGTTGTCGCGCGGCTCGATGCGGCGGCCCAACGCGGGTGTGACATGAAAGACGTCGAACAGCTCAGACGACACGCGCGCCACGCGTGCGCGCACCGGGTCGCCGTGGCCGGTGAGGGTCGGCGCCCAGGTCGACACGATGCCGAGGGCGCTGAAGCTGTGCGTCGACGCGCGCCAATCGTTGAAGTTGTCATACGACGTGGTGCCGCCCGGCGAGGGGCGATCCAGGTCGCGTTCGCCGACGTGCATGATGCGATTCGCTTCGGGGTAGGGCAGGGGCCGGAGAAGAACGCCGTCGACGGCGCTGAACACGGAGGTCGTCGCGGCGATACCGAGCGCGAGCGTGATGACCGCGACGGCGGCAAAGCCCGGTTGGCTTCGGAGGCCGCGGGCCGCGTGCTGGACGTCGGACCAGATGGACTCGGCCAGCTCGCGCATGTGCGTCTCCCGTGAGAATCGATGGTCGATGGCGACGACGTCGTGGCGATAACGGGCGACCTCGCCGAACTCGCGCAGCGCGACGGCGCGTGCGTCGGTTTGGGACATGCCGCCCGCCGTGAGCTCGTCGACGCGGCAGTCGAGATGAAAGCGGAGCTCGGCGTCGATCTCATCGAGGTCGGCGCCGCTCCGCCCCTCACGCGGCCGCACGATGCGGCGCAGTCCCAGGATGCGTGGCATGTTCGTTGGACAGCGCCTCGGTCAAGCCGGTTGAAGCACGCCGGCCACGGCGTGGGTGTAGCGCTGCCATTCCGCCATCTCGGCGCGTAGCGCCGCGCGACCACGAGGGGTGAGTTGGTAGAACTTGGCTTTGCGATTGTTCTCGGAGAGTCCCCAGTCGCTCTCGATCCAACCTCTGCGGTCCAGGCGATGGAGCGCGGGATAGAGGGCGCCTTCTTCGATTAGGAACACTGCCTTGCTGCGTTCCTTGATCAGGCGCGCGACGGCGTAGCCGTGCATCGGGCCCGAGGCGACGGTGCGGAGGACTAGGAGGTCGAGGGTGCCTTGAAGGAGCTCGAGGGGCGCCGGCATGGTCTTCCCATAAGGGGGTTATGGGAAAGGTTCACCCGGTCCCATAAGATGTCAATGGGAAGAGGGGCCTGGGGCAGCCGGTGATCCTACTCCGACTGTAGCGCGCTGGCCGGATTCAGCCGCGCCGCGCGGGTGGCGGGAATCGTGGTTGCGAGGATCGTGATCGCGGTGATCAGCGCGGTGGCGATTGCCAAGATCACTGGGTCGGACGCCCGAATCGCGTAGACACGGTTGGAAATGAGCTGGCCGGAGAAGTAAGCCAGCCCCACACCGATCGCGGCACCGACGAGGCCGAGCGCGGCCCCCTGTTTCATGACCAGCAGGAACACGGCGCGCGGCGACGCGCCCAAGGCGAGCCGCGTGGCCATTTCGTCACGGCGCAGAGAGCCGGCGTAGGACACTACCCCGTAAATGCCAACCGCGGCGAGCACGATCGCCATACCTCCGAAGATGAGCATCAGGGTCATGCCGAGCTCCTGGCGCCGAAGCGTGCCGCCGACGACGTCCGACGCGAGCTCGAAATCGAGCGCCATGGTCGGGTTGAGCTTACGCACTTCCGTGCGGATGGCTCGCTCGACGGCGCCGACGTCCGATTGGGACGGCGATATGGACACGACGACGGTTGCACCCCCAAACGGAGCCTGCGATAGCGGCTGATAGAAGGCCGGCTCCGCTGGCTCGGCGAGCGACTTCTGCCGCACGTCGCCGATCTCGCCGACGATCGTCACCTCGTTTTTCGGGTCGGGCGCCGGATAGCCGGCCGAAAACTGCACGCCGATCGGGTCGCGTCCCTTCAGGTAGCGGTCGACGAATACCCGGTTGACGATCGCGACAGGTATCGTGGTCGGAAGATCGCCACTACCGAAATCGCGCCCCTTGATGATCGGAATGCCCATGGCAGCGAAGAGTCCCGCGCTGGCGATGCGCGCGCGCGTCCCCGGCGGATTGGCCGCGTCGAACGCCTCGCCGTGAAACTGCATGATGAGCGAGGACTCGAGGGTGCCGCGCATCGGGTACGCCGAGGCGATGCCGACGCCGGTCACGCCGCGGACACTCCGCACGGCCGTCATCAGGTCGAGCTGCCCCTGACGCAGGGCATCAGGCGTTGGGAAGCGCGGCCCGAAGAACGAGACGTCGAAGAGCAGCCGATTGTCGGTCACGAAGCCGGCGTCGGTATTGCGGAGACTCGCGAAGCCGCGCACGAGCCAGCCCGCGCCGGCCACCAACATGATCGCCAGCGCGACTTCGGCCACGGTCATCGCCATGAGCCAGCGAGCCGTGCCGCGGCCGGCGCTCGCCGAGCGCGAGCTATCGTTCATGAGCGTCTTCATATCGCTGCGAAGCAGACGAATCGCAGGAGCAAGTCCGATGATCGCTCCGGTGACGACGAGCATGGCGAGCGAAAAGAGGAGGACTCGCCCATCGAACGTCACGGCGTCGAGGCGGGGGAGCTTCGAGGCGCCGATCGCGAGCAGCGCACGGAGGCCCAGCGCGCCGAGGGCGACCCCCGCGATCGTTCCCGCGGCCGCGAGGACCATCGACTCCGTGAGGAGTTGTCGAACGAGTCGGCTCCATCCCGCGCCAAGCGCGGCCCGGACGGCCATCTCGCGCGCCCTCGCCGCTCCGCGGGCGAGCAACAGGTTGGCGACGTTCACGCAAGCGAGCAGGAGCAACAGGCCGGTGGCCGACATGACGATGACGAGGATCGGTCCCAGGTCGCCGACGATCGAGTCCACAAGCGGACGCGCGACATAAACTCGGTTGCGGTCCGCCGCGGGGAAGTCGCGGCCGAGTCCGGCGATGATCGTGGCCATCTCGGCATTCGCGCGCCCAATCGTGGTCCCGTGCCGTAGGCGGATGAACCCGTCCTGTCCGTGATTGACGTCGGTGGACGGTGTGCGTTGGGCCAGCCAGATGTCGGCGGCGTGCGGCATGTCGAAGTCGCGCGGCGCGACACCGGCGACGGTCGAGTTGAATTCGGCGAAGTGGATCGGCTTGCCCACCACTGCCGGGTCGCCGTTATAGAACTGCTTCCACAACCGTGTCGAGATGACGACCGCGGGCGGTGATCCGGGCTGGGGCGGTGCATTGGGCGGCGGCGGCGGGAACGGCGTGAAGTCGTCGTGCGAAAAGCCACCGACGGTCATCGGGAGACCGAACAGGTCGAAGAACCCGTCGGTGACCGCATAAACGGTCATGTGCGTCGGCGTTCCGTCCGCGGCGAGCAGCGTGAGGTTGCCCGGCTGGAAACCCGCCGCGCGCTCGATGGAGAGCTTTGGATCGTTCAGCCGGTAGATCTCTCCGCCTGAAAGCAATCCAGTGGTGACGCGGCCGTCCGTGAGGGCGGTGCGCAGACTGTACAAATCCTGAGAGTTGGGATACGGAAGTGGCTTGAGAAGGACGGCGCTCAGTGTAGTGAAGATCGCCGTCGTGGCACCGATGCCGAGGGCGAGCGTGGCGATCGCTGTGAGCGGGAACCCCGGCGAACGGCGGAACGCGCGGAGCGTAACGCGGAGGTCCTGCAGAAAGGTTTCCATTCCTGGACTCCTGACGGCTGCACGGCGGGGGGATGATGGTCCAGCGTCCGCGTGGGGCGACGGGTTGATAGTACTGCGGCGCGGGGGGGCCGCAACGGTGTAGGGATGAACCAACTCGTATCGGTTTCGTAAGGCACCGGTTTCTCGAGCGACTCCTCGAGTCGCGAACCCCGCCATCCGACCCCTTCGCCGGCTTGCCCGAGAGTTGAGATGATCGTTGCGGCCACCAGCACCACGGAACGAGCGTCGCCGAATGTCGGCCACGTCCCGGTCAGGCCGCGATGAAACGCGGCGACAGCGAGCTTGGTGAGCGGCATCAGCAGCAATGCGAAGGCGCTCAGTGTCCGCCTCCATGCGCCTCGATCAACCGCAGCGACTCGCGGCTCACGAAAATTCGCGCGGCATACTGTTCGCCCCAGCAGAGAGGCGTCACGTCGCGATAGTCGCGCAGTGGTCCGCCGCCGTGCCCTTCTTCCAGGCGCGCCCGGATGGAGCTCCGGATATTCGGATCGGCCCCGCGGTCGAGCAGCAGGCGGGTGAAGCGCGCTTCGTCGGGCTGTCCCTCGCCGTAGTTGACCCAGAAATTGTGCTGGGAGACGACCGTCGAGAATAGTGCGGTGTAGCCGCCGAAGCCGTCGCGATCGACGGCGGCGCGCGCGTCTGGGTTCATGCCGCGGTCGAGCAACCAACGCGCAATCTCCAACTCGTCGAAGTACGCGGCGATGTGCAGCAGCGTCGTTCCGTGCACCGGGGTCCCCTGAGCGGTGTACCGATCGCGAGCGCAGGCGGGGGCCAGCGGAAATACGTCGGCGATGTCGAACGTTCGTGTGAGGAGGTCCGGGTCGCGCGCGAGGTGTGCGCCGAGCAGGTCGATGCGTCCGCGATGGAGCGCCATCACTGGAGTGTCGGGCGGCTCGAAGCCGTGTTCCACGTACATCTCGAGGATGCGGTGCTTGGCCGGCGGGTTCCTGCTATCGGTGCCGAGCAGGTGCTCCATGATATTTGGATCGATGCCGCCGGGCCCGGAGACGCGGGCGCCGAGGGTCAGCAAGACGGCGGTTCCTTCGACGCTGAGCGTGTACGCCGGACCGGCAAGCGTCCACCTGTCGGCCGAGGGCCGCCCCGCCAGATCGTAGATCAGGCGCACGGTCGCCGGTTTACTCTGCAGAGCGGCGCGTCCGGCCGCCGCCTCATGATCGGTGGCTCCCAGCGCGTGGAGCATCCGGATGATCTGGTCGCGGCCGAGGTTCGCCGCAAAAGTCATGGGTGGACCCCAGTTGCTATCGCTCCGAATCAGGACGTGCTCATGAATGAGTGCTGAATTGCCGGTGACGAGCGCGCGGACCGTTTCGGCGTCATCGCGCCAGATTGCGTCGGCGAGCCGCACGGCGTGGACGAGCCTCGTCCAGCTTTGAGTGCCGTAACTCCGGGCGAGCACGAGCTGGGCGTCGGCTAACTTGGCGGCCGCGGGATCGACAGCTTCGGGTTTTCGCTCGCGCAATTCGGCGATTGCGCTCGTGTCGCCAGCGTGGATGGCGCTGAGCAGGTCTTTGGCCTGACGCTGCAGCTGCTCGAGGTCAGGCCGCACGGGCAAGCGGCGGACGGGCATGACGAGCCTCCTTGGTCGAGCCCGTGGTCCGCTGGCGCCGGGCAAAGGAGGTTCGGCGATCACATCCGAACGTCTGGCGACCTACTCAGGTGGACTCGGTCCTGTCCGCGGACGGGAGGCGCCCTGCGCGCCCGGCCTCAACGTAGGGGCGAGCGATGGCGCCGGCAAGCGGGGAAAGGCGCATGGCGCCCGGCGCGGTTTCGTCACAACGTACGTCTGCACACCACCTCAAACCGCACAGACACCGAGCGCCCCCTGTGACTGATCCAGCGGTATTCTATCCAACGCTTCTCGGCGTCTCGTTTCTCGTCGCCGGAATCATCTCCTACCGGCGCCAGCTCGAGGCGCCGACGTTGCGCAACGCGTTCGGCCTCGTTGCACTCGGCCCGGTCTTCGTTGCCGCTTCGCTGGCGACGTTCGCAGGCGAGCACTTCACCGCGGCCGCGGCTCTCGCCCAGCTGGTGCCGAAGTGGCTGCCAGGACGGTTGTTCATCGCCTACTTCGTAGGCGTCGCGCATTTGGCGGCGGCGTTGAGCATCGTCGCCAAGCGATACATCCGCTGGTCGGCGTTTGGTCTCGCGCTCATGTTCGCGCTGTTCGTGCTGTTGATGGACCTGCCGGCCGCGATTGCGCATCCGACCGTCCGCATCGCATGGAGCCTCGCAGCGCGCGAGACCACCTTTTCGATCGGGGCCTTGGCGCTATTCAGAATCGCGATGGAGATGCAGCGGCCGCGGCGTGCGGCGTCGTTGGCTCCGACCGCACGATATTGGACCGCGTGCGTCCTCATCTTCTATGGGATCGAGAACCTACTTTATCCGCAGTTCGCGCCCGGCGTGCCAGACGTCATCCCCACAGCGGCATGGGTGCCTGCCGCGTCGGTGATCGCCTATGCGACAGGAATCCTACTCATCGCGTTTGGCGCGACGATGTTCGTCGCCAAGCGCGCGAGTGCTGCCGCGGCGTGGTGCGGATTGTTGATGGTGGTGCTCACAATCGGGCTGTATGTGCCCCAGTTCTTCATCGCCCGCGACGTGGCGCAGCAGGTGAACGGCTTCAACTTCGTGTTCGACACGTTGCTGTTCGCCGGGATGATGCTGGTCGTCAGCCGGGCGATCGCGGTCATTCCGTTCGAAGAGCCTGAAGCGGATCCGTACGGGCCGCGTGTCGAGCGGGCGGGTGTGCCGCGACCACCGCCACGAGCAGAAGCAGAAGTGCCACCGCACCGAGCGTAGCCGGATCAGACGGACTCACCTCGAAGACGAGCGATCGCACGGCCCGAGACAGCGCCAGTGCGCCGACGACGCCAGCTCCAGTGCCGACCACAGCGACGGCGAGCGCCTCGCGGAGCACGGTGCGCCCCAGCGCTCCCGGGCTCGCGCCGAGCGCGAGTCGGATTCCAAACTCGCGGGTTCGCTGACGCACGGCGGCCGCGACGACGGCGTACAGTCCGACCGCGGCGAGGAGCAGCGCCGCTGCAGCGAAGACGGAGAGCAAGAGCGCGTTCAGTCGCGGCAGCGCGAGCGGGCCGCCGAGCAGCGACTCGAACGAGTCCGCGCTCTCGAGGGCTACACCGCTCGCCGACTGGGCGAAGGCATGGCGAAGTGCGGGGACGACCGCCAGCGGGTCGCCGGCAGCGCGAATGGCGAAGGTGAGCGGTACGTACGGAAAGAGCGATTGCCGCAGGGGAAAGTAGATGCTTGGGCGCGCCTCGCGCAGATCGCGATAGCGCGTGTCGGGGACGAGGCCGATCACCGTCGCGAGCTTCCTGTCCATGACGCGTACCCGCCTCCCAATGGCCGACATGCCCGGCCATAGGAGCCGCGCGGCCGACGCGTTGAGAATGACCACGGACGGTGCGCCGCGATCGTCCGACTCGACGAAAGGCCGGCCTTGCTGGACGGGCATGCCGAGCGTGGCGAAGTACGTTGGCGTCACGACCTCCATGTTGAAGACCGGATTCTGACGCGCCTGTTCGGGGGTTTGGCCCTCGGCTGCGAAGTCGCCGTCCCAGCCGCCGTTCCCAGAGAAGGGAATGGCGACGACCGGCGCGACCGAGACGACGCCCGGCACCGCCTGCAGCGAGGCAATGATGCGGTCGAGCACGGCGAGCTGCTTCGGCGTGTCGTTGTAAATATCGTAACGAAGCGACGGTTCCGCGATGAGCAAATGCGAATCATCGAACCCAAGCGTGGCCCGGGCCAGCCGGGCGTAGCTGTTCACGAGCAACCCGGCAACGGAGATGATCGTCACGGCGAGCGCGATCTGCCCGGCGACGAGTGCGCGGCCGACGATGCGTGTCTGGCGGCGCGCACTCTGTCGCGTCCCCGACCGAAGGACCTCGAGCATTTCCGCTCGCGAGCCGAGCAACGCGGGTGCGAGGCCGGAGAGCAGCAGCGCCGCCGCGGTGATGGCGATCGCGCCGCCGAGCGCACGCGCATCGAGGCCGATCTCGCCGACGCGCGGGATGGCGGCCGGAGCGTAGTGCACGAAGACCTTGACTGCCGCCGTTGCGATCGCAATACCCGCCGCGCCGCCGGCGACGGCGAGCATCACGTTTTCCGTGAGCAGTTGCGCGACGACGCGGGCGCGGCTGGCACCGAGCGCCGTGCGGACGGCGATCTCGCGCGTGCGAGCGAGGCCGCGCACGAGAAGCAGATTGCCGACGTTCACGCAGGTGATGAGCAGCAGGAGCGCGGCGGCGGCGAGGACGACGAAAAGCGCCGGCTGTGTATCGCCGAGCACGATGCGCGGCAGAGTATTGGCCACGCCGCGGATGATGAGTTTCCCAATTGGGCCGCCGCTGGTTTGCAAGTCGCGGAAATACGCCGTGACCTCGGCACGCGCCGCGCCAGGCGTGGCGCGGTCAG